>CAYYNB010000083.1:1636-24851 GCA_964472565.1 uncultured Anaerolineaceae bacterium
GGGGCAATTCGTGAATTGCCCCTACGGGGTGGTGGATCGATCAGGGTGTGGTGCAGATGATCACGGTTGGATCGGCGGTGGAGTTGAAGCAGCCGCTGACCGGGTGGAGTACCTGCGGGATGGCAGCCTGACCGGAATCGGGGTCGAGCATGAGCGCGGAGACATCCACCGCTTCAAAGTCGGCCCCGGTGAGCACATCCAGTTCGTGGAGTACGTCGTTATCCCAGCGATCATCGGGCGCACCGGAGACAAACCAGGGTGAGCCGTTGTCGGCGAGGATGATGCCGTATTCCTGCATGGCGCGGGCGATCACCTGGGCGTCGGGCGAAAGGCCGGAAAGGTCGTAATCGGCTTTCAGGCGGAAACGCTGGCCCATCGGTGGGTATTCATCGCCGGTGAGGGACGAGGCGTAATGACGGGCGGGCCAGATATAGGCGCGGCGGGTGTCGGGCACGGTGAAACGCAGGGCATGGGTGATCCGGCCACTGGCGACTTCATCGTAACGGACCAAGCCGGGCAGAATGGGCAGGCCAGCAGCGTCGGCAGAGGTCCAGGTGTCGGGGCGGAGATCGTAGGAAGCGAGGGGGAAGATCGCGCCCGCGTCGGCTTCCCACGAACCGTCGGACTGGGGCCAGGCGTTGTATAACTCGTAGAGGATGCAGTTGTCCTGATCCAGCACGATCACATGGCGATCTCCGTCGGAATCCGGCCCGCCTTCAATGAGCGCGTCGGCGGGGATGGGGTAGGGGCCGGGATCACTTTCTTCGGGCCAGGAAAATTCCACATCGACCAGCGGCTGGGTGCCATCGACGACGACAAAGGGAATCCCAATCGGTGCGCCGTCCCATTCACCCGAACCGAAATCCATGTGAAATGATTCATCCGCGCCGATGGTGTCGATATAGGCATCCGAATTGGGATCGAGGGGAAGCGTGTCTACACGGACGTTCCAGATATGATCCGCAGGGTAGATGGTGCAGCCGTCAAACTGGGGTGCGGCCTGAAGCGCTGAACCGTTCAGCGCGATCAGGATGAGAAGGCAAATCAAGCCGACAAAAACTTGTTTCATAGCTCACCGCCTGATGATTATGCTATTTTTCTCATTAAAACATCAGGCGGCGGCTGGTTCAATCACCTGATGGTCATGAAATGAGGCGCTCGATTTCGGACACGAGCAGATTCGGATCAAAAGGCTTGGAGAGGTAGGAGTCAAAGCCGACGCGGTGGGCATCCTGGGCGACATTGACGGAATGATAGGCGGTCATGGCGATGACCGGGATGGGCGCAGTGATGGGATCGGTGCGCATTTCGGAGAGGGTGCGCCACCCGTCGAGTTCGGGCATGCTGAGATCCATGATCACAATATCGGGATGGATGTCTTGCAGCAGATTCAGACAATGGCGACCATTACGGGCAACGGAGACCTGATAGCCGAAATGTTCCAGGATGTGGGCGACCATTTGGGCGCTGTCCGGTTCGTCTTCGACTACGAGCGCCAACCAGCTTTTGAGGTTCATTCGTGCTCCTTCGCGTTGATCAAGGGTTTTTCTAACTGAGATAAACAGCGTTCGATCTCTTGCCAAAAGTTCACAATAAAAAACGGTTTCACAATATACCCATTAAAACCAGCGGCCAACGCGCGTTCCTGGTCACTTTTCATGGCATAGGCGGTGAGGGCGATCACGGGGATGGAGGCAAGCCGGGGATTGGCCCGGATGGCGGCCAGGGTTTGCCAGCCGTCCATCTGGGGCATGGACAGGTCCAACAGAATAAAAGTCGGTGTGGTGGTGTCCAAAATTTTCAGGGCTTCGACGCCGTTTTCAGCCGTGAGCACCCTGGTGCCATGAAAGGACAGGATGGTTTCGGGCACACCGAGATTATCCGGCTCGTCTTCCACGATGAGGACGGTCCAATGCGCTGCTTCAGCTTGCAGTCCCATGATGGTTATCTCCTTCGATCAACGGCAGTAAAACAGTAAAGGTGCTGCCCTGGCCGATTTCGCTTTGGACGCGGATGGTGCCCCCCATGAGCAGCGACAAATGGCGCACGATGGATAAGCCCAACCCGGTGCCGCCATATTCGCGCCGGGAGGAACCATCGACCTGACGGAACGAGTCAAAAATGTATTCCTGAGCGGTGGCCGGGATGCCGATGCCGGTATCGGATACGATCAGTTCCCACAAGGTTTTTTCGCGGCGCTGAAGGGTGAGATCGATGTGACCTTCGTGCGTGAACTTGATGGCATTGCTCAACAGATTGAGCGCGATCTGCTTCAGGCGATCCGGATCACCGATGATGCGATCCGGTAGCTGGGCATCGATCACCATATTCAGCACGAGGTTTTTGGCTTTGAGCTGCGGCTCGACCTGGGTGCAGAGGTTTTGAACCCAGGGACGAACCTCAAAGGGTAATTTGACCAATTCCATCCGCCCGGCTTCGACTTTGGAGAGGTCGAGGATGTCATCGATGAGATGGAGCAGGTCGTTGCCGTTGGTAAACACGCGCTTGAGGAACTTGGTCTGCTGCTCGGTGGGCTGCCCGGCCATGCCTTCCATCATGATCTGGGTGTAGCCGATGATGGCATTGAGCGGAGTGCGCAGTTCATGGGACATGGTGGCGAGAAACTGGCTTTTGAGCGTGTTCGATTCTTCGGCGCGGGTGCGGGCGGCGGCGAGTTCGATGTTATTTTGGGAAAGCCGGTCGGACTGATCGCGCATTTCGGCATCCCGCTTATAGACGGCTTCGGCCATATCATTAAACGCGTGCGCCAGATCACCCACTTCATCGGCTTTTTGGGCGGTGATGCGCTGATCATATGCGCCGTCGGCGATGCGGTGGGAGGCCTGGATCAGGTCGTGAATGGGACGGGTGATGCTGCGATAGGTGAGGAAGAGAGTCAGCGCGGTGGCAAAAAAGATAAAACTCTGGATCAGCATATTATAGGTGTTGCGGGTGTCTTCGGCTTCGGCCAGGACCGCTTCCGCCTGCTGCGCATCGTCGAGTTCCGCCTGGATAATGGCCTGCATGGTGGCATCAATCTGGTTGACGAGTTCCTGGTTGTCGAAGGTGAGAGTTACCATCGCGCCATCGGAAAAGGTCAGCGCGGTAAAACCGTTCTGAATGGTGGACAGGAGGTCCAGCAGATCGTTTTTTTCGTCTTCCGCCAGGGGCAGATCGGGCAGCAGGGCTTCCAGCCGATTGATGCCGTTGGTGAAGCCGCCAACCGAGTCGAGGGAGGGGGTCACCAGATAACTACCGATGGCGCGCTGGATGTCCGCCGTAATCAACTCGGCCTCGGTCAAGTCGCGGTCCATAAAACTCTGGCGAAGCTGTTCAATATTGGCGACGAGTTCCCCGGCCTGGCCCGTCTGGGCATCGCCGCGCTGGGGAATCAATTCGAGGACCATTTGATCTAACGCGGTGCGGAAGGCCTGAAGGTCGGCTTCAATACTTTCAATATTGCGCAGTTCCTCGGCGTCCGGATTCTGATGTTTGAGTTGTTCGAGCAACTGAACTGCCGCCTCGATGTGAGGGGAGAAGCTGGCATAGGAGCTAAGAGAAGCCTCATAACCCTGCGCCAAACGCACGGCTAAGGTGGTGCGCTCGATGAACCGGGCACTCATGATTTCGGCCCGCAAGGTCTGGACCAGGGTAATTTCCTGTTGAGAACTGGACACTTCATCACGGTATTTTTGATCGCGGTTGTTGAGCATAATGTTGATCCCGGAATTCAGGATCAGATAGATCACCACCAGCCCGAAGGCAATCATCAGGCGATGACGAATCCGCAACCGATTGTTGATTCGTTGGAACACGCGGCCCCCTTGTAAAGATAACGGGCGCAAAGGTCCCGTTGAAACTTACCCTGATGCTAATCATAATCGGTTATGGACTCGGATGCCAGAAAACTTTTGTGAAAATCATGTAAGGTTTGTGTTATACCGGCTGTTTGACTGTTTTTTGCCCGGCGTTATGTGAGGCGTTTTCCGGCGTCCTTTCTCCAAGCGAGTTGGAAGCGGGGGAAGTCAAAGTCAAATGGGGTGGGAGGGCAGGTGATTTGCTTCCGTGCCGGGCGGGGCTAAAATTCAAACATCCAGAAGCCAGGAAGCCAGGAAACCATTATGTTCGATTTACGCCCCGCAAGCGGAGCACGGATTTGTTTACAACTGCATGGACTCGATGAAGGGCTGGAAGTGCGCGTGGTGGATTCGCCGGTGGGCGAAGACGCGGCGGCGATTGTGTTGCAGCGGATCGATGATCTGCTGCGGATGGTGAGCCAGCCGACGTTTCATGAGGACGTGGGGCAGGGGTTGTTCCGGGCGTTGTTCCCCGGACGGCTGACGGACCTGTACCGCGCGGCCTTTGCGCAGGCGGCGAGCAGCGGGCAATCGCTGACGATTGAATTACGCTTTGACCGCGAACTGGTGCGGATCGCGCGGTATCCGTGGGAACTGCTGCACGACGGGACGCGCTTTCTGCTGCAAGCCGGGGCGGTCAACCTGGCGCGGTATATGACGTTTCCTGAGCCGCCGCGCCCGCTCACGGCGCGCAGCCCGCTTGATATTCTGGTGGTGTCGGCGCGTCCGAAAGATCAACCGCCGCTGGTGTCGGAATTTGAGGCGCTGCAAAAGGCGTTCGATAAACTGATCAGCGAGGATAAGCTTGATCTGGCGTTTCTGATGCCGCCGACGTGGGATTCGCTGATGGAGTGGCTGCTGGCGGGCGCGCCAAGCATTCTGCATTTTGAGGGGCACGGGGCTTTCACCCGCACGGGATTGTTGATTTTTGAGGATGCGGACGGCGCATCGGACCCGGTGGAAGCATCGACACTCGGCGGGGCGTTTTATGGGACTGATTTACGGCTGGCGGTGTTGAGCGCATGCGATTCGGCCAAAACAGCGGGCGACAGCCTGCTGTCGAGCGTGGCCCCGGCGCTGATTCTGGCGGGGGTTCCGGCGGTGGTCGCTATGCAGCAGCGGATTCCTGACGAGGCGGCGACCCGGTTCTCACGCGGGTTCTATACGGCGCTGATGGAAGGGCAAGACCTGGAAAGCGCGGTTGCCGCCGGACGGAAACAATTGATGCGCTCGACGTACTGGTATGTGCCGACGCTGTATCTGCGGACGCGGCGTGTGCCGGAGATTACACGGGCGTTTATCGAACGGCGGGTGGATTCGGCGGGGCCGCGCCGCGCCCCGGTGAATATGCCGCTGCGGTTTGGGGCGTGGGTGCGGCGGCTGGATGCGCCTGTGCCGGATGATGACGAATTACGGCGATTGTTGGGACTCGAACCGAAAGAAGACGTAACGCGGGATGCCACACGAGCGCGGATCGAGTTTCCGGTGGCGGGCGGGCAGTTTTTGCCGGGTGAGGCGGAAGTGCGGATCACGGCGACGAACTGCGAGGTACACGGTCCGGCGATGAAGCCGATCACGATTTTTGCGGATTTCGACACGCCGCCGGTGTGGTTCCCGCTGACGCCGCGTAAGGTCGGGCGGTGTGAAGTGATGTTCGAGGTGACGCAGAACGGCAAACTGATCGCGTCCACGGCCCATACGCTGCTGGTGAGCGACGGGACGGAGGGAGTCCCGCAGGCGGCGATCCAGTCATCGAGCAAGCCGCCAGAGCGGATCGATGAGGTGGAGGCGGAAGAAGCGATTGATCTGGATGCAGAAGCAGCGCCCGCGCTCCCGGCGATTGAGGATGTGCTGGCGCGGCACGAACAAGTAAGGCAAGAGTCGCAGAAAAAGGAAAAGCGCGAAGCGGCTGATCCGGTGTCTGCTGAACCGTTGATGCCACCTGCGCCGGTTGTGAAGCCGTCCGCGCCTGCTGCCCCCGCGTCGGGCGATTCTTTCGGGGCGGGGTATGGCCCGCCGCCGCAATCGGGCACGCCGCCCGCCGCGCCGCCGGTGGTTTTCGGCAGGGACTACGGGCCGTACGGTCCTCCTGCAGGACGGACGGCGGCGGGTAAGCGCCGGGCGTTTCCGCTCCGTTTTATCTGGTATGCGCTGCTGGCGTGGTGGCATGAGCGGCGGTGGCTGACGCTGCTGCTGGCGGTGTTGTGGTGTGTGATGAGTGTGGTGGTGGCGGTGCTGGTGCTGCGGTTGGTGGTGTGAGGAACGCCCCTCAACGAACCTCAGTTCACCCCTATCCTCCCGGCCTCCTTTCCCCGCACGCGGAGAAAGGAGGGGCAGGGCGCAGCAAGCAGCGCCCCTACCAATGGCGGGCATAAAGCGCGGGGCGTATGGCCATACGCCCCTACGAGGAGCCGTTGAGTTGCTGTCGGGCATGACCCTACCCCCGGCCCCTTCCCGCAAGCAGGAAGGGGGAGAGGCGTGAATCGGGAAACCGCGTTGGCCGATTACGGTGTAAGCGGCAGATCGGTGAAGGTCAGCGGGGCGTTGATGGCGCTGAAGCGAGTCCGCAGATCGTCGGTGAATTCGAGCTTCAGGAGCGAATAGGACGTGTTCAGGGTGCTGCCGTCGATTTCGGCGGAGATGGCGATTTGAATGGTCTGCTCGATGATCTGCGTGGTGGCGGGATCGATCAGCACTTCCCAGATAAATGTCTCCTGATTTTCGAGCAAATTCAGAAACGCGGCGCGATTGGTGATAATCGGGTTGGCGCTGTCGGTCAGGGCGCGGAAACGATTTTCCAGCAGTTCGGGCGCGTCGGCCAGCGAAACTTCAATGGTATACAGATCGCCCTGCGTTTGACCGCGATCAATCGAGCGGGTGAGGGGGCCATCGATGCTGATGGCGGCATCAAGCCAGGCCTGATAATCCCCGATAAAGGGATCGGTGTTGTCCTGCAAAAGGTAACGGTTCAGGAGCAGATCGGCGATCACCGGGACGGATCGGGTGTCGGCACTGCCGAAGGTGGTCCAATCGGTGGGGAGGGTGAAGCTGTCGGCGGGCGTGGTGGAATAGGTGCCGCGCCAGAAGGTTTCACCATTCACCAGGGCGGCGTTTAAATCCACTGTCCAGCGCTGGCGGGTGCCGGTGTCGGTGGAGGTGGAGGCTTTGTTGGTCACATCGAGCGCGATCACCGAACTGCCGCGATTCGTCAGGTCGTACCAGCCGGAAAGCGTCATGTCCTGCTCGCGCTTCTGCCAGACCGAGGTCTGAGCGCCCTGGGCGGTCATGGCATAGTCGGAGGAGTCGCTGACGGTGACTTGAAAAGTCTGCCAGGCTTCATAATTCTGGTAGGCCCGGAGAATGATCGAACGCGCGTCCTGTTGGGCCAACCCGGTCCCGCTGAGAAGTACCAGCGCCACGATAAATAAGAGTCCGATTATTCCGCGCCGCATAGCTACCCTGTCCTTCGTCCAATAAAAATCCCTACTATCAAGTTTAACCTGACAGCAGGGATCATCCAACCCACGATTAGCGGGTGGTCGTTAATCCTGCAACTGGATCATCAGGGGCACGCCCTGCGCTACCGCCCAGTTGAGCAGCAGGGCATCGGTAGGATTGGCGCGGACGGTCAGGCGCATGCTGCCGTCTTCGCCGGAATCGATCTTTTCGATCACGGCGGCGGCCTGCCCTAAGGTGCTGGACAGGTCGCTGTAGGTTGCTTCCACCGAGACAGTGTTATCGTCGTTCTGGTGGAACTGGACATTGGAGACGCCCGGCAGGCCGATGGTCACGGTGTCGTCGGCTTGCAGCCCGAACGATACTTGCTCAACGGCTTCAGGAGCCAGCGACAGTTCCACGAGGTCGCCATAAGATGCAGTGGCCGGGTGGACGATGAGCGGGATGTGGTTGTCGGTGGCCCATTGGATGACCTCGGCTTCCTGAATACTGCGGACGGCCAGCGTGATCGCACTCCAGGTGTGATCCGCAGTGGCCCAATCCAGGTTGGGATCGGCATTGGAGAAGGGGGCGAGATAGGGACCAGCGCTCACGACCAGCGCGCCTGCGGTGATGCGCACCGCAGGACCCATGGCGGCAGCGGGTTGGCCTTCGGTGGTGTCGCGCGGATCAACCGTCACGCCGCCGATTTCGGCACGCTGCTCGTCCGTCAGGGCATCCGCATTGGCTGGGATGCTGGCGTAAACATCGACGTACTGGCCGACATACGCGCCGGGATCGCCGCTGGCGACATAGCTGCCCTGCGGGATCGAGACGGCGACGGTGTTCGAGGGCAGGATCAGCGTGCCGCCAAGTTCATCGGATGGGGCGGGAGTCGTGCCCGGTGTGCCGAGTGTGACTTCCAGCACGACTTCACCGCTGGCTTCGCAGTTCATCACGCAGGCGGGGACGGTATGGAACGCGACCAGCGCGGGCAGACTCGCTGTGATCTGCATATCCTGCGTGGCGGCAAAACGAGCAATGTTTTGGGTAGCGCCCAGCGCGATTTCGGTATCGGCCACACCTTCGATCACGCGGAAGGTGAAGGGCGAACCCGTTTCGACCTTAAAGACCTGCATCATACCCGGCTGCAAAGAAATTTGCTGTCCGGATTCCAGAACCGGCGGATCGAGTATGGGGCGGATTTCCAGGCGGTAGGTTCCGGCCAGAGTCGTCAGGTGGCCCTCAACGAGGATGTCATAGACCTGCGCCGGCCCGCTGTTGTCGATCAGCAGGACGCCTTCATTCGAACGGTAGACATAGTACAGGGTGGTGCCATCGTTGGAACGCCCATCCATAAAGAGATTGGGCACGAACGAATCGCTCACCGCCTGAACGATCAACCAGCCTTTGGGGAGCGTGGAACTGTCCACGCGGTAATCGTCGCGCGGGGTTTCGAGCGCGAGCTGGCCGGAATGGATATAGGTCATATCGGTGTTGATGTCTTCGGGGCGAATTTCCGTGAAATCCAGCGGGAAGGTGAGGCCAGATGCACCCTGGACCAGCCCGGCGAGAGTCGCGTAGTCGCGCTCGACGGGACTCCAAGCGTCCATGAGCTTGTTTTTCACGAAGACACTCGGCACCCCGGTCACACCCAGATCGGATGAAAAGACGTTGTTGGCAGTCAGGACACCGGCATAACGTTCGGCATAGAGGCAGGTGCCGTAACGCGACATGTCAAAATCGCTGCCCAGGTTGACCAGTTGGAGCTGATCCAGGGCGAAGGCTTCGGAGGCGGGGTGATCTTGGAGCAGGGCGAACAGGGTGTTCACCATTTCCCAAAACGCGCCTTGTTCCCCGGCGCAGTAGGCGGCCTGGGCCGCGCGTTCGGAATCTTCCCAGCCCGTGCCCCAGAGCAGCCGCAGTTCCAGCACCGCCTGCCCGGTCAGGACGTAATCCTCAATGAAACGCTTGAGATCGCCCGCGAAATATTCCTGGCAGTGGGGACAGGCGGGATCGGTGAAGAGCAGGACGCGGATCGGGGCGTTGGGGTTGCCGATAAAGGGGGTGCCGTCGGCGCTGATGCCGCGTACTACCCCGGTTTGCCAGGCCACCGAGGTATAGGTGGAGTCGGCGTTGGGGCGGCTGGCGGACGTTTCGAGATTGGCAAGTTCGGGCGAGTAACTGCCCGCTTCACCGCCGACCAGCGGCACGCAGTACTGCGGGAAGTTGGCGCACAGGGTTTGATCCTGGGGGGCAGCGGCCCATTCGCTTTGTACGTTGTGCTTGGGATCGTCGTCGCGCGAGAGGATCACAAGGGCGACGGCTGCGACGAGGATCACCGCAGCGAAGACCGTTAAAACGCCCACCCAGCGCCGCGAGGATCGGGCGGCGGGCGTGGGTTCGATACGTGCCCGGATGGTGGGCCACAAATCCAGGGTATCCGGCGCGGCGTGTTCCGCTGCCGCCTGGACGAGATCAACCAGTTTATTTCGTTTCATAGCCGTGAGTCTCCATCACATCTTGTCGATAACGCCGTAAAAGTTTGCGCAGCCGTTCCCGCGCGGTGTGCAGCCGCCATTTGATCGTGCCCTGGGGCACGTCCTGGTGCGCCGCGATCTCGGCCTCGCTCAAGTCCAGGTAATAACGCAGCACGATGGCCGCCCGCTGTTCGGGGGGAAGCTGGGCCAGCGCGGTCCAGATTTCGGCGTGGGTTTCGGCCTGTTCGAGCAGTTGTTCGGGGGTGAGTGCGGGATCGGGGAGATCAAGGGAGTCCGGTGAATCGTCGAGCGAGGCCGACGGTCTGCGCCGGGTGACGGCTTTGACGGCATCATTTACCACGCCACGCAAAAACCAGGGTCCGAACGGGCGCGCCGCGTCGAACTGGTGAATGCGCTCATAGGCCCGGATGAAGGCGGTCTGTACAATGTCTTCGGCCAGCGTCCGGTCATGCGTAATCAGGGTGGCTGCGCGCACGGCCCGCACCTGATACGCCCGCACCAACATTTCTAACCCGCTGATGTCCCCCGCTTTTAAGCGGGCAATGGCTTTGTGTTCGTCCATAACCTCTCCTCTATATAGGGTATCCCGAAGCGGGGGGAAAGGTTGGGATGAGATTTACCCCAACCTCCTTTCCCCGAACGCGGAGAAAGGAGGAGCAGGGAGGGCGCAGCAGGCATCAGGCGGGGTTATTGTTTGACGCGCGGCACGCGGGCCAGAATGGTGCTGACGACTTCATAATTGATCGTGTCGAGATATTCCGCGACATCTTCGGCGGTGATGCTGCGCGAAGCCTGCTGGCCGATCAACACAACTTCATCCCCGATTTGCACATCTTCGATATGGGAGACATTGATCGCGGCCTGATCCATACTGATGCGCCCGACCAGCGGCGCATATTCACCGCGTACCAGCACATGCTTCCAGCGTCGGGGCGCACGGCGGAACCCATCGGCATATCCGACCGGGATAATAGCGATGGTTTCGGTGATCTGGGTGCGGTAGGTGTTGCCGTAGCCGATGTAACTGCCGGGTGGAAGCCGCTTGACCTGGGCGATGGTCGTTTTCCAGACGAGCGCGGGCTTAAAGTCGGCGGGAACGGGCATGAGCGTGCTGGGATTCAGACCGTACATGGCGATCCCGGCGCGGACCATGTTAAAGCGCGAATTGGGCATGTGGATCGTGGCGGCGGAGTTGGCGGCATGAATATATTTGAAGCGGAACCCGGCGGCCAACAGCGGATCAACGACATGCTCGAAGGCGGCGGTTTGCTCGCGGGTGTATTCTTCGTCTTCGTCGGCCACCGAAAAATGGGTGAAGATGCCTTCGATTTCCAGGTTGCGCAGGTTGCGCGTCCCCCGGAAGAAGGTGGTCACATCCGGCGGGAGGAGGCCCAGGCGGGCCATGCCTGTATCGACCTTCACATGCGCCTTCACGCTGGCGTTCATCTCGCGCCCGGCGCGGTCAAAGGCGCGGGCGACTTCGAGATCGTAGAGGGCTACCGTGATGTCATAACGGATGACCTGCCGCGCGGCCCAGGGTGGGGTATAACCGAGGACCAGAATCGGGGCGGTGATACCCGCTTCGCGCAGTTCAATCGCTTCGTTCATGGAGGCGACGCCGAGATATTCCGCGCCGTTGTTCAGGGCGGTGGTGCTGACCGGGATCGCGCCGTGCCCGTAAGCGTTGGCTTTGACGACGGCCATCAGGGCGACATCCGGCCCGATGATCTCCTTGAGGCGGCGCACGTTGTAGGCAATCGCCTCCATATTAATATGAATCCAGGTGGGGCGATCCGGGCGATCCATCCAGACCTGTTCATAGGCGCTTTCCTGGCGGGCCAACTGCCCGGCGTCCTGTTCATTCGCCAGCAGACGGCGCACGACTTTTTCCATGCGGGCGGTGGGGCTGCCCTTGACCAGGACAATATCACGCGGCTGCAAGGTCTGAAGCACCGCTTTGGCGGCGTCTTCGGCGCTGAAGGTGATCTGCACGCGGCTGCGATCCAACCCCTGTTCGAGGGCGACACGCCCGGCTTCAGCGGCAGCATCGCCCTTAGTCACCAGTTGATCGACGATCTGCGCGGCCTGCTGACCGACCTGGATATGCGCGACCCCGGTATAACTGCCGAGTTCGTCCAGGTCGCCCATTACAAAAATCACGCGGCTGCGCTCGTCCTTGACCGCTTTCAGCCAGTCCAGCGCGGCGGACATGCCTTCGGGCGTGGCGCTGAAACTGTCATCGACCAGCAGACTGTCGTTTGCGCCGGGTAAGGGGCGCATGCGTCCCGCCAGCGGTTCGAGTTCGGTCAGGGCGTGAAGGCCTTCTTCGAGCGGGATGCCGTAGCTGAGGCCGACGGCCAGCGCGGACAGGGCGCTGTAAAGCTGGTGGGAACCTAAGAGCGGCACCCAGCGGCCCGCGAAACGTTCTTTGTTGTGGCGCAGATCGAAGCCGGTTTTGTAACGATCCACGAGGATGTTATAGGCGAAGAGGTCCGCGCCAAAAAGCGCTTCGTTGATGTCCAGCCCGACAGTCAGCACGGACGCCTGGGTTTCACTCGTCATGTCGCGCACATAGGGATCGTCAAAGTTGAGGACGGCGAGGCCTTCGGGGGGCAGGTGGCGGATCAATTCGCCTTTTTCGCGGGCGATGTGTTCCAGGGTGCCAAAACGATCCGTGTGGGCGTGACCGATGCCCGTCACGACGCCGACGAGCGGCTTGGTGGCCTCGACCATTTCGGCCATTTCGCCAAACTGGTTGGTGCCGAATTCCAGCACGGCCATCTGATGCTCTTTGGCGAGGCGGCCCAATGCCAGCGGCAGACCAAAACGCCCGTTGAAGCTGCCGGGATTTTTGTAGACGTTAAAGCGGGTGCTGAGGACTTTGGCTATCGCTTCTTTGGCGGTGGATTTGCCCACGCTGCCCGTGACGCCGATCACGGTGGTGCCGTACTTTTTGAGCACGATTTGCGTCCAGCGCATGAGGGCGTCTTCGACATGGCGCATCACGATCACCGTCAGGCCTTCGGTGTCGAAGGTGGGGGGATGGGTACACATGATGCCGGTGGCCCCGCCCGCAATGGCATCAGCCATGTAGTTGTGCCCGTCGCCGCGATCTGTTTTGATAGCAACAAACAGTTCGCCGGGATTGACGCGCCGCGAGTCGAAACAGAAATCACTGAAAATCTGAGCCGCCGCTTCACCGAACAACTGCCCATCGGCGGCTTCGAGGATGTCATATAAATTGATCATGGCATTTTTCGCATGCAAAAAAGATACTACCTGTAGTTTAGGCGGGTGGGGATAAATTCGCCAATAGTGAGCCGGGCCTGATTCGCCCGGCTGTGATTAGATCGGCGCGGTTTGATCGAGGTGCGACTGCAAAATTTCGACATCAAAATAAAGCTGGCCCGCGTCGTTGCGCTGGGAGTCTACGACATCGATCACATCGTAGTGCCGCTCGTCGTCGATCACCAACTGCTGGCCGACGGGCAGCAGCCCTAAAAAGCGCAGGACATCATATTCTTCGCGGATATGCACGACGACAAACGCGGTAGCAAACGACTGCCCATCACCGGACGCCATGATCGATTTGGTCAGGCCGGTAGCGAAATCGCGGTGCCAGCGGGCGCGGGTTTCGTCGGCAACCTGGCTGTACAGGTAGGACATCAACAGGTGCAGATCGATCTGTAACAGGTCGGCTTCAAGCATGACCGCACACATCGCCCCGGCGGTTGCCCAGTCCTGGGCTTTCATGGCCGCGCCGACGGGCTGCATGTTGTTGGGCAGAGAATACGGCTCGTAGTCGGGGCGCTGCACATAGGCCCGGCGCAGTTGGGTGAAGTCCACCTGTTTGATGTGCTGGGTCAAGAGGAGTTTATAGTCCATGGCGTTCTCCGTTTAATAGTAGAGGTCGGTTGCCGCTTCATCGGCTGCATCACGGGCATCCTGTTCAATCACCTGGTTTTTATAACGCTCGAACTCTTCCTGGGTGGCATTGGGGGGCGGGCTGTAGTAGGACGATTGGTTCTTGCGCCAGGCATCGACCACCTCATCCGGAACATAGTTTACCGCGTCATCTGCGGCGCGTCTTTGCAGGACGTGGCGGCTTTCATGCACCGTCGTTTTAAAGGCCTCCCGCGGGTCATCACTTTTTAGAATGTCATCATCGAGGAGAATACGGCTGCCGTTGGTCTGGCCGCGCAGCCCTTTTTGGACCTGATTGATGTCTTTGACATCGTACTCGGCAGGATTGAACCCGTAGGCTTCGGCATAGGTTGCGTGGACCTGGCGCATCACCGCTTCGCGTTCTTCCATTGAGAGATCCACCCAGACTTCCGGCTTCAGGCCCTCAAGATCGGCCAGCATATCGTAGGCTAACCGTTCGCGCAGTTCAAAAATGCGCGCCTGCGTTTCGGCCTGCATCCGCTGGTAATCATCCAGCGTGCCGGCCATCAGATTTTTCCAATAATTGAGGCCCGATAACTCGGAATTGATGTGATCTAAAAGCTGCTCATTATCCGCGATCATCCCCAGGAGGGCCGCTTCGTGATCGGCATGATCGCGCCAGCCAATGTCAAAGATGAGGGCACACTCGCGGTCTACCTCGCGGAACTTTTCTGCGCCGGTTTGCAGATCGTGGCCGGATTCGTTGACTTCATCGGCCACTGTGCGCAACTGCTGGTCGATCCAGGCGGCGCGGGTTTCGATCTCGGCGCGAAAACCGGCCTCGAAGCCCGCATTCAACAGGGAATTGAGCGTTCGCCGGAGATAATCCAGGCCGTCATAGAGCACCCCCGCTTCCTGGGTTAACTGCTGGGCGGTTTGCTCAGCCTGGGAAAATATGATTCTCACAACGTCATCGGTCATGGGCTTGATCCCCCTGAAAAGTTGTCCATTTCATTAAGGATTATAGGCCGAGACAATCCTTCGGGTCAATTGTGATGGGGGACGGCGATTCGCCAGAATGCATTCACCTGCTATAATTGCCAACAATTTGGTTGATTCATTAACCCTTACAAGCGAATAAGTATGTTTGAGTTCTCACTTGAAGCGCAAGACGGACAAGCACGGGCTGGTGTGCTCCAAACGCCGCATGGCCCCTTACCGACCCCCGTTTTTGCGCCCGTCGGCACCCAGGCCAGCGTCAAAGCGATTGAACCGCGCGAACTGATCGAACTTGGATCTACGCTGGTGCTGGCTAATACGTATCACCTGTACCTGCGCCCCGGCGATGCTCTGGTTGCGGAGTTCGGCGGGATTCATCGATTCATGGCGTGGGATGGGCCGATGCTGACGGATTCGGGTGGGTTCCAGGTGTTTAGTCTGAACGAACTACGCAAGATCGATGAAGACGGGGTGACGTTCCGCAGCCATATCGACGGATCGACACACCGCTTTACTCCTGAATTCTCCATCCGTATCCAGCACAACCTGGGGGCGGATATTATCATGGCGTTTGACGAGTGCGCGGTCCCGGATGATCGCGCGGCGGTGGTTCCGGCGCTCAACCGGACGCACCGCTGGCTGGCGCGTTGTGTCGAGGAACATGCCCGCAGCGGGGATTCGGCGCGGCAGGCGTTGTTCGGCATTGTGCAGGGGGGGATATACCCCGACCTGCGCGAAGAGTCGGCGCGCGCGGTGTGTGCTTTTGATTTGCCCGGCTACGCGGTTGGGGGGCTGGCCGTGGGCGAAACGAAAGAACAGATGCATGCCACACTCGACTACACCACGCCACTGCTGCCCGCCGATAAACCCCGGTATCTGATGGGGGTCGGCAGCCCCGAAGACCTGATCAATGGCGTCATGCGCGGCATCGACATTTTTGACTGTGTGCTGCCGACGCGTGTGGCCCGGCATGGGGCCGCACTGACGCGGCGGGGTCGGATCAATATGCATAATCAACAATATGCGGCAGACCACGACCCGATCGAAGCGGGCTGCACGTGTTACACGTGCCGTACGTTTTCGCGCGCGTATATCCGCCATCTGATCAAAGCCTCTGAAATCCTTGCTCACCAACTGCTAAGTATTCATAATCTGCATGTTCTGCTCACGTTGATTCGTGAGATGCGCACCGCAATTTTAAGCGGAACCTTTGCGAGTTATGCGGCTGATTTTCTGGCGAATTATCAACCCGTGATTGGAGCGCCCAAAAAAGCACGAGCCGCTCGCTAGTTGGTTAGCGCATTTACAGCTTAGCACACCGAAAGGGTCTCATCGTGGAACTCATAAAAGCCCTGATTTTGGGCATTCTGCAAGGTGCCACTGAATTTTTGCCGATCTCAAGCTCCGGCCATTTGGTGCTGGTGCCCTGGTTGTTGGAATGGGAAGAATCACCGCTGTATTTTGATGTGATGCTTCACATGGGCACGCTGTTGGCCGTTTTTATTTACTTCTGGCGCGACTGGCTGGCGCTGGCGCGTGCCGGACTGAATATGCTGAAAACCCGTTCGTTGCAAGACCCGAATGCACGTCTTTTGTTATGGCTCGTCGTCGGCAGCATCCCCGCCGCGCTCGCTGGTGCGCTCTTGAACGACTTTTTTGAATCGCGCTTTATGGATGCGCCGATGGTTGCTGTGGAACTGATGATCACCGGGGCGATCCTGGTCTGGGCGGAACGGTATGCCCGGCGGCAACCGGCAGTGGATGACGATTCCATGCATCATGTTGGCTTCCTCAATGCTTTTATTATTGGCGTTGCCCAGGCAATCGCCATTCTGCCCGGCATTTCCCGGTCAGGGACGACTATCGCGGCAGGGATGTGGCGCGGTTTACCGCGTTCGGTTTCGGCCCGGTTCAGCTTTTTGCTCTCCACGCCCGTTATTTTTGGGGCGGGATTCTTCGAGATCGCCAAGCTGGTGATCAATGATGAACCGATGGGGGACAATATGCTGCTGCCGATGATGGTCGGCATGATCGCATCCGGCGTTGTAGGATACCTGTGCATCTGGTATTTGATCCGCCTGTTGCAGCGGCGGAGTCTGTACGGGTTTGCGGCTTACTGCGCAGTCTTTGGCATGCTCTGTCTGCTGGTCGCCCTCTTGCGTTGAGAGCGTGAGGATGAAGCGGGCCAAACAGACGATAGTTATCTTGGGTTTGGCGCTGGCAAGTTGTCGGGGGCCGACGTATACACCAACCGCAACGCCCGAAGTGTTGAGCGTGCGGATGTTGGCGTCTGGTTCGGCTTATCCGCTGCTGCAAGAATTGGCGGAAGGATATGAGCAGCCCGGCATTTTGTTCACAGTCCACAGCATCAGTACCAGTTGGGATAAGCTGATGGCTCAACTGGCGGCGGGTGAGTATGCGCTGACCAGCTATTATCCAGCGGATGAAGCGTTGTGGGTGGCCCCGATTGGGCAGGATGGACTGGCGATTATTGTCCACCCGTCTAACCGGGTGCCCGCGCTCAGCCTGGATGATCTGCGGTTGATCTTTCAGGGGCGGACGGTGAACTGGCGGGTCGTTGGCGGGCCGGACATCCCGATTCAAGTGATCAGCCGTGAAGAAACGGCGGATGCGCGCCTGTTGTTTGATGAACGGGTGATGGCGGGGCGGGGCACGACTCTGGCGGCGCAGTTGGTGCTGTCGGGGGAGCGGATGTTAGAGACGGTGGCGAGCACGCCCGGCGCGGTGGGGTATATCAGCCTGGGGCAGATCAGTTCGCAGGTGCGCGCGGTGCCGCTGATGTGGGAAGCGGGGCAGGACGCGGTGGCCCCGAACGCGGATACCCTGCGCGCCCAAGTGTATCCATTGTCGAACCCGGTGGTGATCGTCGGGCGGCAAGCCCCGGCCGCGGACAGCGTGTATTGGCGGTGGTTTGGATGGATGCAAAGCGCCGAGGGCCAGCAGATTGTGGCGCGGCATTATATCCCTCTGGCAAACTAAACGAAGCATTGGGTTATAAATCTGTCAGAAATTGATCTGCACAGACCGCGAAGTTGGACTATAATAGGGCGTGTCGCAGCAGTAGTGTTGTCCTGTCGCCTGTTTTTGGGGCGCTTATTTTACCAACTAGATTGGAGACGCTCATGAAGAATCGCATCATAGTTTTACTGATCGTCCTTACACTCTCACTGGTGAGCGGTCTGGGGCTGACCGCCGCGCAGGAAAGTGCCACACTGAAAGCTATTGCGCTGACTGCTACTCCCCTGCTGTCTGCTCCTGCCGCTGATGCTGAACCGGTTCTGGGTGAAGATGGTGCCACCCCGGTTGAAGTCGCAGCGAATGAAGTGGTTGTCGTTCTGGGTACCGATGGCACGATGGCTTTCCTGGAAGTCGAAGCGGCGGGCGGTACGGGCTATGTTCCGGCGGAAAATTTTGTCGTGTTCAGCCCCGCAGCACTCGCTTCCAAAGCGCTCGTCACGAGCAGCGAAGATAACCCCAAAGCGGTTTTTGCCGCGCCTGATCTGGCGTCGGAATACCTGGGCGCAGTGCCCGCTGGTTCAGTTGTGACCGTTCTGGGATCGACGGATGAATTTCTCTATGTCGCCGGCGCGGATGGCCTGGCGGGATGGACCGTTGGCTCGGCCTACGAACCATTGGCCGCCGACGCGTACCTGGCGACTGTGGCGTTGAACAGCAATCCTGAACTGGGCATTTTTGCCGAAGCGAATGTAACTTCGGACATCGTGACCAGCGTGGCGAATGGTGCTTGGCTGTATGTCACCGGTCCCGCTGAGGGCCAGCTTTCGCCGATTCTGACACAGGACGGTCTGACGGGTTATGCCGTGACCAGCGACCTGTCCCCGCTGCCGATGGTGATGGTCGAAACATCGGTCAGCCAGGCGCAGGTCGGTATCTATGTTGAACCGAACCAGACGGCTGACCTTCTGGGCACGCTGGGCAACGGCGAAGTGCTGTACTATGTGGAAGCCGTCGATGATTATTGGACGCACATCTATTCGCCGGTTCTCGGTGATGGGTATGCGCTCAATGTCAACCTCGGCACACCGTTCGCTATCGCCACCGTTGAAGTGGATGGGTCCAATGTTCGCACGTGCGATAATTCCGACACCTGCGACGTGATCACCCAACTGAACGCCGGTGACAAAGTGATCGTGACGGGCATCAACGCGGCGGGTGACTGGGTCGCCGTCACGGTTCCGTTCGATCAGATTCTCTATCCCTATCGCGGCGTCAATGGCTGGATGGCGAACTTCCTGTTCGAGTCGGCGCCGGGCGAACTGAGCTTCGATCCGTCCGTGCTGGCAGCTCAGTAATTTCATTCTACAAATGGGGGGGCGAGACGATTCTCGCCCCAACATGATGCTGATCCGCCTCGTTGGTTTACTGCTTCTCCTCATTCCTCATTTTCCGGCTGATGTGACACGCCCGACTCAAGTGGCTCAACTGGGGGCGGTACCGATCCTGGAACTGATCGTGGATACGCCGCTGGTGCTGAACCCGAACAGCGATCCGGCGGATGCCGACTGGCCGGACATGGGCCTGCTGGTGACATCTGAGCTGACGGCGGCGGCTTACCCGGCATGGATCGCGGCGGCGGAACAGGCGGGGGTTCCGGTTTTTCGGATTCCGGCGATTCATGACCTGGAAACGTGGCGCACGACGGTGCTCAGCCTGGGGCAGGCGGCGGGGCAGGATGCCCGCGCGCAGCACCTGATGCAACGATTGGAGCGCCGGATCAGCGTGGCACAGGTCCGGGCACAGCGGCTGGTTGAACCGGTGCGCGTGTTGGTGATCACGCCGGAAGCCTACACGTTCGGGCGGGATACGCTGATTACGGAGCTGATCGAACTGGCGGGCGGCATGAATGTCGCGGTGGGATTTGAGGATTACCGCCAGATCAATGATGAGATCGTTCGCGATCTGGCCCCCGATGTGATTCTGCTGTCGCCGGGGTGGGGCGCGGCGGGTAATTTTGCTGCGCCTGACGATGTGCGTGTGATACGTCTCCCGTTTCATCCAACGCTGCCGCGTGATCCCGGTGCGGCGCTGTTGTGGTTGTCGCTTGTCTTCCCGACGAATTAAACTTTAATCACAACGACTACCGATTTTAAAGATAAGGGCAAGTTGTGATATGCGATTCACCCTTAACAGCCTGCGCGCGCGGATTGCGCTGATTGTCCTGCTCGGTTTTTTGCCGGCCTTTTTACTTATTATCTGGACTGCCGAAGATCAGCGCCGCGTGGCAATTGAAAACGCCGAAACGGATGCCTTAAACCTGACCCGGATTATCGCAGCGGACAACGCGCAGTTGATTAACAGTGCGTACCAACTGCTGACGGTGTTGGCGCAACTGCCCGCCGTGCGCCAGTCGGACACGGCGGCTTGCAGCGCGCTGTTTGCGGATATGCTGGAGGATTACAAAAGCTACAGCAATCTGGGCGCGGTGAACGTGGAGACGGGGTATTCCTTTTGCAGCGGCGTGCCGATGGAGCAGCCGATCAGCGTCACCCAGCAGGCGTGGTATCAGACTGTGCTCCAGACGCAGGATTTCGTGGTGAGTGAGTACCGGATCGGACTACTGACGGGCGTGCCGATTGTGACAATTGCGCTGCCGGTGCGCGATGAGGTGGGCCAGATGAAGGCGGTGGTGACGGCCAGCCTGTCGTTGGGGTGGCTGGATACCACGCTGCAACGGGCGAATTTACCCGCCGATGCAACGGTGACGCTGCTGGATAAAGAAGGAGTGGTGCTGGCACGGCGTCCGGGGCCGAGCGAATGGGTGGGACACCCTTTTTACAATAAAAATGTTCTGGCAGCGGTTCGGGCCGGACAACAGGGGACGGTACGTTCGCCCGATGAGCATGACATGGCACGGTTGTATGGGTTTACGCATATCGGCCCGATGGGCGGCCAGATCAGCGTGGTGATCGGATTCCCTGAAAGCCGCATTCTGGCGGATGCGGAGGCGATTCGCAACCGGAATGTTGCTACCCTGATCGGCATTTCGTTAACGGTGATCATCCTGACGTGGTTTGGGAGCAGCGTGGTGCTGCGCCCGATTAAATCGCTGATCGAAACGAGCCACCTGATCGCGGCGGGGGAGTTGACATCACGCACGAAATTGAATACGAACATTGTCGAACTGGAACAACTGCTGCATGCGTTTAATGAGATGGCGAGTTCGGTTGAAAAAGAAGTCACGGCTCGAATGGCTGAGTTAGCGGCGACGAATGAGCAACTGCGATACGAGATCGATGAACGCACCCAGGCTCAGGCCCAGACTAAAATTTTGCAGGAACTCACCGCCAGCCTCTCGGAAGCGGTGACTTCGGAACAAATTGAGGCGGTGGTGGTCGATAAAGGGCTGGTCCCGGTAGGCAGTCATTTTTCGGTTATAGCGCTGTATGATGACACCCTTGAGCGGCTGAGATTGCAGACGAAATATCCGCTGCCCGCGGAGATGACAGCGGAATACCGCGTGATGGAACTGAACGCTAAAACGCCGCTGGCCGAAGCGTTTGTGGAAGATAAGACGATTTGGATTGAAACACTTCAGGAGTACGAACAGCGCTACCCGATTCTGTTTGGGCGCGTCCAGCCTGTTTCAAAAACTCAAGCGTTCGCCTGTTTGCCGCTGTGGAGCGGTAAGAAAAAACTGGGCAGTCTGCTGGTGTCTTTCCCGGCTTCCCGGTCGATGGATGGGGCCTTTCGCGTGCTGCTGACCACGATTGCAGATTATTGTGCCCAGACGCTGGAACGGGTCAAGCTGGCGGAACAGGCGACTGAGGCCGCCGCGTTTGAGGAACGCCAACGGCTGGCCCGTGATCTGCATGATGCGGTCAGCCAGACGCTGTTTTCGGCGACGACGATAGCCGAGGCGCTGCCGCGTCAGTGGGACCGCGCGCCGGAAAAGACGCAGGAGCGGCTGGCCCAGGTGGTGACGCTGAACCGCGCGGCGATGGCCGAGATGCGCGCGCTGCTGCTCGAACTGCGCCCGGATGCGATTGATAAGACGGAACTCAAAGTGCTGTTGAGCCAGTTGATCGACGCGGCGAAGGGACGCAAATATATCAAAACGCAGTTGAACATGCGCGGGACCGAAAACAATCTGCCGTCGGATGTGCACATCGCTTTTTACCGGATCGCACAGGAGAGCATCAATAATATTCTGAAGCACAGCCAGGCGACTCAATTCGTTGTCGATCTGGATCAGGGCGCGGATACCGTCCGCTTAACGATCACCGACGATGGGCGCGGGTTTGATCCGGGCCAGGAACAGGCCGGGCTGGGGATGGGGAATATGCGCGAACGGGCAGCGGCGATCCACGCCACGCTGGACGTGAACAGCCAGCCGGAGCAAGGTACCTCGGTGCGGCTGGTGTGGCCCCGGCATGCCTAGCGGCTTGCTCCTGTACCCAAAATATTTCATACTGAGGGCTGGACTTTTTCTCAGCGATGGCAGGTTTTTATGAGTGATATTATCAACCGCGTGCTGCCGATCCTGTTCCTGATCGGCCTGGGGTATGTGATTCGCCGCCGCCAATTTCTGCCCGCCAGTACCATCGATGATTTGCGCAAAATGGCGGTGAATCTGGCGCTGCCGTCCGTGCTGTTTATTTCGTTTTTGAACATTGAACTTAAAACGAAATACGCCGTGATTTTTGTGGTGCTGTTTGGGCTGTGCATCGTGTTATATGTCGTCGGGAAAAAGCAGCCGCACCAGTACGAGTATGCGCCTTTTCTGATGACCGGGTTTGAGTATGGGATGCTGGGGGTGAGTCTGTTCGGGAGCGCCTACGGCCTGGACCGGATCGGATATATTGCGATTGTGGACCTCGGTCACGAGATATTTATCTGGTTTGTGTTTCTGGCGCTGCTGCTGATGAAACGCGATGGATTGCAAGGCCCGCAGCAGCTTGTGGGGGCGTTTTTGCGCTCGCCGGTGATCATCGGGATTCTGGCGGGGATTGGGTTTAATCTGCTGGGGGCGCAGGACTTTTTATACGACAGCCTCGGCACCGGCGCGGTGATGGCGACGCTGGAATTTCTCAGCAACCTGACAGTTCCGCTGATTCTGATTATCGTCGGGTATGGCATCAAACTAGATCGGGAAGGACTGCGCGAGTCCGCGCCGTTGATCGCGCGGCGGCTGGTGATCCTGATTCCGCTGGCGCTGGTGCTGAACGTGGTGCTGATGCGCGGGCTGCTCGACCTGAAAGCGGAATTTGAAGCGGCGCTGTTCACGCTGCTGATTCTGCCGCCGCCGTTTATCATCCCGCTGTATGTGCGGCTGGATTCGGCGGAGGAAAAAAAGTATATCAACAATACGCTGACGTTTTACACGGTGATTTCGATTACGATCTTTACGATCTATTTCATGCTCAACCCGTTATAGGAACGTGGCGCGGCGGAAAGCACAAGGCAAGTCGTGAAGTGCCTGAAGAACCTCACCCCCTCGGTCCCCCTCTCCAACCGAGTTGGAAGAGGGGGAAGGTGGGCGGGGCAAGCCCACGCCCC
>CAYYNB010000084.1:0-24818 GCA_964472565.1 uncultured Anaerolineaceae bacterium
GCCTTGTCTGGGGAAGGGGTTACTTCTCCTTCCCTCTCATTGTGAAGATTAATTATTATCAAACAGGGAATTCTGCAACAATCATATAGAGGTGAAATCCGCTGAGTATTCGCATGTAGTCCAGCCGGTTAACCGATTCCATCCATTTGCATCCTGA
This sequence comes from uncultured Anaerolineaceae bacterium, assembly GCA_964472565.1. Lineage (GTDB taxonomy): Bacteria > Chloroflexota > Anaerolineae > Aggregatilineales > Aggregatilineaceae > DATAMF01. Next base: position 158 of record CAYYNB010000084.1, read on the forward strand.
AATGGCATAACCCGCTTTTTGGAGGCAGTAGACCGCAGTGGCCCATGTCTGTGTACAGGCCAGTGGCAGTTGATCTACCCGTTTTCCCCATTCGCCCCAGCCCCAATCAGTTCTAATCCAGCAATTCTCAATCAATACCATTTTCCCGCCGGGCTTAAGTAGGGATTTCCAGGATAAGAAGGTAGCAATTGGATCGTTCAATTCATGAATGACGTATCGCGCAGCGAGCAGGTCGAAAAGTCCATATGTGGATACTATTCCTTGTGCGAAATCCGTTGATTCAAAATTGGCATTCTCGAAATGTATATGGGGAAGACGTTGCCGTGCCTGTTCAAGAGAGACCGGATTGTTATCCACGCCAACCACTATTTGGTCCGGCGAAGCCAGTACTTTTGTGAACAAGCCAGTTCCAGAGCCAAGCTCAAGAATCCTATTGTAAGCTGAAAGCGTTCCCAGAATTGACTCCATCTCAAACTTGTAAGCTTCTAACGTCATCCGATCAACCCCAAATCCCGGCTGCTCATCATATGAAAGCATTTGATAATCCTTCTATCAACGCGCACATCAGTGTTGACATTGTCTGGCGATACGATTATGATACGCTTCCAATTGAAAAAGTTTTTCAATTAAAAATACCAATGCTAATTTATAAAGTCAAATCTTCGGATGTCTCTGGCAGCACATCCAATGAAAATAGGAGCGATAGACGTGGCGAAGAAAAAAGATATACGGGGAGTCGTGAAACTGCGCAGCACGGCTAGCGGGCATGTGTACATCACGCAGAAAAACCGCCGGAATGATCCTCAGCGGCTCGAATTGCGGAAGTATGATCCGTTGGTGTGTCGCCACATTTTATATCGGGAGGCGAAATAACAGCCATGCCGGAACGTTTACCCGTCACGGTTCTCTCCGGCTTTTTAGGTTCTGGTAAAACGACCGTCCTGAACCATATTTTGAACAACCGCGAAGGGCTGCGTGTGGCAGTTATCGTCAATGATATGAGCGAAGTCAACATTGATGCGCAGTTAGTACATGGAGGGGCAGCCCTCAGCCGTGTCGATGAGCAGTTAGTGGCGATGACCAATGGGTGTATCTGCTGTACGCTGCGCGAAGACTTGCTCCAAGAAGTTGCGCGATTGGCCCGCGAAGATCGGTTCGACTACCTGCTCATCGAAGCAACCGGAGTTGCTGAACCGCTGCCGATTGCTGTAACCTTCACATTCCCGGATGGTATGGGACGTGCGCTGAGCGAGATCACCCGGCTTGATACGACTGTTACCGTTGTAGATGCGGCTCACTGGTTGAATGATTACCTTTCGCAAGAAGAGCTGCAAGATCGCGGCCTGGGAATGAATGCGAATGATAAACGCAGTCTGGTGGATCTTCTGGTAGAGCAGGTTGAGTTTGCCGATGTGCTGATCATCAACAAGATTGATCTGGTATCGCCGGAAGCGCTGACCCGCCTTGAAAGTTTCCTTAAGCGGCTCAATGCGAATGCGCATATTTTACACGCGGATCATGGTCAGATTCCGCTGCGGGCGGTGCTGAACACCCACGCTTTTGACTTTGAACGCGCGGCGTCAATCCCGGCCTGGTTACAGGAAATCGCGCAACCCCATACCCCCGAAACTGAGGAATATGGTATCAGCAGTTTTGTGTTTCGCGCCCGGCGGCCTTTTCATCCTGCTAGATTGGATGAAGTTGTGCAAAGCGATCTGTTTAACCCGGTTCTGCGTTCAAAAGGAACCATCTGGTTAGCCTCACGGTACGAAGACACGATCTTGTGGTCCCAGGCAGGCGACCAATTGGAACTGGACCTGATAGGAACCTGGTGGGCCGATACGCCGCGCGATGCTTGGCCGGACGATGTTCATGAGTTAGCTGCAATTCAGGCGGATTGGCACGAACCGTTCGGAGACCGAAAACAGGAATTGGTTTTTATCGGTCTGGATATGCCTGAAGAGGCCATGCGCCTCGCACTGGAAAGTTGTTTGCTCACTGAAGCGGAAATGGCGCTGGGGCGGACGGTTTGGGCTGAGTTCGATGATCCTTTTCCATCCTGGGATGAATCGATTTGACTTCAATTCTGACAGTTGGATAGCTGAAACTGGATCAGACGCGAGCGTCTGATCCAGCATTCTCAGCCGCAGCACGAACACGGCGGCTCATTATCGGATGACGCGTTCATTGTGGCTAACTCATACATACGTGGCATTTTTAAGATAAATGGGCAGCCTTTGACACTGCCGCAGGTGGTGCATTGTGATGTTTGGGCGGCTTCACGCAGCCGTCCCTTACGCACCCAATAATCGATCATGCTGTCCAGCATCGCCGGAGCAATATCCAACTCACGGGAAAGCTGGCCCAATGACAGAGCCGTGTTTTTGTTTTCAAAGGCGTTGAGAATTGCTCTCAGCGATGTAGTCATATTGGTTTATCCCAGTCCCAACAGCAGCCCGCCCTGGTAGACAATTACGGCGGCGAACCAGGCCAACGCCAGGGTAAACCCAAACTGGTATAACATCCAGCGTGTGCCGAATTCCTGGCGCATGGCAGCGGTCGCAACCATACACGGCACGTAGAGCAGCACAAAGATATTAAAAGCCACTGCCGCCAACCGGCCCTTATCACTGGAGCCAGTCGCCGCGCTAAAAGCGCCCACCAACGCATTTTCGAGATCGGTGGTGTCTTCTTCATCCAGTGCTGCGGCCAGTTCATCTTCCAATTCTGAAGTATTTTGCTCCGTTTCGATCTGCTCTTTCAAAACTGCCACCTGTTCGGCAGCATCGGCTACATCTGCGTCCTCTAAGGCCGTGATTAAATCGGCCTCAGCGTCGGCAGTATCCGACCCTGAAGACACGGCTGCAACATACTCACCCAACACGTCGGCTTCTGCCAGCCAATCGGCCTCGCTCAGATTTACAAAGGGGATCAGATTGAGCGTGCGCGGGGCAATGTTGACCGTTTCCTGTACGGTCAGAATGGAGGCTTCGCCGAAGGTGCGCGCGATACTTCCCATATCTTCCCCAAAGGATGGACGCGGTTCTTCTTCCCCTTCTTCGGTTGCTGCCGGATCAGCTTCGTCCACGTAAATCTGGCTCATCGTGCCGACGACGACTTCTTTCGCCACAAAGCCGGTGATCAGCGAGCCGGACGCTTCCCAACTGCCGAAACCTGCCGGTTCAAACACCGGGGCTATCGCTCCACTGACCGAGCCAAACACGCTGTCCTCGGCACGCACGTCATTGAAGGTTCCCTTGTTGCTGTCCATGGGCAGGGCCATGAGGAACCAGATCAGAATGGAGGCAGCCAAAATGGTGGTGCCTGCTTTGCGAACAAAGCCACTGGTCCGTTCCCACATCATCGTCCAGAGGGTACGCAGATTGGGTATCCGGTAAGGTGGCAGTTCCAGCACAAAGGGCGGTGGGGGATCATTCCGATAGATGGTGCGCTTCATGACGAATCCCACGAGCAGCGCAATGGCGATGCCCAGCACATACATAGCAAAGATCAGGTTGCCGGAACTGGTTCCAAAGAAGGCCGCCCCGAAGACGACATAAACGGGCAAGCGCGCGCCGCAGCTCATAAAGGTCGCCAGGAAGCCGGTCAGTTTACGATCCCGCTCGTTTTCGAGGGTGCGGGTGGCATAAATCGCGGGAACGGTGCAGCCAAAGCCGACGATCATCGGCAAAAAGCTCTTGCCGTGCAGCCCCATCAGCCGCATGACCCGATCCATCACAAACGCGGCGCGGGCCATATACCCAGAGTCTTCCAAAATCGCAATCGCCAGGTAGAGGAACATCAGGACCGGTACAAACACCAGCACGCCGCCCACCCCGGCGATGATGCCATCGATCACCAGCGCGCCCAACCAGCTTTCCTCCAGGCTGAGCGCTTCCAGAATGGCTGCGGCCCAGTTGGTGAACGGACCGGTGATCACCCCGTCTACCCAGTCCAAAAACGGCGCGCTGACGTTGGCCGTAAACTGGAAGACGAGCCACATCAGCAGCAGAAAGATCGGCAGCCCCCAGAGCCGATGAGTCAGCACCGCGTCGAGTCGATCTGACACCGTGCTGATTTTTTCTTTCGGGCGTGTGACTGCGCCGCCGACCACTTCCGCGATAAAACGATAGCGTCGGTCAGCGATGATCGTTTCCGTATCGTCTCCACTGGCCGCTTCGATGCGTGCGTTGGTTGCCTGCACTGCTTTCAACAAAGCTCCATGACCACCAGCTTGCAGCGCTTGCGCTACCGCTGTATCGTTTTCCAGCAGTTTGATCGCTAACCAGCGCGAATGATAGAGAGCTTGCAGAGCCGGAACTTTTTCGATTTCGCCTTGCAACGTATGGATTTCCTGCTCCACATCCGGTCCATAGTCGATCTGCGTCAGCACGCCCTGGCGTTGGTTGCCAATAGTATGAATAGCCTCGCGCAAGTTTTCCAGGCCAATGCCGCGACTACCGACCGTTTCGATCACCGGGATGCCACCCATCCGCCGGGATAGTGCCTCTGTATTAATCTTTACCCCGCGACTATGGGCAATATCACTCATGTTGAGGGCGACGATCACCGGCACATCGAGTTCGAGAACCTGGGCAACCAAATAGAGATTACGTTCGAGGTTCGCCGCGTCCACCACGACAACTACCGCGTTCGGATGTTCATTAACGATAAAATCACGAGCGATGATCTCTTCCAGCGAATAGGCGGTGAGGCTGTAGGTGCCGGGCAGGTCCACCACCAGGATTTCGGTGTCTTTGATCACCGTCCGACCTTCTTTTTTCTCAACTGTTTTGCCGGGCCAGTTGCCCACATGCTGGCGTGAACCGGTTAATGAATTGAACAGCGTGCTCTTCCCGACATTGGGATTTCCAGCCAATGCAATCGTAAAGGCAGTCATAGGTTAAAACTCCTGCGTAGGTTGTGAAGAATCATCATCCTGAACTTGAATCCGGTGGGCCAGACCGCGCCCGATGGCTAGGCGTGAATCGTTTTTGATCGCCAGAATCAGCGGCCCATGAAAATCGTTTTTGACCACGCGCACCGTGAGTCCAATATTGAGACCTAAATCGGCAAAACGCTGGCGCAGCCTGGGACAATCCTGGATGCTGACCAGCGTGACGGTTTGGCCTGGCGATACCAGGCTTAACGGTAGGTGTGCGCCTGATCGAGCCGCCGCCTGTGGTGTGTAGTGGTTATGCCGCCGCGCAAACAATCGTCTTCTCATGAAACAATGCGGCATGGGGTTACTCTTTGATCTGGGAGGCAGCCGACATCTCGACTTCGATCATTTGTGCTTCCGAGCGACGCAGCGAGAGATGGTAGCCGCGCACCAGATATTCCAGTGGATCACCCAGCGGAGCCGCTTTCACCAACTCGATTTCGACGCCACGCGTGATGCCCATATCCATAATTCGGCGGCGCACGGCTCCTTGTCCGGCTATGCGAACGACGACAGCAGAACTTCCTTCGGCAAGTTGGTCCAGAGTATGAGTTTCTGGCATGGTGAATTCCTTTTTGACAAAAACTGTTATTGCGAATAATTCTCAATTGAGTTTTATTATTCAAGCAAGACCACGCGGTGGATAGTGATAAAGATCACGCCTGAAAATGCCAATCTACCTGTTATTGCGAACGGTTCTCATTTAGATCGTCGTGTACCGACAGGATTTCCTGAAAATGGAGGCAGTTCTATATTTAGGCGAGATGTAGAGAAGGGTATAGATGCGGCTTTTTCGCAAGCTGAACCAGGCGATACCTTTCCAGGTGTCGCCTGATTGCGCAAAACACGTTAAGATGTAATCCAGTTGGCGCTTTCGTACCGGACAATATCCGCCAGGGTGGCTAGCCATAGAGGAGCATCATTCAGACACGGCACAAGACGGTAATTTTCGGATTGACCGCCTCCGGCCTGAAACTGCTCTCGTCCTTCGGAGCCGAGTTCGTATAATGTCTCAAGACAATCTGCCACAAAACCAGGACTGACGACCATCACCCGCTCGCAGCCGGACCCCGGCAGTGTTCCGAGTAGGGTATTGGTCGCCGGTTCCAGCCATTGTTCCAGCCCAAACTGAGATTGGTAATTCAGCATCCATTGATCCTCTGGCCGATGCAGCGTTTCCGCCAGACGTTGAGCCGTGATCTGACACTGCTGCGGATAAGGATCACCAGTCTGAGCATAACGCAGGGGGATACCGTGAAACGAAAAAATCACTTTGTCAGGTAAGGCCGATCCAAGATAGAGCTGACCGATTCTAACAAAAAAACTATAGGCTGGTGGTAAAGTCGGCGGAGACGGATTGAGTAAGGATAGGAGAAGCCATGATCGAACCCATTCCCGCGTTAGCTGAAGTCTTTGCCGGGTTGACCGATTGGCGTACGGCTAAAGGGAAACGCTATCCCATGGGGATCGTACTCACCGTGACCGTGTTGGCGATCTTGAGTGGCGAAAACAGTGTACGGGGATCGCGGCCTGGGTGCAAGAACAACAAAGGGCCTTGCAACGCGGATTAGGGCTAAAGCGGTCACGGATGCCCGGCTATGAAACGATCCGAACGGTCTTACGCGATCTGGACATTGTCGAGTTAGAAAGGCGGTTGCAGGCGCGGGCTATGCCGGTGGCAGCGGCTTATCAGGTGGAGAATTGGCCGGGTTTGGCCCTGGATGGCAAAACCGTACGGGGCAGTCGCACCGATGAACAAGTGGCAGTCCATTTGTTGAACGCGTTTATGCATGAACTGGCATTGGTGCTGGGTCAGTAGGCCGTGGACGGGAAGACCAACGAGATTCCGATTGCACGTGAGTTGTTGGAAACCCTCACGCTGAAGGGAATGCTCATTACATGCGACGCCCTCAATTTACATGAAGCGCTTTCAATTATTGGAGTCCCGTAAACATTGGTCAGCCCTAACCCTGGCTCAAAGACATTTGCGCATGATCCCTTTACTTGATATGATTACCGTCAATCAAAATTTTCTTGCGGAGCCAGCCTGTCGTGGGCGGCTGAGATAGCAGGGAAAGTCCGGTGCAATTCCGGCACTGTCGCGCAACGGTATAGTCCGAATGCCTGTCTGCAAGAACACTCCATCAACGTCCTTCGCGTCAAAGGGATGAGTGACACGTTGTTATAGTCAATGCTTATCCGGTGAAGGATGGGCATTTTTATTTATATCTGGCGCTCAGGATAAGGACCGCTCCTAGCATGAGTATCAATCAAATCACCAAACGTAATGGAACGGTCGTCCCGTTTGATCGTCAGCGCATAGAAAAAGCGATCTATGCGGCGGCACGTGCGGTAGGGAACGGAGAAGGTCGGCAGTGGGCTGAGATGCTGTCGTGGGCGGTTGTCGGTCTTCTCGAAGAACGTTTTGCCGCTAAGGGGACCACGCCGCATGTCGAAGATATTCAGGACATTGTTGAAGAGGTGCTGGTTAAATCCGGCAACCCCAAAGTCGCCAAAGCCTACATTCTCTATCGTGAAAAACGCGCGGCGGCACGCTCGACCGAACAAATCCTGCTGGATGTAAATAAACTGATCGACGACTATTTACAGATCTCCGATTGGCGCGTGACTGAAAACAGCAATATGTCCTATTCGCTGCAAGGGCTGAACCTCCACCTCTCTTCGGCTATGGCCGCCCACTATTGGTTACATACCATTTATCCGGCTGAAGTGAGGAACGCCCATGTCAGCGGGGAAATGCATCTGCACGATCTGGGGATGTTATCCGTATACTGCTGTGGTTGGGATTTGCAGGACTTGTTGCTGCGGGGATTTGGGGGAGTAACCGGCAAAATTGACAGCGCACCTGCCAAACATTTCCGTACCGCGCTCGGCCAGATCGTCAACTTCTTTTATACCCTGCAAGGTGAAGCGGCTGGTGCGGTGGCTCTTTCAAATTTCGATACGCTGCTCGCCCCCCTCATCCGTCATGATGGTCTGACCTACGAAACGGTCAAACAAGCCCTGCAAGAATTCATCTACAATATGAATGTGCCAACACGCGTCGGGTTTCAGACGCCATTCACGAATCTCACCCTGGATCTGACACCGCCCTCTACTCTGCGCGATCTTCCGGTCATCATCGGTGGGGAATTTCGGACCGAGAGCTATGGCGATTTCCAGGTCGAAATGGACCTGCTCAATCGTGCGTTTGCCGAAATCATGTCCGCCGGTGACGCGAAAGGGCGCGTATTCACCTTCCCGATCCCGACCTATAACATCACCGCCGATTTTGATTGGGATAACCCGCAGTTAGAGTCAATCTGGACCATGACGGCGCGTTACGGCATTCCGTATTTTGCCAATTTCGTCAACAGCGACATGAATCCTGAAGATGCTCGCAGCATGTGCTGCCGCCTGCGCCTGGATAACCGGGAACTGCACAAACGGCTGGGGGGACTGTTCGCTGCTGCGCCACTGACTGGATCGGTGGGGGTTGTCACGCTCAATTTGCCGCGTTTGGCTTACATCGCCCACACCGAAGCCGAATTCCAGCAGCAGTTACGGCGGCGGATGGAGATCGCCCGCACCAGCCTGGAGATCAAACGAAAGACTATCGAACGTTTCACCGAACAAGGGTTGTTTCCTTACAGCAGCTACTATCTGCGAGGCATTCACCACCGCACTGGCCACTATTGGACCAATCACTTTTCCACCATCGGCTTGACCGGGATGAATGAAGCCTGCCTGAACCTGCTCGGCGTGGACATCAGCCAACCTGAGGGTAAGGAATTTGCCGTGCGTACCCTCCAATTTATGCAAAGTGTGCTGGCGGAATTTCAACTGGAAACCGGCAATCTGTATAACCTGGAAGCAACACCTGCCGAATCAGCAGCCTTCCGGCTGGCACGTGCCGACAAACGAGAATTTTCCGACATCATCACCGCAGGCACGCCTGAAACGCCTTACTACACTAATTCCAGCCATCTCCCGGTGGGCTTTACCGACGATATCTTCGAAGCGCTGGAACATCAGGATGAACTGCAAAAGCTGTATACCGGCGGCACTGTGCTACACGTCTTTTTGGGTGAACAACTGGAGGACTGGCAGCAGGCGCGGCGGTTGGTGCGCCTCATCTCCGAAAACTTCCACCTGCCTTATTTCACCCTGACTCCCACTTTCAGTATTTGTCCAGTGCATGGGTATATCTCAGGTTGGCATGATTACTGCCCTCATCCGCATGAGAAACCAGAGCTGTGTGAAGTCTACTCGCGTATTGTGGGTTATCTCCGCCCGGTCCAACAATGGAATGACGGCAAACAGCGCGAGTTCAGCGAACGAATCAGTTACCAGGTGCTTGAACCAATCAAATGATTTTCCAGACCAAGGACATCAGCATGACACCTGCAAATCTTGATGAAATCCTTGAAAACGCCTGGAAAATCATTAGCGTCAGGTATGATATCGGTTCGAGTCTGCCTGATAAGGAAACGCTTTTTTATGATGTGGATTGGTCACTGCCATCTGCTGCCTCGGAAAAACTGTTGAGCAATATGATCACTGAAACAATGGAGTGTATGGGACGTTTTTCACCCTGGTATACACAACCTGCTCAAGCATTTGGCCTGGTTCGAGAGCAGCACACAATGGGGCATTTGAGACTATCCGTTGAGGCGCTTCAGTTTTATCAACCATTGCTTGAGACGATACGGATCGCTATCGAGTCTAGAGATGTTTAAGGGGTGGGTTCGTACTTCGCTCATTGATTACCCCGATCACATAGCCACCGTGCTTTTCACCGGTGGCTGCAATTTCCGCTGCCCCTTTTGCCATAACACGTCTTTGGTTCTGGCTCCCAATAGTCTCCCTGACATTAATCTGGACACCTTATGGGACTTCTTGGCGCGACGCTGGGGGCTGATCAATGGAGTAGTCATTACCGGTGGAGAGCCAACCCTACAACCCGATCTTATTCCGACTTTGCGACAAATCCGTTCTTATGGACTGCCGATCAAGTTGGACACGAATGGCTATCATCCTGACATGCTCACTGCGCTTTTAGAGTACGATTTGATCGATTATGTTGCGATGGATATTAAAGCACCTCTCGAAAAATATGCGCTGCTAACCGGCTTACCACAAATCGATCCGGCGCGTATTGAAAGTAGTATCGCTCTGATACAGAAATCCAAGGTAGCGTATGAGTTCCGCACCACCGTTGTTCCAGGAATATTGGATAGGGAGGATATTGCTGCTATTGCACGGTGGATAGAAGGAGCAGATTTGTACAGTCTACAGCAATTTCGTCCCCAAAATACGCTGGTACAGGATTTACAAAAGGCCGCTCCTTATTCCAATGAAGTGATTTCCTCGCTTGCGCAAGCCGCCTCATTCTGGGTCAAAAAAGTCATCGTGCGCAACCAGTAAGTAGAAGTTATTTGCCGTTATTTATTCTCTTCGTAATCGAGAATTTCGGTATATTCTTCTGTATCGCCGCGCTTCCTATACCCTGAATCTGGAAAAACCATTGGGCAGCAAATAAGAAAATCCACGACTTTCACCTAGATTCTCTCGTTCAGGATGAAAATATGAGTCTGGGAATGTCCAAACTCATATTACTTATAACTGCAACCTCATTTTACCTAATTGGATGAGGCAACAACGATGCAATGAGTTCCATTAATGCGCCCATGTAGGGTTCCATCTACGGCGGTTAGATAAAGCTTTTCCAATTCGGGCGGAGTGTAATGAGCGCTTAACTCAAACCCCCGTTCCGCTAGAAACCCCTCAATGACTCCTTCTTCCAGCCCAAATGTCCACCCCTCACCAACCTTGGAAACTCTTTCGAGAATCTGTTGTTCTCCGTAATAGCGATTCTCGCCTCGCAGCACTGAAGCGTAAATATAGTCAAAGGCAACGCGGCTGCCAGGGGCGGCATACTGATGGATAAAATTCAGCGTGCTATCCACTGCTTGAGCAGAGAGATACATGGTAACGCCTTCCCACAAAAACAAACTTTTCTGCCTCGTCTGATAGCCTGCTTTACACAGCACCTCGAAAATATCTTCCCGGTCGAAATCAATGGAGGCGAAGACCAGTTCTTGAGGAAGTTTGACCTTTTTCCGGCGCAGGACTTCAATTTTAGGCTGCTGCGTGGTTGCAGCATCCAGCTCTATCACTTTTGTCCCCTGATTTTGGCTGGCAAACCGCAAAGCACGTGTATCAAAACCTGCCCCCAGCAGAACAATCTGGGCAACGCGCGCCTCCAGCGCTTCCATAAAGACCTCATCCATCACTTTTGTCCGGGCAAGAACATACTCATGTATACCTGGGGGAAACATCCGGCGCATGAGGGATTTTCGCAAAGGGGCAACATGGAGTACCAGCTTAGCCAGAGGCGGAAACATGACTTCTGCCATATAGTCTGGTCCCCGAAAACGCGGGTCTTTTTCTCGCGTAGCGCAACCGCGCGAGAAACAGGTATAGACCGCTGTTTGCGAGGACTTGGTTTCAATTCTGCGTTTTGACATCTCACTTCTTTCGTTTCAAGCACTTTCGTGCGATCTCGTGGTAGTGCTCGTAGCGGATAGACATTGCCAGGAAGCCGGTTCAGCAAAAATCCCCATCGCGCTTCTCATCGGCACCGTTCTACCCGTATTCAAAGAAGGCTATTCCCCAGCTTCTGTCTGCTTGACCAGGTAATTTGCCAACCCCATCTGTTCGATTTGGGTTTGCTGGATCTCGCCCCAGTCCGCGTGATCTTCTTCCATCTTCAGAATTGTGATCAGCAAGTCAGCAGTTGACTGATCGTTCTCGTCACGCGTGCAGCGAATCGCTGCATTGTAAGCATGAATGGCGTCAATTTCAGATGCCAGGTCGTTACTGACGATGTCACTCACTGTTTTGCCGATATGCATCGCATTGAGCGTGGAAACAATCGGAGTCCCCTCCAGAAACAAAATACGCTGAATGAGCCATTCGGCATGGCGCATCTCTTCTATCGCCTGTTTCTCAATGGCTTTGTGGAGTCTGCCATACCCCCAGCTCTCACACATTTCTGAATGCACCATATATTGGCTGATGGCTGTGAGTTCATCCGCCAGCAGTTGGTTTAACACGGTTAAGACTTTCTCGCTGCCTTTCATGGTTTATCCTTTCTTAGTCATAAATTCAATTCTGCTACGCCTATTTGCAGCCAAGCAGTGGGTTAACTATCCACACAACCCGATTCTAACTATACCCAATGTGGCCCCATCAGTCATCACGCAGAGAATATATTGCCGGTCATTTGAAGGCGCTCTTGACAAACAGAATATACAAGATAGAATATTCTGTGTGGAATAAAGACAGCATATTGAGGTTGAAGTTGTGTCTACCCGACTTGTCATTCTTGGACTGCTGCGGTCACGACCGCTGTATGGTTACGAGATCAAACAAATCATTGAAGAACACATGGGGGATTGGGCTGACATTGCGTTTGGGTCGATTTATTTCGCATTGGATAAGCTGACCGAGGAAGGCTTTATCGAGCGGGTGGCGGTCGAGCAAAAAGGCAATCGACCTTCACGGAGTGTGTACCAGATTACGGGCGCAGGATGCACCGAGTTCCTGAACCTGCTGCGGCAAACCTGGCAGGAATTGGACCGACGCCAATATTCGGTGGACATCGCCCTGTTCTTTCTGGATTCCCTTCCGCTGGATGAGGTGGAAAAGTACCTTGCCGTGCGGGTGGGGCAGTTAGAAGCAATCATTCAGGCGCTTGTGGCTCACCGGGCCGAACAGTTACAAGTGCCGGAAGTACCCCGTCTTGCCAATGCCATTTTTGATCACAGTCAAGTACATTTGCAGGCTGAACTCGCCTGGACACAAGACCTGCTCGACAAGATTCGACGAGGGGAGTACCCCTAAGTTTTTTTGAGTTGTATTCCAACTTGTATATTCCAGCTAATATAGATAGAGGAACACATGACGAAGCCCAGAATTAGTGAAACCGATCACGGCATTCAAGGGGAATTCACTGTCGAGATCTACGACCGGTTCATGCGCAGGATGCGCGACCGGGGATGGATCGAAACAAATCTTATTTTGAAGATGGGTATTACACACGGTCTTGTTCTGGAGGTTGGCCCTGGTCCTGGCTACCTCGGACTGGAATGGCTCAAGAAGACCCAAGGAAGCACGCTCAAGGCGTTGGAGATCAGCCCGGATATGATCACTCTGGCCCAACGAAACGCCCAGACGTATGGGTTGGCAGGGCGCGTCGAGTATGTGCCGGGTGATGCCCAGTCGATGCCCTTTGAGAGCGCGACGTTTGATGGCGTGTTCAGCAATGGTTCCTTGCACGAGTGGTCTCAGCCTCAGCGAATTTTCCAGGAGATATACCGGGTACTGAAACCTGGGGGACGCTACTGCATCAGCGACCTGCGACGGGACATCCACCCGGTGATACGGAGAATCATGTGGATCACAACCCAGCCGTCAGAGATCCGGCCAGGATTGGTGACCTCGCTGAATGCGGCCTATACGCGCCAGGAAATCCAGGCAATGCTCCGCGAAACGGATTTATGCGCGGCACAGGTTCAGCAGAATGTGATGGGCTTGGTTATTTCTGGCGAAAAAGCGAAGGTGTAGACATGCCGCAGCTTGAAAAAGGTGGAAAGTACGTATTCGGCTGGTCAGTGGTCCGAGCCAATGGCCGTGTGTGTATTTCTGAAGAAACCTGTCAAGAATACCACATTCAACCCGGAGACAACGTGATTCTGTTCTCCGGCAGCCGGACCACGGGTGGGTTTTGTGTGGCGACCAAACCCCTGCTCGAACAGTCCGCGTTAGTCAATATTCTCGTAGATCGTCCAGAACTGGCGACCTACGAGATCGAAGAAGGGACTACCATCCGGTATAAGGGTCGCCGGTACGGTTGGGCCACCGTTGAAGCTGGTGGCGTGATCGCGCTGCATCCGGCACTGCTTACAACATTTGCAGTCAGCCCTGGCGATTACTTGCTGGCCATTCGGGGCAGTAACATCGCCTTTGTGCTTGGTCTTAAAGGACCGATTATTGAAATAGCCAAACGCCATTCGGAAGTTCCTATATTTGGGTAAAGACTGGGTTGGATGGGCATATCCATCTCGCTGCCAATGGTGCGATAATGCTGTTGTTCCTAACTTGCACGGACCAGAAAGCAGAAGTACATTTTGCCCCATATAAAAAATGAGTCTATGCACTTCCAGACTCATTTTTGTTAACTGAATAAAACAGCAGATCGGCTGAAACAAACAACTGCCCGACTAAATTTCGCGGAGTCATGTTTTTCGCAGTGATTTCGCATTTTTTCTGATTGAGAACACCATAGTTTACTGTCGGAATAGGCATAAAAAGCAAATGACAATAACTTTGCGTAATATTTTATATTTGTAATTTATTGCAAAAATATCCAGAGCACGGCATAATGGATTTTGAAAATATTTCGAAATCCATCAAATAAAACAAACTGCAAGAAAGTATGAAGCGCCGCACGTTAGGTTATCTCGTCAGCTTTTGGGCCATATTGACATTCAATTTTCTGCTTCCCCGGTGGCTGCCTGGCGATCCTCTCGCGGCATTGTTGGATCCTGAAAGCTCGGACTATGTGTTTAACCCTCAGGTGCGTGACGCGCTGGAAGACTACTATGGACTGGATCGCCCGCTGGCTCAGCAGTACACAAGCTACCTGACCGGTGCTTTCACCGGCGACCTCGGCCAATCCATCCGGCTGAACCAACCGGTCGGAGATCTTCTGCGGGAACATCTCCCCTGGACGCTGCTGCTGACGTTTACCGCCTTGGGGATCGCCTCTCTATTGGGAGTCGTGAGCGGTTCAGAGGCCGCCTGGAGGCGAGGCTCCCTGGCAGATAAAACCCTGGTAACGGCCAGTGTCATTGCCAGCAATGTGCCGGTCTTTTTCACCGGCATGATCCTGCTCATCATCTTTGGCGTGAAGCTGGACTGGCTGCCGCTGGCGGGGGGGCGCACGCCGTTTGCGCGTTATGACACCACCTGGGATGCAGTTCAGGACTACGGCCGACACCTGATTTTACCGGCCCTGACGCTGACACTGGCTTTAGTGGGTAGCAAATTTCTGCTGGTGCGGAACAGCATGATCGGCGTACTGGGTGAAGATTATATGTTTGTGGCACGTGCCAAAGGACTCCCCGCCGGACGTATCAAACACCACCACGCGCTGCGTAATGCGATTCTGCCTTTCATTCACCACCTGGCCGTGCACGCCGGTTTCGCCCTGACCGGGGCTTTGTTCATCGAAACCCTGTTCAACTATCCCGGCATGGGCCGCTTGATCTTCGAATCCGTTGTGGCGCGCGATTACCCGGTGATCCAGGGGGTATTTCTGGTTGTCTCTATAATGGTTCTGGGCGCAAATCTGCTGGCGGACTGGCTGAGTTATCGCCTCGATCCACGTCTCCGGGAAGTGTAAGTGATGCAGCCGGTATTCAGCGTTATGAACAAGCCAGCTTGTATACTCGCGCCAATCCGGTACCTTCACGCAGTTTTGGGATCAGAGGGTATTTTCGGATTGCTGCTCTCACTGTTGGTCGCTGCCGCTGTATTTGCCTCAATCCTGGCCCCCCATAACCCACACACGTTCACGGGTAGACCGCTCGAACGCCCCAGTGCGACGCACCGCCTGGGTACCAACGATGTAGGGCAAGACATTCTGAGCGAACTCATCTATGGCACGCGTGTGTCGCTGACCGTTGCGGCAGGAGTAGCCACCGGCACCATGATTTTGGCGGTACTCATCGGCGGCACTGCGGGCTATAGGGGCGGCTGGATCGATCTGCTGCTCATGCGGCTGGTGGACTTGCTGATGGCCCTGCCCCGCCTGCCGATCCTGATCCTGATTAACGCCTTCCTGGGGGCTTGCTTACCGCAGATGATCCTGACAATGGTACTCCTGTTCTGGCCGGGACCGGCGCGCATCATACGCGCCCAGGTCATGAGTGTCCGCCAGCGGGGATATGTCAAGATGGCACGCAGTTTTGGCGGTAGCCCAGTCTACATCTTTGTGCACCATATTTTGCCGCCGATCATCCCATTGATAATCTTCGGTCTGGTGACTTCAGCCGGGCGGGCAGTCTCCATGGAAGCAGGATTGGCTTTTCTGGGATTAGGTGATCCGACTGTCAAAAGCTGGGGCCTGATCATGCGTTATGCGCTGAACCTGCCCGGACTGTTTCTGACAGACCGCTGGTTATGGTGGCTGCTGCCGCCCGGTCTCTGTATCACGCTGCTGATTCTTGCCCTGACATTTATCGGCATGGGGATAGAGCGCCATTTTGATACGAGGCTGCGCCAGCGATGATTACTCCCTTGCTCGTCGTTCAAAATCTTCGGGTGACGTTTTACCCTGCTGGGCTGGATAGATCGCCGGTGCGTGCGGTGGACGGAATCTCGTTCACGCTGGCAGCCGGATCATCGTTGGCCGTGGTGGGCGAAACCGGCTCCGGCAAGACTACCCTGGCACGGGCGCTGCTGGGCCTGCATCCAGCGGGCAGTGTGCATGGCAACATTCGGTTGAACGGCGAAGAAATAACCAGGCTAAGCGAGGAAGGGTGGCGCGCGATTCGGTGGCGAAGAATCGCGCTGTCCGTGCAAAATGCGGGCACAGCGTTTGACCCGGTGTACCGTGGGGGTGAGCAAATCGCGGAACCGATCTGGGCGCACCGGCGCGTGTCCAGCACAGATGCCTGGACACGCGCGGCAGCATTGGTGGAACAGGTTGGGCTGTCTGAGCGTCACCTGCACGCCTACCCGCACCAACTCAGCGGCGGTGAAAAACAGCGGCTCATGCTGGCGATGGCCTTGAGCTGTGAGCCTGACCTACTGATCGTGGATGAACCTACCAGCGGACAGGATATGCTCTCGCGGGCGCATATCATCGCACTGCTGCGCCGCATCCGGGAGGAGACCAGGATGAGTCTCTTGCTCATCTCGCACGATCTGTCGGCAGTAGCCCAACTCGCCGAACAGGTTGCCGTGCTTTACGCCGGAAAGCTGGCCGAACTGGGTAGCAGCCGCGATGTCCTTGCCGCCCCACGCCATCCTTACTCCTGGGGACTGCTCAACGCCTATCCAAATATGACTACCGCGCGCGATTTGAGCGGCATTCGCGGCCAGATGCCGGACCCAACCAGCCCGCCAACTGGCTGCCGCTTTCATCCGCGCTGCACACAGGTGGTTGAGCTATGCCGCACCACTGAACCGCCGCTGGAAAAACACCATAACCGGCTGGTTGCCTGTCATCTGGGTGGGCTGCAAACCCTGCTTAAAGCAAGCGCGCTGCGCAAAACGTTCTCGACCAACGGGCATTACGGCCCTGCCGAACAGATCGAGGCCGTGCAGGATGTATCGCTCGATGTGTTGGAAAGTGAAGTGGTGGGCATTGTAGGCGAAACCGGCAGCGGCAAAACTACCCTGGGCAAGCTTTTGGTCGGGTTGCTCGAACCTGATGCCGGGGTGATCCAGTTTGAAGGCAACGATTGGTCTACTGTGAATGGTAAGACTCTCAAACACCTGCGCTGCTGCATCCAGTTAATCCCTCAGGACCCGTTTGACAGTGTTAGCCCGCATTTATCGGTCCAGCAGATCGTGCACGAGCCGCTCGATGTGCAAAAGATTGGCACGCGAACAGAGCGAGATGTGGAAATCCGCCGGGCACTGACCGCTGTAAGCCTGCCTGTCAGCAACGATTTTCTGACGCGCCGTCCACACGAACTGAGCGGTGGCCAGCTTCAGCGCGTCGTGATTGCCCGTGCGCTGGTGCTGCATCCCAAGCTGATCGTAGCCGATGAACCCGTGTCGATGTTGGATGCCAGTGAGCAGGCCAAGCTGATTACGCTGCTCAAAGCTATTCAAAACGAGCGCGGGATGGGCCTGCTGCTGATCTCACACGATCTGGCACTGGTACGTAAGGTAGCCGACCGTATCCTGGTCATGCGCGGGGGCAAGGTCATTGAGCAAGGGCCAACCAGCCAGATCGTCACTTATCCCCAACACGACTATACCCGTGCGCTGCTGGATGCAGCTCCAGCGTTCAACTGGTTCTCTCAGAATGGGAGCAAACCGTAAACACTGTTGGCCTATTTTTTCGCATATTTTGAGGAGTGAGTGCATGTTCAAATCAACGTTTTTTCGTGTTGTTTTGGTTATCACTCTGCTGCTAACCGGGCTAGTGCCCTTTAGCGCAGTTCACCGGGCTGACGCCACGCCGCAGCCGGATCGAGTTGAAGTGCTGCGGCTGCCCGGCGGCGGGTACTGGGGCCATCCTTCGCCGTTTGGTTTCAATCGCGGGCCGGGGTATGCCCGTGCCGCGTTGGTGTTTGATACCCTCGTCTGGCGCGACTCCAGCGGTGAAACAATTCCCTGGCTGGCAACCGATTGGAGTCTGGCGGACGATGGGCTGACCTGGACATTCACCCTGCGCGAAGGGGTCCAGTGGCAGGACGATGAGCCATTCACTGCCGATGACGTGGTCTTTTCGCTTCAATATTACCTGGACCATCCCGGCACGGCGTGGTTCATGTCTCAGGTCGATCAGATCGCGTCGGTAGCGAAGGTCAGTGACACGGAGGTCACGATCACGCTCAAACAGCCGTTTGCGCCGTTCCTGCAAACCACTGCCGAAGCAGTGCTGATCTTCCCGCAGCATATCTGGAAAAATGTGGAAGATGTCAAGACGTATGCCGAGCCGGACGCCTTTATCGGCACCGGCGCATATCGTTTGATTGAGTACAGCGAGGCCGAAGGCACTTACCTGTTTGAAGCTAACCCGGACTTTTTCCTGGGCGAGCCGTATGTCCAGCGGATTGAGTTTGTGCCCACCAGTGACAACTTCCTGGCTCTTGCAAACGGTGACATTGCCGCATTTGACAAGTTCGGTGGCGTGACGGATGAAATGCTGGAACCCTTCCAGATCGATCCGTTTGAAGTCCGCACCGCCCCCGGTGAATGGGGTTCGTTCCTGTTCTTCAATCTCGAAAAAGACACGCCGCTGCAAGATGTGCGCGTTCGTCAGGCCATCGCGCACGCCGTAGACCGGCAGGCGATGTTGGAGCGGATACTGTTTGGGTTTGGTGACGGTGGCAGTATGGGCTTTTTGCCCCCATCCAACCCATTTTACAACCCGGACCTGATCGACTATGCCTATGATCTGGATCAGGCGCGGGCGCTGTTGGCCGAGGCTGGTTACGATGGCACGCCGATCAAGCTGTCTTATGCAGCCGATGACACCGATACCGCGCGGGTTATCGAGATCATCGAGATGGGCCTGGACGCTATTGGGTTGGAAATAGAACACGTTGCACTGGATCAGACGTCGCTGGATGCCGCAGCCGTCGAAGGGAACTATGAGATAGGCATATTCGGCTTTGGCGGGTTAGGCGGTGATCCCGACCAACTTCGCCGCAGTTTTGCTACCCAAAGCCAGGCACGCGGCTTCTCACGTGCATTAGGCTACAACAACTCGGAATTTGATACATTAGCCAGCGCTCAGTTGAGTATGACCGACCCGGTGGCCCGCCAGGACGCGATCTTCGAGATGCAGACTATGCTGGCGAATGATCTGCCGGCGCTGCCGCTGTACTACACAGCGCGTGTCGTGATTTTCAATGCCGATGTATTTGATAACTGGTATTACACACCCGGCGGGTGGGGTGGCGGTATTCCTATGCCCTATAACAAACATCAGTTCATCGTGGGACAGCCCACGGGGCTGGACATCCGCGAATAACACCTGCTGCTTACAAGGCAAAAAAACTATGACAAATGTGATCCGTGATTATTTTGAGTGCCGTGCACCAACCTGGAACAGCATGATACCTGCCCGTCTCGATGAGGCGCTGCGCCGGATGATAACTCCATTTGCTAACGTTTTTGGCGCGGCGCACGCAGTGTTAGAAATTGGGACAGGAACTGGCGCACTTATTCCACATCTGGTGGATTGCGCGCCGGGTATTCGGCTGGTTTCCGTCGACCTCGCTCACGGCATGTTGTTGCAAGCAAGCAGGCGCTGTCCGAATGCGCGTTTGGCAGCAACTGATGCGCATTGGCTGCCGTTTGCGTCAGGCCAACAATCTCCATTTGATGTGGTTGTGTGCCACAACAGTTTCCCGCATTTTGCTGATAGGGCGCGCGCATTGAGAGAAATCCAGCGCGTGCTGCGTCCCGGTGGGCAGCTTTTCATTCTGCATAACAATCCGCGTGAGCGCGTGAACGCCATTCATTCGCAAGCGGGCGGACCCATTGCTGGCGATCTGTTACCGCCAGGGGATGCTCTCCGGCAGTTGTTACGCCAAACTGGATACATAGACGTGTGGGTTGATGACACCGAGGATCACTACTTTGCACGGGCATGGTGCCCATAACCCAGTATACTCAGGTCAGAACAACACCTTGATGCATTTTCTAGAAGGTCGATATTATGAGGACAAAGCAGGAACTGCTGGATTATCTCAAACACATGGGGGAACGCATCACCATGCCACGTCTGGCCGTGATCCAGGCGATCTATGAACTGGGTGGTCATCAGACCACCCAAACCATCCAAAAGCATCTCGCTGAAAATGGCATCTCCATTCAAGAGCCGACCATTTACCGGGTACTTCAGCGCCTCAAAGATTTGGGCATTGTATCCCAGACCGATTTGGGCCAGTCTGGGATAACCTACGAACTGCTTTCCGCTCCCCCTCATCATCATCTGGTTTGTTTAGAATGCGGACAAATCCAGGATTGGGATGATGATGCTGTCGTTCCACTGCGTGAATACTTGCGTCAGACGTATGATTTTGAGCCTCGGATCGATCACCTGGCAATTTTCGGCGTCTGCCAGCGCTGCCGGTCCGCCGCACATGAAATAGCTTCGCGCCAGGTCGAATTTATCAATTCGGATGAGGATGAACCATGATACGCGGCGAAATACTCCTGTGACAGGTCATTCGGTCCACCGCCTGAGATTTTTTCTGTCAAACCACTAAAATGGACCGCTGCGATGGGAGTGTGGATTAATTTTCAGCCTCCGGTCATCAGGCTTTGCTCAATAACCTGCTGGAATACCTCAAAAGACTGGGCACCGTTTACAACCTGACGGTTGATGATAAAAAACGGTACCGCTTGAATACCAATCTGAGCACCGATCTCGTAGTCATAATACACTTCATCCTCATAACGCCGCTCCTCCAGGCAAGCCGAGAAACTGTCCAATTCCAGCCCTGCGGTTTCTGCCAGTTCGAGAATCTTTTCGTCAGTATAAGCGTCAAACCGGTCATCATGTCCGCCCGGTTCTTGCGGTTTGCCATGTCCCATGCTTTCGGGATCGAAATCACTGAAGAGGGCGAGATAGACCTCGTGCATTTCCCAGAATTTGTCTTGTTCCAGGGCACAGTCTACCGATTCCGATAAATGGAATGAGACGTCACCAAAGATGGGATAGTCACGGTGAACATATTTCACTTCATCAGGATAGGCTTCGAGAATAAGCGGCAGTGTGTCCAGGTAGAATTTTCCACAGAACGGACACGCGTAATCGGAGAACTCCACAATCACAACCGGCGCATCTTCCGGGCCAATAAAGGGATCATCATCGGCTAAAAAGTCCATCAATTCAGCGACAGACTCGAATGTAAGGTTTTCTTCTTCTGAAGATTCGGATGGTGTTTGAGTTGGGAATTGGGTTTCTACTACACGAACTGTTGTTGCAGTTGGCGCAACAGTCGCCTCGTGGGTCATCTCAGTCTTGGCTCCAGAATGAGAGGAACAAGCGCTGAGAAATAATGTTACGCCGGTGATAACGGCAGCACCTGTCATTAGAAAAATCCACTTTGAGCCTTTTATCGACTTATGATTCATGAACTCGGTTTTCTCCACATCCATAAATGTTTTATGTACTGTCGCGTGCCGAAACTTGACTGCCATACGTCAGGCACCCTAATGACTTCAGTATAACTTGTCAATCACTCATCATACCTGAAAAATATTTAGAAAGTGTTCAGTTTAATTTAAAAACGGCTGAAAGGAAGAAAACTGGTACCCGCCGTAGAGGAAACCCACCTTCCCCTGACTTCAGCGATCAGGTTGAGTTCTCTATTGCGGGAATGGTTCCCTAGTACTACAGCCGCAGATGGCGCAGTAGAATGAAAGCTCACGTCAAAAGGATTGAACGGGAGCGAAAAAAATGATGGAAGCGGAAACGATAGAACGCTGGGCGGGGGAACTAAAGGTGTTGGGAAGCCTGATCGAGCGGCGGTTTGAACGGTCGGAACCGCGCGCGCGAGCGATAGCCTATCTGAAAGGGTTAATGAGCGAAGTTCATCGGAAGAATGGTTGGCAGTTAGCGGAACAAGCCGGTGAGGCCACGCCGGATGGAATGCAACGGTTGCTGAGCACGGCGGTGTGGGATGTAGAAGGCGTGCGGGATGATCTGCGCGACTATGTGGTGCAGTTGGCGCGTGAGAATTCTCGCTGGGGTTATGATCGGATCGCGGGACTCTCGATACATTCAGAGAATCTGCCTCTTCATACACACTTCTAATGTGATGGAATTCACAAAAAACTTAAAAATTAAATTAGATATTCGCGATAATAATTACCAGGGCGTAGCAATAAAAGCGATCAAGGGACTATCCTACTCAAGATGAGTAAACGTCTTCGACCGTATCGACCGGCGGATAACCCACTGGATGGCGCGTAACGGCTTGTTCATTCTGCGGATTGGACTGGGCGTCGTTTTCCTGTGGTTTGGTGCTTTGAAGCTGTTTCCTGGACTCAGCCCGACTGAAGCCCTGGTGCGAAAAACGACGTATTTCGTGGATCTGGATTGGTTTGTCCCCGTGCTGGCTTTGTGGGAAATGAGCATCGGAATAGGATTGATCCTGGGCGGCAGACTCATGCGGTTCACGCTGCTGCTGCTCTTCTTGCAGATGCCCGGTACGGCGCTTCCGCTTGTCGTTCTGCCCGAAGCCGTATGGACCCATTTCCCATACGGTTTGACCCTGGAAGGCCAGTACATTATCAAGAATCTGGTCCTGATCGGCGCGGGAATTGTCCTGGTTGGTACGGTTCGCGGCGGACAGATGGTTCCTGAAAAGCTCGAAGGCTCCACCTCAAAGACGGAAGTCTGGCGCAATCGCTAACTTACCCCCAAGTCATCAACCGTTTTTTTCCGTCTGCACGCGTGCTCCTATCGCATCAAGCTATGGGGCACGCGATTTTTTGCGATTCACGCATTCAGAGTGACGAACTCATTGACCGCTAATGCCCTCGATACACAGCTTGCCCGGAAGAACAGCGAAACATTTATCAAATACTCATCAAAATAATATTCTCAAATGACGAAACAAGATGTACAATACATGTACATAAGTTGAACAATCGGATTCAAAAAGGAAATTTCACATGCGTAAAACTATCGCCCTGGTCGTTTCAATGGTACTGCTCCTCGCTCTGGCTGCTCCTGTCATGGCGCAAGAAGGCCAAAAGACGATTGTCGATATTGCCGTAGAAGACGGTCGTTTCACGACACTCGTCGCCGCGGTTCAGGCCGCTGGCCTGGTTGACACACTGCAAGGTGAAGGCCCATTCACGGTTTTTGCCCCCACCGATGACGCCTTCGCCGCGCTGCCTGCTGGCACGATCGATGCGCTGCTCGCAGACATTCCGGCTCTGACGGACATTCTGCTCTACCATGTCGTTGCCGGTAAGGCCATGGCTGCGGACGTCGTGACGCTGTCTTCCGTAACCACGGCCAATGGCCTGGATGTGTCGATCAAGGTTGAGGATGGCAACGTCTTCCTGAACGATACGGTGCAGGTCATCATTACTGACATTGAGGCTTCCAACGGCGTGATCCACGTGATCGACGCGGTCCTGCTGCCGCCCTTCTCAGTCACCAACAACAGCGCCAACAATCTCAACCTGCGCAGTGGTCCCGGTCTAGATCGCAGCATCATCGGCACCTTCCCGATTGGTGCGCGTGTCGAAGCGATGGCCCGTAACGAAGCCGGGGACTGGGTTCAGATCAAGAATGCCGGTGAGATGGGTTGGGTCTTTGCCCCGTTGACCACCCCCAGCGGTGATGTGATGTCCCTGCCAGTCGCGCCGGGCACGATTGTCGAGATTGCTGTCGCGGACGGGCGTTTCACGACGCTGGTTGCCGCCGTGCAGGCGGCTGGTTTGGTCGATGCACTGAATGGTGAAGGTCCGCTGACGGTCTTCGCCCCGACCGATGACGCGTTTGCCGCCCTGCCTGAGGGTACGATTGACGCCCTGCTGGCCGACATCTCCGCCCTGACCGACATCCTGCTGTATCATGTGGTGTCCGGCAAGGCCATGGCCGCCGATGTTGTGAACCTGACCTCCGTCACCACCCTGGAAGCTAAGGACATCAGCATCAAGGTTGAGGACGGCAACGTCTTCCTGAATGACACCGTGCAGGTCATCATCACCGACATCGAAGCCTCCAATGGCGTCATCCACGTGATCGATGCGGTCCTGCTGCCCCCTGCCGATGAAACGGCAGCCGAGATGGGCACGATTGTTGATATTGCCGTGGCGGACGGGCGGTTCACGACGCTGGTTGCCGCTGTGCAGGCCGCTGGTCTGGTCGATGCGCTGAGTGGTGAAGGTCCGCTGACGGTCTTCGCCCCGACCGATGACGCCTTTGCCGCCTTG
>CAYYNB010000085.1:0-24769 GCA_964472565.1 uncultured Anaerolineaceae bacterium
CGCGCCCTGGGGCAAAGTAAGGAAGAGGGTCTTGTGATGCTGCGGAATATGATCATTATTCTTTTTGTGCTGCTGCTGGTGATACCGCCGAGCGCCGACGCACAGGGACAAACGCTCACCCATGTGGCGTGGAGTCCTGATGGGACGATGCTGGCGATCAGCGGGGATCAGACTGTGCGGCTAGTCGATGCAGTCACGCTGCATGTGTTGAATACGTTTACGGTTGTTGGAGAATCATTCGCCGCGCCAGCCTGGAATTTCACCGGGGATAAATTAGCGTTCACGAATGGTCCCGAAGTTCAGGTCTGGCAGCACCCCTGGGATGCCATGCATCTGATGGCAACTTTACCGATTGATCCGCCTCAAAGTGTGATGTCAATCGCATGGGATCCAACGGCGGATCGGCTTGCGGTGGGTTATGGAAAATTAGATGTGTGGGATTTCACCCTGGCAACGCCCCGCCTGCTGTACACTCAACCCGAACATGGGATGTGGATCACACAGGTTGCCTGGGATCCAACAGGGGAATTTTTGGTTACAACCGAGTTAGACTACACGCTCAAAATCTGGGACGCGGCTACCGGGAAGCGTATCAGCACGATGTTGGTGATCACCAGTATTGCTGCCATGCCAGCTTCTGAGGTCGATATTTTCCCCAACAGCGTTGATTGGAGTCCCACACCGGAGCGCCTGGTTTATGGCGCGGAGGATGGCACGATCCGCATTTGGGATCGAAACGAACTGCATGCCGCTGAGGTCGCTATGGAATGGGGCGATGAGGGTGTTTACGGGGGACATGAAAGCCCAATTTTCGCGGTGGATTGGAATCCTACTCAGCCGCTGATTGCCAGCAGCAGCGCGGATCACACGGTGCGAATCTGGGATGCTGATACAGGCGAGGTGATTCAGATCATCCAAACCAGCAGCGATGTCGGTACGGTCGCCTGGAGTCCGGATGGCGACACGCTGGTTTATGGTTTGGAAGATGGCACGCTAGAACGTCTGGCGTTTCCGCGAAGGTGATTCAGCTTCGCCCAGCGTGACGCGCGACCCGCCTGGATCGTGGTTGGTTGTTTTCCCCTTGTTTCAAAGGCCATTTCGCAGTACCTTTGATAGAGGAATAACCCCTCGCCCAGGGCGCAGCAAGCAGCGCCCCTACAAATCGGCGGGGGGAAAATGGGCGAGTCACTTATCCCAGGATGTGAACTTACATGGGCAATCTGAATCCAAATTTATTGACGAAAGACAGCCAGGCCGTGATGGATGACGCGGTGGACATTATGACCGCGTATGGCAAAACGCTGATGGTGCCCGAAGCGGTGCTGCTGGCGCTGATTCGCAGTAAGGGCACGGCGGCGGCGCGGGTGCTGCAAGATTTCGCGGAAAAACGCGGCGCGGACCTGGATCGACTCGAACGGCAGGCCAAACTCGCGGTGCAGTCGCGGCGCGATATGAAGGGCGAACTGGTCTATCTGGCCGCCGGGAAACACGCCACGGAACTGAGCCGCAGCATGATCATCGCGCTGGACGAGGCGCTGAGCGTGGCGCAGGCGCTGAACCAGAACCAGATCGACACCGATCATCTGTTGGGGGTGATGACGGAGCGCGAGGTCGGAACGGCGGGGATGCTGACCCAGTTTGGCGTTACCAAAAGCGCGATCCGCGATCATCTCACCGGATCGTCGGGGGGCAGCACGATCATGGCGCGGCGTCCGACGGGCAGCGATGGCAGTTCGAATGTGGATGTGGTGGCGCAGGCCAAAGCCGGGGCGCTGCGCGCGGTGTATTTCCGCGAGAAACTGCTACGCGATCTGATCCAGATGTTGGGGCAGAAAGTCAACCGCCATGTGATCCTGATCGGGCCGGATGGCGTCGGAAAGCGCACACTCGCGTACAGCCTGGGCCTGCTGATCTCGGAGGGCAAAGGGCCGAAGGGCCTCGGCAAGCTGATCCAGATGGATGAGCGGGTGCTGCTCGACCAGCAGCAAAAAGCGCTGGATGATGCGCTGACGCGGGCAGCGGGCGGGATTCTGTTCATTCCGCATATTCACCGCTTTTTCGGCGGCCAGCTCAAAGCGGAATTTCCCAAAGCGACGCCCTCGCTGCAAAAAGCCTTTCTGAGCGATAACCCGGTGATCATCGGGACAACGACGCAGGCGCTGTGGGATGAACGGCTGCGCGGGATCAACGCGATCACCGAAAACGCGCAGACACTCAGCGTCCCGCCGACGGATGTTGATGAGACGGTGGAGATTCTCAAAGTCCTCGCGCCGCACCTCGCCGCCGATTATAAGATCGAGGTGCAGGACGAATCGCTGAAGGTCGCCGCGAACCTGGCGAACCGCTACATGGGCGGATCGCCGCTGCCGTTGAGCGCGGAACATCTGCTGCACCGCGCCGCCGCACTGGTCAGCCTGAACAACCAGACGCAGATCACGTTCCGGCACGAGGTGGCGGATTCGGTGCTGGATGCGGAAGATGTGACACTGGCCGCCGCGCAGATGACCGGCATCCCGGTGAGCAAGCTGGGGCAGGACGAGCGCACCAAATACGCGAGTATGGTGGAACACCTGCACACGCGGATCATCGGGCAGGACGAAGCGGTGATCGCGCTCAGCCGGGCGGTAAAAACGGCGCGCGTCGGACTCAAAGACCCGAAGCGCCCGATTGGATCGTTCCTGTTTTTGGGTCCAACCGGCGTGGGGAAGACGGAACTGGCGAAAGCGCTGGCGGAATTTATGTTCGGCAGCGAAGACGCGATGTTACAACTGGATATGTCGGAATATATGGACGAAAATACGGTCAGCCGTCTGATCGGTGCGCCGCCGGGCTATGTCGGCTACGAGGGTGGCGGCCAGTTGACGGATCGCGTGAGGGAACAGCCGTATATCGTGGTGGTGTTCGACGAAGTGGAAAAGGCGCACCGCCGCGTGCTGGATATTCTGCTGCAAGTGATGGAAGAGGGCCGCCTGACGGATGCGCAGGGCAACGTCGCCAATTTCAGCGAGGCCGTGATCATCATGACGAGCAATGTCGGCGCGACGATGCTGGCAACCACCGTGATCGATGACGAGACGCGCGATACCGTGATGGAAGAGGTCCGAAACGAGTTCCGGCCTGAATTCCTCAACCGTATTGACGAGATTGTGATCTTCCACCCGCTGGCGGAGGAACACCTGACGCAGATTCTTGATCTGATGCTGGCGAAGGAAATGAAACTCGCCACCGAACGCGGCCTGAAGCTGGAATTTACGGCGAAGGCGAAAAAATGGATGCTCGACCAGAACGATCATCCTGAGTGGGGCGCGCGTCCGCTGCGGCGCATCATCCAGCGGAGCGTGCGCGAGTCGCTGGCGGATTATCTGCTGAAGGAGAATCCGCAGGCCGGGACGACGGTCAAAATCGACGCGACGAAAAACGGGCTGACGTTCAAGATGGCGAAGGGGTAAAGACTGCTTACCGTCGGGTAACAAAAGGTATTCGGGGTATATGATCGGGGCAACTCATAAACAGAGATTGCCCCGTTCTTTTTCAGGTGAGATGATGCGATACATTTTTTTGTCTGGTGTGATTCTCGTCTGTGGTATTTGCTCCTTTAACCCGCTGAGCGCAGAGAACGTCATCACCGTGAATGACGACTGCTCCCTGGTTGATGCGATTACCGCCGCCAACACCGATACAGCGGTGGGTGGGTGTGCGAAAGGCAGTGGTACTGACATCATCGAACTCACACAGGATGTGCTGCTCACAGAAGCAGTGGTCGTTATTGGAGAGGCCGCAGGGCTGCCATCTATCGACAGCATCATCACCGTGCGAGGAAACTATCACACTATAACCCGCGCCCACGATGCCCCGAACTTTCATTTTTTCTATATCGAGCAAGCAGGCGTTTTGACCCTCCAAAATGTTACACTCACCGGGGGGACTGCCAGTTTTGGCGGGGCGATACGGAACGATGGCGGAACGCTGAGACTTGAACACTGCCAGATTTTAGATAATGTGGCGCGGGATGGTGGCGGAATCATCAACGATGGGACGCTGACCATCATAGACAGTTTGATCGCATTCAACGAAGCCTATCGTGGGGATGGGGGAGGAATTTCAAACAACGGCAGCCTGATAGTCGAAAACAGCATAATCTTAAATAACAGGGCGCGACAGATGACAGGTGGTGGAATCTCAAACTGGGGCGAGGCGTCTATTCTGAACTCGGTCTTTAGAAATAATCTCGCTGCGGTAGGCGGTGGGCTGGCTAATTCCCTGGATGCAACAGCCCGCATCGTCAACAGCACCTTTTCCGACAATACTGCCGAGTGGTATGGCGGGGGAATATCGAGTGATGCGACACTCACCCTCACCAAATGCACGCTATCCGGCAATTCCGCGCAACGGGGCGGCGGACTGGATATAGCAGGGCGGGTGTTACTCAATAAAACCATTATAGCCAACAACACAGCCAAAACATCGCCCAATCTATATTCGTTTGGCGCAGCAATATTAACCGGGTAAACTGGAAATTCTCATTTTGCCCGGTTAAGGAACCCTTTTTCATGATCACCACCAAAGACTATGTACTGCGGCCTGAGCATCTGCTGCCCCATTTGCAGCAGCAGACGTGGCGGGCCTATTTTGTCCTCAATGCGTTTCTGATCGCCATCTTTTTCCTGTTCTGGCTGTCCGGCGACACGCCGCCGCTGTGCATGGCCGTTGTGGCGGCGAGTATTTTTCTGGGCGCGATGCTGGTGCCGCAGTGGACGCAGCGTGTGCTGCGGAATTATGGACGCGCCGGGTGGTTCTCGCTGTCGCGGCGCAATGAGATCGATGAAACGACGTTCACGACGACGTTTGGCGATGGGATGGTGGTCAAGAATCAACTCGCCGGATTATTCGCCAAAATGGAAAAACGCGCCGGATATTATCTGCTGTGGACGACGGGCAAAAGCGGGGATAAGGGGATCGTGCCGCTGCCGTTCGAGGCGTTTGAGTCGCCAGCGGATCGCGAGCGCTTTGAGGCGCTGCTGGCGGCAAAAGGAGTGAAGATCAGAAACACACCCGCGTGATAGAATCGACCAAACCGCGTTTATAATTTATAAAAAATAAGTAGGGGGAATTTAAATTATGATGCGTGGCCGAGGAATGCCAAAAGCCAACGAGGTTTTTATTTCCTATTCGCGGCGCAACAAAGAATTCGCGCTCGCTTTGCAGCAGCAACTGCGGATGGCGGGGATCGATGCATGGCTGGATACCGAAGACATTCCCAAAAGCGCGGAATGGTGGCGGGCGATCCGGCAGGGGATCGACGGCGCGAACGTGTTTTTGTGCGTGATCAGCCCCGATTCGCTGACCTCGGAAGTGTGCAACTGGGAAGTGGCGCACGCCATCAAACGGCATAAAAAGATCGTCCCTCTGCTTTTCCGCGACGTGTTCCACGATGGCACCGTGCCGCGCATCCAGCCGATGATCTGGGCGAATCCCGAACGGGAGCCGATCAGCGCGGCGCAAAACTGGACCTTTCTCCAGGCGCGCAACTTCATCAACATCGATGAGCGCAATTTTTATCAGGCGGTGCCGGATGTGATACGCGCGATCCGGATCAACCTGCCCTATGTCGAATTTCACACGCAGCTCACGGTGCGGGCGCTGGAATGGGAGGCGCGGCGGCGCAGCGCGAGTTTTGCCCTGCGCGGCGAGGGGCTGCGCGAGGCCGAACGCTGGCTCGCGGCCAGCCCCGGCCAGGACCCACCCCCGGCGATGATGCAGGTTGAGTATATCCGCGCCAGCCGGCAGGCCGCCCGCGCCCGGCGGCGGGTGGTGAGCGTGATCACGCTGCTGGTGGTGATGGCGCTGGCGGCGGTGGGCGTGGTGGCGCTGTACCAGTCGCTGCAAAAGGAAGAAGCCGAAAAAGGCCGCGCCGAACAATCGCAGATCGCGCTGGCGAATAAACTCGCGGTGTCGTCGGGCGAAGTGCTGGACGCGCAGCCAGACCTGGCGCTGCTGCTGGCGGCACAGGCCAACCAGTTCACCGAAACGGCGCAGTCACGGCTGGCGCTGCTCAATGCGCTGAACGCCAACCGCTACCTGAACGCCTACTGGCAGGCGGCGGATACCCCGGCGGAAGTTGAATATCTGTATACCCGGCACGCGCTGGCCTTCAGCCCGGACGGATCAACGCTGGCGGCGGGGCGCTGCCTGGTGTGGGATTACGACACCGAGGGCGGCTGCGGACAAGGGGAGATCGCCTTTCTGGATGTGAACGCGATGCAAACGGCGCGCGATCCCCTGCCCTACGGCGGCGGGAACCTGCTGTGGACAACCAGCGGCGAATGGCTGATCGAATATATGCCGCATGCGGTGGTGCAGTGGAATATGGATAACGGGGAATACGGTGTGCTGGCCCTGCCATCGGAGTCAACCGCACCGGAAGGCGCGGCAGTGCTGGCGATCAGCCCGGACGGACGCTACGCGGCGATTGGCGACTATGATCAACTGTCCATTTGGGATTTGTGGGATGGCTACACGGTGGGCGGGCCGGTCACGGCAACGGGCGGCTTCCCGCTGAGTGTGGCGGCCTTCAGCGGCGATGGGAGCATGCTGGCAACCAACGATTATTTTGATGTGCGGGTGTGGAACGTGCCCGACGTGCAGGAGATCGCGTATCTATCCGGCGTCCATGAATGGCGCGTGCAGTCGCTGGCGTTCAGCCGTTTGGGGCGTATGGTGGCGTCGGGAGATGAGCGCGGCAGCGTGGTGGTGTGGAATCTGAGCGACGGCACCGGGATTAAAGACCCGGAACCCGTCTACAGCACGCGCGGACAGTTGATCTCGCCGCCGCCGATTTATCATGTGGGTGACACGGGGTGGATCGATGCGGTGGGGTTTGGCGGGGATGATACGGTGTTTGCGTCGCTGGGGAAAGATCAGAATATGATCCTGTGGCGATCCAGCAACCACTGGGGAATCTCGTATCTGACCGGGCATCAGGCCGCGCCCTGGAGTTTTGCTTTCAGCCCGGAAGGACGGGGGATGGCGTCGATTGATTATCAGAACGACGTGATTATGTGGAATATTCCCACCGAAACCGAACTGGATGAAGCGGTGGATGATCCGAACGCGCAGCTTTTCACGGATGAGAGCATCGAGCAACTGATCGCGCGGGCGTGCCGGGTGGCGGGGCGGAATATGACCCCCGCCGAATGGGCGGCATATGTGGAGGATGAAACATATCAAAGCACCTGCCCCGGATAGTCAGGGGATCAGAAGTGTGCTATGATCTATAAAAGCCCCAGGGGTGTGCCAACAGGTCGCACACTAACGTCACTCGCGTTCGTGAATACGGTACTCAAGAGAAACGGGGTGTATTTTATGTCTTCACAACCAACGTCAGACAACCACAAACTCACTTCGGACCGCGCCTATATCAGCATCAAAAGACAACTTCCCCAGCCCTATCGCGGGCGTTTTTCGTACAGTTTTAGTGGGCGACGGCGGCACGACTACAGCTTAATGATGCGCACGCAGCGTCCCATCCTGGGGTACCTCGTCACGCATCGCCGCCGTTTTACGACAGGGCATAAGCACAAACAAGCTTATATGTAAAAACGGCAGGGGCATCCTGGTTGGGGCGGGATGCCCTTTTTTTTATTATTCCGCGTGGTCGTTCTTCTCCATAATGCGGGTAATAGCGGCTTCGATGTCCTCTAACATGGGCGGCTTGACCAGAAACTCATTCGCGCCAGATTCCAGGGCCGACTGGCGGACAGTCGGCGATTCTTCCGCCGTGACGACAATCACCGGAACTTTGGAAGTCGCAGGATCGCGGCGCAGAAAACGCAGCACTTCCAGCCCGTTCACCCCCGGCATATTCACATCCATAAAAATGAGATCGGGGATCACCTCGCTCAAATTGTGAATCGCCATGCGTGGGCTGTAGGCAATGACGACAGTATGACCCAGGGACCCAAGCTGCGCGGCCAGAGTCTGCGCCATCAGGCGATCATCTTCAACGATCAAGACGTTATACAACATTAACTACACCCCTCCAACCCGACAGGCGCACAAGATAAAGCACTTCTTATTCTAGCACAGCGCGAAAGGGGTGCTAGTACCTTTGTCCTTAATTATTAAGATTGCTTGACAAGCCTGCAAAAATAAAATAAAGTAAACAAAGTATAAAGAAACGAGGATTGTCCTATGAAAAACGGCCTCATCTTCTGTGCATCCTGGTTTGTCGGTTCCACCGCTGTTGGTCTGATGATGGGTCGGGCGCTGCGCCGGGTTCGCCAGCAGCAATTTGACTATCCAACCAGCCAGGAAGAACAATATCTGGTTATTCCGGCTGATGGCCCCAGCTATATTCACCAGGGGTCCTGGGCCGATTCAGGACTGAGCACCTCGGTATCACGTAACTAACGGCTGCGGCAGTATTTTCTGGGCAGCTTCTAATGCAAAGTTCAATGAAGGGGTAGACACTCCCCTTCATTGTGTTTTAGCCCCGCGCAAAACCTCAACCATTCGATTTTTTGTGTTAAAATCCCCGCTGTCACCGAGTGTGCGAAGGGGATTCCATGAGTATCTGCCTGTCACTTGTGTTTCATAATCACCAGCCTGTCGGACAGTTCGAGTTTGTGAACGAACACTGCGTCGAAACGGCCTATAAACCCTTCATCCAGTTGATGGAGCAGCACCCCGGCATCCAGTGCGGCATTCATTTCACGGGGAGCCTGCTCGATTATCTGGTGGTTAAACAGCAGCCGCTGATCAAACGGATTCGGGCGCTGGTGGCGCGCGGCCAGTTAGAAGTGCTGTCGGGCGGGTATTATGAGCCGATCCTGACCACCCTGCCCGACGCGGATAAGATCGGCCAGATTCGCAAACTGAGCGCGGCGGTGGAAGATGTGTTCGGGATGACACCGCGCGGCATGTGGCTGGCGGAACGTGTCTGGGAGCCGCATCTGGTCAAGCCGATTGCGCAGGCCGGAATCGAGTATGTGATCATTGACGATACCCATTTTGAGGCGGCAGGCTTTAATAAGGAAACCGATCTGTTCGGTTATTTCGTCAGCGAAGAACAGGGTTACACGGTGTGCGTTTTTCCGACGCTCAGCTATCTGCGCTATGCGATCCCCTGGGATTTGGTGCCGACGCTGATCGAATGGCTGCGCGAACACGAACACCGCCCGCTGCCGGGCCGCCAGCCGAAACTGGCGTTGATGGGCGATGATGGCGAAAAGTTCGGCGTGTGGCCGGGCACGTATGAACATAACTGGGGCGCAAACGGCTACATGAAAAAACTGTTCGCCACGCTGGACGGTGAAAGCGACTGGCTGAAGACGATCCGCCCGTCTGATTACCTGGACCAGTATCCCGCCCTGGGCCGGGTGTATCTGCCAACGGCGAGTTATTTCGAGATGGGCCAGTGGTCGCTGCCGCCGGATCGCTTCAGGGAACTCAAGCGCGTGCGGCGCGAAATGGACGATAACAACCGGGATGATGTGCTGCGCTATCTGCGCGGGAGTGTCTGGCGGAACTTCATGGTCAAATATGAAGAAGTCAACCAGATGCACAAACGGATGCTGATGGTGGCTGAAAAAGTCCACGCCATGCCCGACGGTCCCGACAAAGACCGCGCGCTCGATCTGCTGTGGCAGGCCCAGGCCAACGATGCCTACTGGCACGGACTGTTCGGCGGGGTGTACCTGTTCAATTTCCGCATCGCCAACTACGCCAACCTGATCGAGGCGGAAGAACTGGCCGAGGGCGCAGACGCGTATTTTGTGCCGCATGAATTCGACTTCGACAAAGACAGCCAGCCCGAAATCGTACTGACCGGATCGGCCTTCAACGCCATCTGGAAGCCGGACTGCGGCGGGATGCTGGTCGAACTGGACGCCCGCCCGCAGCGCTATAACCTGCTGAATGTGATGCAGCGCCGCGAAGAAGGGTATCATCAGGAGATTCGCGACGGGGCCGCGCGGGGCACGCTGCGCACACCGGACCAGTACGACGCCAGGCCGGAACACGAACAACGGCATTGGGTGCGCGTCAAAACGCTGGACGTGGCGCAGCATCTGATCACGGACTGGCACCGCCGGGGCGCGTATCTCGATCATTTCCTGCGCGACGATGCGGACGTGTGGGCGGTCTACCGCGCCTTTTACGGCGAACAGGGCGACTTTGTGAATCTGCCGTACGAGGCCACGATTCACGGCGGCGGCAAGGAAAGCGTGATCGAACTGGCGCGGGATGGGCATGTCTGGGTAGGCGCGTATCACCGCCCGGTGCGCGTGGTCAAACGTTTTACGTTTGTTCACGGCAGCGATGCCTACCTGTGCAGCTATACGGTCCACAACCAGAGCGTGATGCCGGTTGATGTCCGGTTTGCGGTCGAACTGGCGGTGGGCTTCGACGGCGGGCAGAATCTCGATTACTGCTGGCTGGCGATCAACGGCGGCGAGGAGAAAAAGTCACTGGCGGCGGTGGCGGTTTACGACGACATCACGCGCCACAGCGCGTTCACCACCCTGCGCTCGATGGCGCTCACCACCGACGTGGATCAGCCGTGCGCGCTGTGGACGTATCCGCTGGAAACGGTGACAAACAGTGAGGCCGGTTACGAACGCGGCTACCAGGGAACCGTGCTGCTGCATGTCTGGACGCTGCATCTTGAACCACAAGCTGACTGGACGGGTAACATACGACAGCGAGTCATGTCGTATAACTTAACACCATAACGGCACCGGGCGCTGTGGGTCTCTGGGAGGAGAAGAAGTTGCAGGCAGCCCCGGTGTTCGTTATGCCACACACCATTTTTTTGAGGAGCATGTATGTCACGCCGAATTTTAGGGATTGTTGTAGTTAGTTTCGTTATGCTGCTCGCCGCATGCGGCGACGATGAAAAAGACCAAACGCCCGCCGGGGGTTATCATGTCGAAGTGGGAGCCGCCGAAACCCAGTTGGCCCAGACGGCGACGGCCTTCGCCAACCCGACGATCACCCCCGGACCATCGCCCACCCCCACGATGACCTCGACGCCCTACACCAGGCCGAGCCTGGAACCGAGCGTGGACAGCGACACGGTGATCACCCGCGTGGGCGACGAAGAAATTACGCTGGACGAGTTCCAGCAGCGCGTCCGCTTCGAGCGCTGGTACCGCCTGTACCAGATCGATAAGCTGGTGCGCAAACACGGGTTCGGCATTCTGGACCTGACCAAAGCCGATAACCAAACCACCGCCTCAACCTTTGTGACCCTCGCGGACAGCCTGAGTTTTGGCAATCAGGTTCACCGCGTGATGGTGGTCGAAGCGGTAGCCTCGGAAGAGGCCAAACGCCGCGCGATGGAAGTGGACCCGATCCAGTTTGAAGCCAAAGCCGCCGAATATATGCTGATTGTCCCCGGCGAAAACGGCGTTCTCCCGGCAGAATATGAGGGGGAATATGCTGAATTTGTGCGCCAGATGGAAATTTATACGGGCATGTCGGATGAAACCTTCCGGCGCATCGTACGCAATCAGGTTTATTATGAACAGTTGAAGTTCCTGAAATATCAGGAACCGGAAGCCGTCGCCGGGGCGGAAACGCAGGCCGGAATCGAAGTGCAGGATATTCTGCTGGACAGCGAAGCGCAAGCCGCCGAAGTGGTGCAGCGGCTTCAGGCGGGCGAAGCGCTGGCCGCTATTGCGACCGCATTGGGCAAAACCCCGGCGGAAGATGCCAGCACCTCGCGGATTTTGCGGCGCGAGGATCCCAATCTGCCGGAAGACGTGCTGGTGGCGGTGTTCAGCGCGAAACCCGGTGAGATTGTGGGGCCGTTTGAACTTGCCAACGGCTGGTATGTGGCGCAGATCATCGGCGAAAAGCTGGAAACCGTCTCCCCCAGCGAACTCGACGAGCTGAAAGAACAGTATTTCCTGAATTGGGTCGAAGCGCAGATGGATGATCCCAAACTGGTGACGGATTATGACAACTGGTTCGAGTATATCCCCGAAGACCCGCTGCCGATGGATGTATCGCCGCTGCTGCACGACGAAAACTTTATTCTGCCCGCCGGGGAAGACTATATCGAGGACGTGCCCACCGCAGAACCGACTGCCGAGGCGACAGAAGACGTTACAGAAGACGTTACAGAAGAAGTTACGGAAGAGGCCACCAGCGAGAGCAGCAGCAGTCTGATGCTGGTGAGCTACTCGCCGCGCCAGGACGCCACCCCGACCCCGACTCCCTACGCCATTCCGACGAACGGCCCTGACTTTGAGGCCGATCTGCCGATCACACGCGTGGGGGAAGAAACAATCACGCTGGACGCCTTTCAGAAGCGTGTCCGGTTTGAGCGCTGGTTCCGGCTGTATCAAGTCGATTATCTGGTGGATAAGTACGGCCCTGAACAGGTGCTGGACCTAACCAACCCGGATAATGCGTTTGTGCTGGACCTGTTCAACACGCTGACGGATGCCACCAATTTTGGGCGGCAGGTGCAGCGGATCATGGTGGTGGAGGCGCTCACGCGGCAGGAAACCGCCGCCCGTGAGATCGAACTGGATACGGTTTTCTTCGAATCGAAGCTGGCGAACTATCTGATCCTGCAACTGGGCACGGACGGCGCGCGGCCTGCTGAATTCGAGGAACGGTACGCCGAGTTTGTGGCGCAGATGCAGCTTTATACCGGCATGTCCGAAGCGGAATTCCGCGATCTGGTCGCGGCACAAACGCTGTATTCCCAGTTGGGCTTTGAAATCAAACAGGACCCCGCCGCCCTGCCGGACAGCCAGGGGATCGCCACCGGGGTGTATGTCCAGGATATACTGGTCGAAACTGAGGATCAGGCCAACGAAATTATCACCCGGCTGGCGGCGGGCGAAAATCTGCTGGAGATTGCCGCCGACCTGGGCTACAACTCGACCAGCGGGGAAAGCCGCCGCCTGCTGAAGCAGGATGATGAGACGGTGCCCGAAACCATCCGCGAAGCGGTCTTTGCGGCCAGCGCGGGCGGCATCATCGGCCCCCTCGAAACCGAGCAGGGCTGGTATGTGGCGCTGGTCGGGGAGCCGCAGCTTGACATCCTGACGCCAACCGAAGTCGAGGCGCTGCAAAAAGCCTATTTTAACGACTGGATGGAAAGCCGCATGGATGATCCTGAACTGGTCGAGGACTACGCGAACTGGGAGCCGTTTATCCCGCAGGAACCGCTGCCGATGCATGTATCGCCGTATTTCACCGATAACTACGTGATCATGCCGGAAGCGGGCGAAATTCCGCAGCGGGCCACCGCCACCCCCAGCGCATCATAAAAAAACCACACCCCACGTCTGAGCGCTTCCGGCGTGGGGTGTGTGCGCGGCTTAAACAGCCAGCGCAGCCAGAAACGCCTGCTCCAATGCGGCTAACTGCTCGAACTGACTCGCCAGGGCATCCCAGCGGCGGTGAACGGTGTTATACAGGGCGGCCCCATACACTTCCGCTTTCTTTTCCATCCAGGCCGCGCCCACCGGTTCGCCCGCGCGGTACAAAAATACCGCCCCATCGGCACAGCCCCGCGCGCCCAACGGCAGCGAAAAGTGGAACAGGCGCTCGCGGAGTTCATCGCCCCGCCCGGCGCGGATGACTGCCGCCGCACGCTGAAAGG
Organism: uncultured Anaerolineaceae bacterium; assembly: GCA_964472565.1. Classification (GTDB taxonomy): domain Bacteria; phylum Chloroflexota; class Anaerolineae; order Aggregatilineales; family Aggregatilineaceae; genus DATAMF01. The sequence goes on from CAYYNB010000085.1 coordinate 13,622, forward strand.
CCAGCGGTCCGCTGAAGGCGTCCGGCCCGGTGAGAGAAGCCGGAAGCGCTTCACGCAAACGGGCCAGCCCCCGGCGCAAAACCTCATCGTGGGTCAGGGATTCGACCGGGCGGAAATGACTGCGCAGCACATAGGCCAGCGGGCGCGCATGAGGGCCATAGTTGATCCCCTCCGCCTGCCACGCGCGCAGGAAGTCGTCCAGCGGAAGCGTGGCAAAAGGATAGCCCGCCGGATCATGGACCTGGACGCTATCAGCCTCCACCTTGAGCACCGTGATATAGTGATCGACCCCGGCTAAATGCGGGTGATAGGGATGGTAGGTCAGGCAGGCGTTATTCAGCGGGCCGACCTGCGCGGGGAGAACTGCCGCGCGCAGGCGTTGAAGCGCTTCCTCCGCACACGCGCCGCGCGTTTCATCGCAGGCCCAGCCCAGCGCCCCAAGTGCCTGGCTCACCGCATGATCCGGGTCGGTGAGGGGCGTCGAGGGGAAAAACATGGGGTGATTGTCAAACTGGAAAAACCCAGCGCCGAACGGCATACCGCCCAGCGCTTCGATAAGGCCGGGAGTCACCCAGGGTTGGCTCCCCGCCGCCTGTAAACACATATGCAGACTGTTGGCATAACAATAGGGGCTGCCCCCGGTATAACTGATCATCAGGTTCCTCCTCAGGCTAGGGATAACACACCCCCACTGTAGCGTGCTGATCGGGCGTCAGAAGAACCAAACTTTGGGTTTTTGGGCATCCTTGCGGTACACTATTCATTATCAGCAGCAGATTAGGCTGCGCCAATATTTTCTTGGAATGGCCTTAAAATTCTTTCTTCAGTATCCTCCCCGCATCAACAAGTGTTCTCTTTACAGCGCTGCAAAAATAATTTCCGGTTTGCCTGAAATTGTGTATGATCAATACTGGAGCGTTGTTCAATACTTCATATTAGAAAGCTTAATGATGACAGAAAATTTAGTCGGTCAGGAAATAGGCCATTTTGTGATCCGCGAACTGATCGGACACGGCGGAATGGCAACCGTTTACCGCGCGTATCAGTCCTCGGTCAACCGCGATGTGGCGCTCAAAGTGATCGAACTGACCGACTCAAGCTGGCATGATCCGAGTTTTCAGCGCCGTTTCACCAAAGAAGCGGAAGTGATCGCCGCCCTGGAACACATTCATATCCTGCCCGTGTTCGACTACGGGATCACCGATCAGGTGGCGTATATTGCCATGCGGCTGCTGCGCGGCGGCACCCTGCGCGAGGTGATCAAAGATGGCCCGCTGAGCGTCGATAGGGCGGCAGACCTGTTCCGGCAGATCGCGCGCGGGCTGGCCTACGCGCACCGCAAAGGGGTGATTCACCGCGACCTGAAGCCCAGCAACATTATGCTGGATGACGCCGGAAACGCGCTGCTGACCGACTTTGGCCTCGCCAAACTGATGGGCGATCCGCTCGAACTCACCAAGTCGGGCAACATTGTCGGTACACCCACCTATATGTCCCCGGAACAACTGCGCGGCGATCCGCTTGATCACCGCTCGGACATCTACAGCCTGGGGGTGGTGCTGTATTATATGCTGGTCGGGCGTCCGCCCTTCGGCGGCACCGGCACCGATCTGGTATCGACCATTTACCAGCAGCTTGAAAAAGCCCCGCCGACCCCCAGCGAACACAACCCGCTGATTCCACAGCCCGTCGAGGCGGTGATTCTGCGGGCGCTGCAAAAAGCGCCGGAGAACCGGTACCAAAGCGCGGACGAAATGGCCGACGATCTGTATATGGCCTTAGGCCGCCGCCTCACCAGCGCGCATCTGGAAGTTCCATCACACCAGGCGCTGTCGCACAGTTCGCCCACGCAGATGTCCACCTCGTCCACCACGATTGAGATTCAGCGGCATAAATTTATCGCGGGGATCGTGGGCATGATTCTGCTGGGAGTCGGGGCGGTGATTCTGGCGCTGCTGCTCACCCGTGGATCGGATGATCAGGCGGATTCACGTCCGACGATCACCCCCTCGGCGGCGGTTTTCGTCCCGACGGTGCTGCCCGGCGCGGAGGAATTGGCCGCGCTGGCCCAACCGGCGGAAGCCGAAATTCAACAGGCCCAACAGCGGTTGGCCGACGGCGGGTTTATCGGGCTGATCGCGTGCAATATGAGTTCGGAATATCACGCCACGATGACGCGCGAGATTGCAGATTTTATTCAGGGCTACGGGATTGAGTCGCAGGTGTACGACAGCAACACCGACGAATACCGCCAGATCACGGAAATCGAACGGGCGCGAGCCGACGGCGCAACCGGGTTGATCATCTGCCCGCTCAACCCCGATCTGCTGGCGACCTCGCTCCAATCGGCGCAGGCGGCGGGGATTCCAATGGTTTTCCTGCATTCCGATTTGCCGAGTTATGGCGGGGTGCTGCTGGCCGGGGATGATTATAAAATGGGGCAGGAAGCGGGGCGCTTCGCGGGCGGCATCATCCGCGAGGAACTGGACGGACAAGCACGGGTGATAGTGCTGGATTACCCCGATCTGCCGGTTATCGTGGTGCGCGCCAACGGCCTCGAAGACGGCCTGCATGAATTGGCCCCGGAGGCGGAAGTGGTGGGGCGCTATCTGGGCGGCACGCGTGATTTTGGGTATGCGTCGGTGAAAAAGCTGATCGAAGAGGGCGTGGCGTTTGACGCCATTCTGAGCATCAATGACGCCGGGGCGTTCGGCGCGATTGCAGCGATGGAAGAGGCCGGGATCGATTCTGATGCCGTCTTCATCAGCAGCATCGACGCGGAAGCGCTGGCGCTCAGCTATATCCGCGACGGGTATTATATGCGCGGATCGGTGCAGGTGAGCCGCGAAGAATTCTCGCGTACGGCGGTGAACGCCATGATCAAACTGCTGGCAGGGGCTACCGTCCCCGAAACGTATCTGGTGCCGCCGGGAGATGTTATCAACCAGGCGAACTTAAACTGACAATCAAAAGGAGATATTATGAAACGCGTGCTGCTCGTCGTTCTGATCCTGCTGGGTTCGGGTGTTTCCGGCGTGGATGCGCAGGGGGGCGACGATTGCGACCCCACAGCCGTAAAAGCGTGGCTGCTGGGAGTCGATGAGTGGATGACGGTACTCAGCCAGGCGTTTGCTGCCGAGAAAAACGACCTGGAACTGAGTGCTGAAGCATTTCATTATGTGTCTTACCGGGTCCTGTTCGAGATCGGGCAGTTGGAACGGCCCGCGTGCGCCGATGCGGTGCTGCTGGATGCTTACCGGGACATCAACACCCTGAGCCTGTTACGGATGTGTCCGCTCGGCGATACGGACTGCCGGGATCGAACTCAGGCGGCGCTGGATGCATCCGATCTGAATACAAAATATGAGGCCTTAAAAGTCATTGCAGGGTTTGGAACAGAGGACATTGTGAGTTCGCTGCCAGACGGGTGGGACTGGGCAGCAGTCCAGGCCCAGTATCCCGCACCGGGGCAGGACACCGCGCGCGACGAGGGCAGCCGTACCGCCCCGATCCCGTTCGGGGCATCGGTGGAGTTCCCGGAATACGGCGTGGTGCGCCTGGTCGAAGTGATTGATCCCTATGTCACCGATGAAGTCTACGGTCTGGATGAAGGCTACCGGCTGGTAGGCTTTCGCTTTGAATATGACTGCACGCTGGCCAATGCGGACGAACCCTGCACGGGCCTTGATTTTTGGGTTGATGGCGTGGTGACGCCGGATGATCGCATCCTGGAGTCAGCCAGCATTTTTGTATCCGACAACCTGCCCAATCTCAACATCCAGGAAGGGTTCGCCGGAACCACACTCACCGGGGTGTCCTTTTTTGCCCTGCCGCAAGACGAAACATTTAACCTCGTACGAGTCAGCGCGCTGGGGGAGACTTTCAACGAAGTCTACTTTGCCATCGCGCCATGAGGCGGCAAGGTAGGCCTATTCCAGCTTGTGCGTGCCGTGTGTATAACGGCTGACCCGCACAAAACGCCACTCTGCCGGGCCGCCTGTGTCAGGATGTCCCGGCAGGAGTTCATCCTTTTTGAACGCGACCACCCGCCCCAACTGCACACGCGGATCGGGGCTGGTGTTCTCGCCCAGCAACTGGTAGGTGCCGGTCTCAGGAGCCGCTGTGCCTGACTGAAAGGTATTTCCTAAAGCGTCACTCATATTTTTCTCTCCTCCTTAGCAAAACCTGACTCCATTGTAGCACCTTTCGCAGGAGCCGTATTTTGGTTCGGAGAGGGCGATTCGTGAATCGCCCCGTTTTTTGTCCTATTTCGCCAGCACCTTCGCCAACTCGAAGAGTTTGGTATCCAGCAGCTTTTTGCTTTTCACGACGACATCCAGCGGCGTCGTGACATACTCACCCTTGAGCAACCCGCACAGCACGCCCGTTTTACCCGCTGCGATCTGCTCCACCGCCAGCGCGCCCAACCGCGTCGCCAGAATACGATCAAATGCGCCGGGGTTACCGCCGCGTTGAATATGGCCCAGCGTCGTCGCGCGCGGATCAAAGCCCAGCCGCTCGTTGTGCTTCTTGAAATAATTCAGCAGTTCTTCGGCGTTATATTTCGCGCCCTCGGCCACCACGATAATCGCGTGGGCCTTGCCGCGCTCATACGTCACGCGGATCACGTCGGCCAGTTGTTCGGGATCGGTTTCCACTTCGGGGATGACTACCGCTTCCGCGCCGCCCGCGATGCCCGCCATCAACGCCAGATAGCCGCAGTCGCGCCCCATCACCTCGACCAAAAAGGCGCGCTCGTGGGATGATGCGGTGATCTTGAGGCGGTCAATCGCTTCGAGCGCGATATTCAGCGCCGTATCGACGCCGATGGTAATTTCTGAGCCAAAGAGATCGTTGTCAATGGTGGAGGCCACGCCCACCACCGGAAAACCCATCGCGTTGAGCGCTTCCGCGCCCGTCTGCGATCCGTTCCCGCCGATGACCACCAGTGCCTCGATCCCCTTCTGATTCAGTTCACGCAGGGCGCTGAGGCGGCCTTCTTCGGTCTTAAATTCCGGCGCGCGGGCACTGCCCAACACCGTCCCGCCCCGCTGGATGATCCCGCCCACGCTGCGCGCATCCAGCGCCGTCATGTCGCCGGACATCAGGCCCTTATAGCCATGATTCACGCCAAACACCGTCCAGCCCTGATCCAACCCGCACCGTACCACGGATCGAATCGCGGCATTCATGCCGGGCGCATCGCCCCCGCTGGTCAACACTGCGATCTTCATGCTGCACTCCTCTCGCAAACACTGCACGCCTACAATAGTACGGATTCTACCGTTTTTCTCAACAAGCCGATTTTCGGGCGATCATCGCAAAAACGCGGTGAGGGACGGCCAGTGGATCGGCTGGAAAATGCGCCGCCAGCAGGTCACGCAGGGCCGCATCGAAAGCGGCGACCTGATCCGGCGGCAGGCTGGCCGCTACCCCCGCGCTGGCCCGCACACGCCCGCGCCATGCCGCGTGGCTGTAGGGGGTATCCACGTCGAAGGTGAACGACTCGATAGCCGCGAAGCCCGCCGCCGCCGCATCCGTTAACCAGGCGGCGTGAATCCCCGTTCCACCCGCACCGCGCCACGCCGGGTTATAGGTCAGGATCAGCCGCTCCGTCGCCTCGACCATGCTGCCCGGCAGCGGCAGCCAGTCGAAATGCGCGATCAGCAGCCAGCCGCCCGGCTTCAACACTCGCCGCACCTCGGCAGCCGCGCGCGGGCGATCAAACCAGTGCCAGCACTGCCCGGCGGCGACTCCGTCCAGGCGGCCCGCGCCCAGGGGAACCGCCTCGGCCCGGCCACACAGGTAAGCTACAGGCCAGGGCGCGCCCGTATCCAGGCGGCGGGCTTCGGCCAGCATGGACAGCGACGGATCGAGGCCGCTCACCACCACGCAGCCCTGCCCCGCGAAGCCGCGCGCCAGCGTCCCGGTGCCCGTCCCCAGGTCCAGCACATGCTGCCCGGCCAATCCCACGCCAAACGCAGCCAGCCGCGTGAATAACTCCGGCGGGAATCCGGCCCGGTAGCGGCCATAGTCCGATGAGGTTTTACCAAAATCGATAGCGGTCATCATGTCGCTCACTCAAAACAGGATGGATAAAATTTTGCGCGTTCCATCATGAAGAATGTCCCCTGTTTTGTCAAATCGAAGTCGCATAAGGCGTTTATTTACTTTTGATGGTTTGTCAATTAAAGTAGAGAATGGAACCGTATGTATCATCTGAAGGATTCGTCACATGAACAGATTCAAATGGGCCGTCGTTGGGCTGCTCGCCGTGATCCTCGTGGCGGCAGCGGCAATCGGCATTTTTATCTACGAACGCCTCCATGAAGACGTGATCGAACTCGAACAGGCCAGCGGCGATCTGGCGTTTATTTCGGATCGCGACGGTGTGTGGGATATTTATGTACTCGCGCCGGATGGCAAACTGCGGAATGTCACCGCGGAAGGCGAAGGCGACAGTTATCTTTTCAGCTATACCTTCGACAGCAGCATGATCTATTTTTATACCAACAGCACGGGCGAATTTACCCCTGCGCGCGTCAAAAGTGACGGCAGCGAAATTGAAGCTATGGACTTTATGACTGCCGGGGCTAAAGTGTTCGCCAGCGGCCACCTGGACGTAGACCCGGCGTGGAGTCCCGATGGCACCCAACTCGCCTGGGTAAAAACGCGCGGCTTCAGCAACGATGTCTGCCTCGCCCAAATTGGGGATGTGAACAACTTCACCTGCCTGACGGAAAGCTCAGGATCAAATAACATGATGGCGTGGTCGCCGGACGGCACGCAGATGGTTTTCGCGTCGGATCGCACCGACAAACAGAGCATCTTTGTCGCGGCGGTGGATGGCAGCAGCGAAACGCAGTTGACCCACGACGAAGGGTGGGATTTCCAGCCCGTCTGGTCGCTCGACGGGAAGCAGATTCTTTATATGTCCAACCGCGAAGATGATTCGCTGGTCAAGGGCGAGTTCGACTTTTACACGGTGAATCCCGATGGCAGCGACCTGCAACCCTTCGACGCCAGCACGACCACGTTCAAAGGCGATCCGGTTTATTCGCCGGACGGCAAACAGATCGCGTATATGTCCAACGAGGGCGGCACATGGCAGATTTATCTGATGGATGCCGACGGGAAAAACGTCCGCCAACTGACCAAAGGCGACTCGAATAATCTTTATCCGGTGTGGGTGCCCAAGCCCGCCGAAGAATAAGCCGCGATGCGAAATGGTTTTTGCAGGGGCAATGCATAAATTGCCCCCTTGCCCCGCCAGCAGCAAATGGTGATCTCCCGTATAATGATATTCATCTTTTTACTATAGAATTAAGCGGGGAAACAAAAATGCAGCGACAATTACGCGATTCAATCAAAACCAAGTACGGCGTATCGAGTAGAACAAGCAATCAGGTGATTAAGGCCCTGACCGAAATCGAAAAACATCGTCAGGGCAAAGCCACCGGTCTGCCGGGACGCCCCGGTTCTGAACAGAATCAGAGCCAGAGCCAAAGCCAGAGCCAGAGTGATCAGATTCCGAATATTGACACGATTATCGGGGGGCTGTACGGCAGTGGGTCTTCGTCGCAGCGCGGCGGCGGGCTGCTCGGCCTGATCATCAACTTCATCCTCAGCCTGTTTACCCGGCGGGGGGGCAGTCAGGCCCAGGGCAGCAACAACGTGATGAATATTCTGACCGATCTCACGGGCGGCGCAACCAACCCCAGCCAGGCCCCCGATCTGGCAAGCATTCTGTTAGGCCTGTTGGGCGGCGGCTCGACCGCTGGATCGAGCGGTCAGGCTCCCGATGTGGAAGACCTGATTACGAGTTTGATGAGCGGACGGTCTTCCAAAAAGTCCCGGTAGCGTGTACCCGCGCTTGTCCATCCCCAAGGATTACAGAACCTGTCATCATGCATAAGGCACGAGACAGGTTCTGCCAACAGTTATTCAGAACATACCGGATGACAGCAGGCGTTAGTGTACCACATCCATCGGCAGCGGAGTGCCTTGCCACACCGCGTCGAAGTTAGGTGTAAGTGCATCTGCTTTTACCCACAGGTAGTCGCAGCTCCATACTATCTTGCGATATTGTCCGCTCTCATCTACGCCGAGGACCCACGCCGTCTTACCCGCCTGAATAGTTACCAGCGGGCTGGTCAGTTTGCCTGGCTTCCAGTAGATCATCGCATCCTGTCCAAAACTGCCGACTACTGCCGTCTTGGGCAGTCGCATCAACACATCACAACCCGGCAGCGTAGGATCGCCCACTGTGCCTGGGCGGGTGTAACAAGTCGTCGATGGAGTCGTCGAAAAGGCGCGCAGGTGGAAGTAATCCCCCCAGCCATTCCAGGCACCATCGCCAGGTTCCGCATAGCGGACATACCGCGCGGTTACGGTGGCAGCAAGCGCTATATCAACGTCAACCACCTGGGGAGCAGTGCCTCCCTCATGGGGATAGACAGCATCCGACACAACAGTCCAGTTTACATTATCGGTGGAAACGGCAACCTGCACCGCCAGCGAGTTGTCAAACTCCCCATCCCAATCCAGCCAGTAGCCGACCGCAGTCAGGGGGTATGCGGCCCCCAGGTCAACCGTTTGATAGGTCGGGTTGTTAGTCTCATTGGTCTGATTTCCCCACCGACCGCCACTGGGATTCGTCGTGGTGTTGTAGTCCGCTGCATCGTTGGCGTTGCCCCAGCCGGGGTCGTTAATCCCACCCCTGCGGTCAATCACCGGGCAATAGTCGGTGATATTCACTGCGGATTGAGCGTCTACGTCGGCGTGTGTGATAGGTGCGGGGAACAGCGCAACGACCATTATTATGACGAGTGCAATGAGTGAGATGAGATTGATGGAAAAGCGCTTCTGGTGCAAAAAGTGGTGATTCATTAGATTCCTCCTCAATTTCCGCGCAGATTGGCAATGCTTCCCAGACCCTCATAGCTTGCCCACTATGAGGGCTTGCTACAGTTGTCCGCCTCGTTAAATGAACGGCGTTTTGCTTGCGAGTTAAGGCAGACAAACCGATCAAAGAAGATTTTGACCCGCCCCCTCCTTTCGCCATCGTTTCCACTGACTCCACCTGTTATGCAATTTACACAGGATGCGTGACCAAAGCGTGACCAACCAAAGGTTGTGAACGGATGGAGGAACGAAAAAAACTTCAGAGGATCGTGTAGGGGCGCGCCATCGGGAGAATAGGGGTGAACTGCATCATGATTAGACTCGGTTGGAGAGGGGAACCGAGGAGGTGAGGTTCTTCGGGCGCTTCATGACTTGCCCCGTTTTGCAGATCGTTTCAAGCGCACTGTCTCAAACACCGGAATACACACCAGCAGCCAGATCGCGCTCACCAGATACCCGCCGAGCACATCGCTCAGATAATGCAGCCCCAACAGCATCCGGCAGCATCCGATCAGCAGCACGAGGATCACCGCCGCTCCGGTGCACACGCCGCGCCAGCGCGCGAGGCGGGGCGTGTGCCACACCAGATACACCAGCAGCCCATACGTCGCGAACGACATCAGCGCGTGGCCGCTTGGAAAAGCAAAGGTGTCCTCGGTGATCAGCATGGGTTCCCACACCGGGCGGGGCCGCGCCACGATGATCTTGATGCTGTCGCTCACGATCTTCGCCCCGATCACCCCCCCGATCCACAGCGCCGCCGCGCCGAACTGCCGCCGCACCAGCAGCCAGATCGCCAGCAGGATAACCAGCGGGTACAGCACTTCGTCGCCCAAGTACGACACGATCCGCGCCGCATCCATGACCGCCGGATGATCGCCCGCGTACAGGGTGTGCAGCAGATGATCATCCAGCCGGACCAGCGGGTTATCATGCCGGACGGCCACTGCCAGCAGGATCAGCAGCACCACCAGCGCAATCAGCCAGACCCATCGCTTCAAGACTCACCGCCTCCAGCACATCGGATAGGGATTAAACCACGCAAACCCGCGCCATGCAGAAGTAGTCCCGATTTCATACAGCGGCTCACCCGGCGCGGCATAACGAACGGCGCGCACCAGCATGCCCGGCCACACCCGCTGGGAAAGATCATCGCCTATCGCTTCAACTTCGACCACCCCACCCGCATAATAGAGTTTGACCACCAGCCCGGCGTGGGCCACCGGCGCGGCCCCCGTCGATTCCCAGCGCAGACAGCTTATCTGCTCCGGTTCGCCCCAATCGAGCAGCACATCGGCCAGCCGCAGCACCCCGTAGGTCGATAATTCCATCATCTCCAGCGGCCCGCCGCGATCCGTGCCGCGCCCACTGTAGGGACTCCGCTCGTCCACGCGCTGCAAAAATTCATCGATCCGGGTGATGCCGGGCCGCAAACCCTGCCAGCACGGTTGGTCACACCCGCCCGTATCCAGGTAGGTCGGCGGGAGTTCAGAGGTCTGACCGATTTCATGTGCGATCAAGGTAAAAGCTGCACACGTCACAAAAACCGCCACGATCAATTGCAGAAATCGACTCACGGAGTCACTCCGTCGGGATAATAATGTTTCACCAGGCTGCCGAAGCCGCGCCATTCAAAGGCCAGCAGCGGCAGCGTTAACGCCAGCGCCGGATAATTCAAAACCTCAACCCGCTGGGCGGCATCGAGTTCCACCGCATACGGCGGGAGTGTGCCGCTCGCCATCAAACCGGACGCGCGGTAATACAGCCGGAATTCCAGTTCCACCCTACTCCGCACACTGCGGTGTGGATACACGTAAGCAAAGGCTACCGCGTCCGGTTCCCCCAGCGCGGCGATCACATCCCCCACGCGCAGATGGGCGGGCCGAAGCTGGAGTTCATTTTGCGCCGGAGACTGGCTCGAATAACCAAACCACAGCCGCGCGTCATCCCCTAAAACCGCCGTCCACTCTTCAACCGATCCCGCCGTCCCCCCATCCACCACCGCATCCGGCCAGCGGGAATCGGTAAGCCGCTGCTGAACATCGTCGGGTGTGCTATAACCGGGGCGTAACCCCTGCCAGCACGGGGCCGTGCAGGAGACATCAGGCAGCAGCGCGGCGATCTCCGGGGGCGGCTGGTGCGGCAGCACCCCGCGCACCACGCCGATCAAAATCGCGCACAACACAAAAATGAACAGAACGAATCGGTATACCATTCGGGCGATTGTAACACAGGCGTTTAGGC
>CAYYNB010000086.1:0-23559 GCA_964472565.1 uncultured Anaerolineaceae bacterium
GGGCGGGGTCTCAGCGATTATCGCCGCTGCCCGACAATTGGCCGCGTTCCTTGCGCGACGCCAGCTTGTCCAGGTTCACAGCGGCGACCTGTTCCATATCGAGGCCGAGTTCGGCGGCGACACGCGCCACGTACCACAGCACGTCGCCCAACTCTTTCTGAATCGCCAGAATCGCGGCCTCATCGAACTGGCCGTCTTGGTCGCGGATCACTTTTTTGACCTTTTCACAGACTTCGCCCGCTTCACCCGCCAGTCCGAGCGTCGGATAAATCGGGTTGCTGCCCACATTCGGATATTTGGCGGTTTCAGCCGCCCGTCGTTGGTATTCGTTAAATGTCAGCGCCACGTTCTGCCTCGTCCATTGCCAGCCGCCCCAGCGCGATTGCGCCCTTAACACCCGCATCGTCGCCCAGTGCCGGCGGCACGATCAGGTCTTCCAGCGTTTCCATGCGCGGGTGAACCAGATAATGATTCACCAGCCGGAACACTTCCTTACGGACCAGCGGGAATAACTGTTTTTGATGCATCACACTTCCGCCCAGAATGACTCCCTGCGGCGAACACGTACACAGAAAGTCCATCACCGCAGTGGCGAGATAATACGCTTCAATCTCCCACGCTTGATGATCCACCGGCAGCGTTTCGCCCGACACCCCCCACCGCGCCTTGAGCGCTGGTCCCGACGCCAACCCTTCCAAACAGTTGGGATGGAACGGGCACACGCCGCGCGCCAGCGGATCATCGGGATGTTTGGGCAGCAGCACATGGCCCATTTCCGGGTGAATCAGGCCGTGCATCAGCCGCCCGCCGAGCATCCCCCCGCCGCCGATGCCGGTTCCGACGGTCAGATAAATAAACGTATCCCAGTTTTGCGCCGCGCCCCAGTGATGTTCACCCAGCGCCGCCGTGTTCACATCCGTATCAAACCCCACCGGAATACCGGGAAACGCCGCTTTGATTGGCCCCACCACATCCGCATACTGCCATCCGGCTTTGGGCGTGCTCGTGATATACCCGTAATGCGGCGATCCGCGCTGCAAATCCACCGGGCCGAATGATCCGATCCCGATGGTCGTCAATTTTTCGCCGCGTGCCGCTTCCTGTTCCTTAAAATAGCTGATCACCTGATCAAGCGTGGTTTCTGGATTCGTCGTGGGGATCACCGTTCGGTGCAGCAGCGTGCCTTGTTCATCGGCCACCGCGCACACATACTTGGTTCCGCCGCCTTCAATGCCCCCTAATAACATACGTCCTCCTTAAAAAAAAGAGCCTGACTCGGCTCCAATCGTACCCTGTGGTGAGCAACTTCACCACTCCTAATAATCGCCCCGCGCATCTTGAAAGAAGATTTCCGGCGGCACGTCCACGCCTTCAAAGTTGATAAAAGTCAGGTCTTTGACATCCAGCCTGAGCGCCGTTTTTACCAGCCCGAACAGCACCATATACCCGGCCAGAATACGCGGCTCACGATCCAGGTTGAGCGCTTTGAGCGCCGCTTCGATCTCCTCCGCCGGACCTTCGACCTCGATAAAATTCCCATACGGCATCTCGTCCAGCACAATCTCCGCCCCGCCGAACTCATACGTCGTCCGGTATTTTTCATAGACCACATGCGGATGATACCCCAACCGCTTCAGAATCAGGTCCATTACATCGAACTGATCCACCGTGACTTCGGCCTCAAAGCGTGACAGTACCCCCGCCGTCTGCTGTTCCTGGGGTTCCTTGTACGTCAGCCGGACCTTCGCATCCTGCCGCAGCCGCAGCACAATGCCGCGTCCGGTCAGCGTTTCGCTGGCATCCTCATAGCGAATGTTATGCTCATACACGCGCGGTTTGGTCATCGTCGCGCCCGCTGCATTCAGCCGTATAATCGCGCTGCCGAGATCCGGCACATAGAGCTTGACCTCGGTTTCTACCAGACTGTTCATGATGTTTTTTTTCCTCTGTGCGTTACAAAACTGATCCAGCCCCTGCGAGCTGGATCGGTAAATGATAATACGCCTACGAAGCAAAGTTACGAATCGATGGAACGCAGCGCTTCTTTAAGATGTTCGCGCAGCGCCAGCAGCAGTTCGCGGTAATGGCCGCGTGCGCTGTCCGGCGACATCACGACATCATGATAAAAACTGCCGGATGCCCGCTCGATCAGCCACAGATCAACGCCAAAATACGGTACATCCGGCTGATCATCCAGCGTATCGAACTTGGTCCGGCGCAGTGAGGTGAGCAGTGCTTTATAACGCTCGGCGGGAATCGCATGCCGGAAATCCAGCAGCTTGCCGGGCTTATCGTACACAATGCTCAGGCTGCATTCGCCATGCCCGCGCGTGAGGGTCGCCACCTGGTTGGGGTGCTGCGCGTCATGGTATTGGATAGTCACCCGGAAGGCTTCGTTGATGCCAGGTCGATGGGTGAGGTTGCGAAGTTCGTCCTGGTTGAGCCGCAGGGCGATCAAACGGATCGGATCTGCGCGTCGATAATCCATGGTCCGGTCCTCATCTCATTGATGCTTGCATTGTAATCTATAAACGCCTGGAAACCGCCAAAATTAGGACGAAAGTAAGGTTAAAATCTCCGCACACGACAGCACTTTGGCGAATCCCTTGCGCAGCACTTTGAGTTCCGGCTCCTGCATCGCCGGGTCATCCGTCGCGGTGATGTCGCTGCCAAACACCACCTTAAAACTGCGCTCATAGGCCTGCCGCGCCGTTGTGCCGCAGCAGTAATTGGTCAGCGTCCCGCAAATAATCACCGTATCCTTGTTCATCCGCTTCAGAATCGTTTCCAGCGGCGTGTCATAAAACGCACCATACGACGGTTTGTGAATGACAACTTCACCCGGCAGCGGCGCTAATGCGGGCCACACGCGCCCCTCATCATAATATTGGTCGGAATCCGTATACAGATCGGGGTAGCGGTTGGGCATATACGGGCCGCTCGCCGGACGATCAAACAGTTCATGTGTATGCGAAAAGACGGTGAAAATCACCGGAATATTCCGTTCGCGGCAGCAGTCCATTAAGGAGCGGATGCGCGGCACCTGGCGCGTGGCTTCCGGCACCCAGCACGGCGACCAGCCCGGTTTGACAAATTCCTCCTGCATATCGATCACCAGCAGCGCGCAGCGCTCCGGCACCACCTCAAATGTGGGATTACTCGGCGCGTTATAAGCTCGCCGGGCAAATTCGAGAACCTGCGCTTCGGTAAAGTTGTTTTCGGTCATGGAATTTTCTCCCCAGCAGACGACGATACAAATGTTCTATTTTACCACACATGCCCCCGCTTGAAAAGCTGTTACAATGGAATGGTGGAGATTGATCACGATGAAACGACTGGCGGTTGGATTTCTCATTCTGTTGTTGGGAACATTGCACCATCTGGCCTTAGCAACTCCGGCGGCTGCCCCTGCCGCGACGCCCATTCCGACCCCGACTCCCCCACCCGCTGTCGAGATTCTCGAAATGCCGCGCGGCGCCAAGATCGCAGAGACGGCACACATCGAGTTTTACGAAACCGATGGCTATTTCCCGGTGGATGTCGGGCGCTTCAGCATCCAGGCCGAAACGATCTATGAAGAGATGCGCGCGGCGGTTGGCGGTTCCCTCGATCAGAAAATTCAGCTTTCGTTCCACCCGCCGGACCTCTCGCCGTGCCCGGTACGCGGCTATGCAGCCGGTCTGCAAACGGTCATCTTTGCCGATCACACAGCATCCAATGCCTATCTGTTCGGCGTACTCTCTCACGAAATCGTCCATGTGTTGCATATGGAGGTCTTCCAGTTTTCGCCCTACACCGCGCTCAACGAGGGGTTTGCCGTCTGGATAGCGCGCGACTATTGGAACGCCTGGCACGCGTCCCCCTCGCTTCAGGCCAGCATCCGGGGTTATCTGGCCGAGCATTTGTATCTTCCGCTCGGCGAAAATCTGGACTTTAACCTGGCCTACACGGGCGAAGACTGCCTGGTTTATCGCGACATTTTGTATACCGAATGGGGCGCTTTTACGGGCTATCTGATCGAGACCTACGGTTTTGAGAAGCTGCAAAAGTTATGGCGCAGCGGCGAACCTCCCGCGCCGCCAAACTTCACCGCCGTTTATGGGCAACCCTTCCGCCAGTTGGAAACGGACTGGCTGCGATCAGTGCGCAAAAACAACGGGCGCACGTCATAATGTGATCGTTTTGGCCCTTGCCCCAGCCGTAAGTTATAATGCCTTTTATGGTAAAGCGACCCTGGACGCTCTGGATTTTCTGTCTGATCATTGCCCTGTTGGGCGTCTACAACCTGCTTCTGGCGCTCGATCAGGTGCGCCGTGCCGACGAGTACAACGAACTCGGCCTTTCCTACCCGCCGCCTTTACGTGCCGGATGCGCGCTGGTTTGGGGCATCGCGCTGTTAGGCACCGCCTGGCATCTCGCTCAGCGTCGTCGGCACGCCCGGCGCTGGACATTCGTCATATTGAGCAACTATGGCTTGTTTGGCGTGTTATGGCTCTTGATTTATGCTCGGTCCGATTACAGTCGGGGACGAATTCTCTTTCAGGTTTTTATCACGCTGCTGCTGCTGCTGATCGCAGCCGGTGTGATGCGTTGGCCGCGCGTGCGCCGGGCTTTCTCGGACCCACGTTTTGCTTCTAATCCCGGAGACATTTTTGATGAGCAAGATCGAACACTTAAACCAGATGCGTCTTAAAAGCGCGGCAGGTGGCGGCCCCAAACGGGTCGAAAAGCAGCACCAGGGCGGCAAACTGACCGCCCGCGAACGTCTCGATCTGCTGCTGGATCCCGGCAGCTTCCGCGAGATCGACTCATTTGTGGTTCATCGTGAACGCAACCTGGGTATGGATGCCCCCGAAAACCAGTATCTGGGTGACAGTGTGGTGACGGGTTGGGGCACCATCAACGGGCGGCTGGTCTATGTTTACTCGCAGGACTTTACCGTGTTGGGCGGTTCGTTGAGCGAAGTGCATGCCGAAAAAATCTGCAAGATCATGGAAATGGCGATGAAAAATGGCGCGCCGGTCATCGGCCTGAACGATTCCGGCGGCGCGCGGATTCAGGAAGGCGTGAGCAGCCTCGGCGGGGTTGCGGATATTTTCCTGCGCAATACAATGGCGAGCGGTGTTATCCCGCAGTTGAGTGTGATTATGGGGCCGTGCGCGGGCGGCGCGGTTTACAGCCCGGCGCTGACCGACTTTATTTTTATGGTGAAAGATACATCCTATATGTTTGTCACCGGGCCGGATGTCGTGCGCGCGGTAACACACGAGGATGTGACCTTTGAAGAACTCGGCGGCGCGATGACGCATAATGCCGTCAGCGGGGTGAGCCATGTCGCCGCGAATACCGAAGAAGATGCGCTGTTTTTGATCCGCGAAATTCTCGGTTATATGCCCCAGAACAACATGGAAGACCCGCCCTTTGAACCCACCAAAGATGATCCGCTGCGCACCGAAGAGGCGCTCAACCATATTGTGCCGGATGATCCCAGCAAACCCTATGATGTCAAGGAAGTGATCAAACTGATCGTGGATGAAGGCCGCTTTTTTGAGATTCACGAGCATTTCGCGCGGAATGTCGTGGTGGGCTTCGCGCGGTTGGGCGGACACAGCATCGGCATTGTCGCCAACCAACCCGCCGTACTCGCGGGTGTGCTCGACATCGACGCCAGCGAAAAATCGGCGCGTTTTATTCGTTTCTGCGATGCCTTCAACATCCCGATCATCACCTTTGAAGACGTTCCCGGTTTTATGCCCGGCACGGCGCAGGAACACGGCGGCATCATCCGCGCAGGGGCAAAACTGTTGTATGCCTACTGTGAAGCCACTGTGCCCAAAGTGACCGTTGTCACCCGCAAAGCGTACGGCGGCGCGTACTGCGTTATGAACAGCAAACACATCCGCAGCGATTTAAATCTGGCCTGGCCCACCGCTGAGATCGCGGTGCTGGGACCAGACGGCGCGGTGAATATCATCTTCCGCCGCGAACTGGCCGAAGCCGCCGATCCGGTGGCCCGCAAAGCGGAACTAGTGCAGGAATATCGCGACAAGTTCGCTAATCCGTATGTCGCAGCGCAGCGCGGCTTTATTGACGATGTGATCGCGCCATCCGAAACGCGCCCACGCCTGATCAATGCGCTGGAAATGCTGCAAAACAAGCGTGACATCAACCCGCCGAAAAAGCACGGGAATATTCCGCTGTAAAAAGAGATGTGAAATGATTATCCGGGACGCGGACATCAGTCATTTTTATACCCCTGATGCACCGAGCATTCTGTTTCATGGTGATACGAATGAGCGCTGATCCGTCCGATTCGGCTCTCCAGGCCCTGCTGCGATCCCTGACGCACTGGCGCACCGGAACCGCGACCTTGATCGGCTTGCTGATCGGGGCGTTCGTGGGGCTGCTGCTGGACATGGTTCCGGCGGGTGTGGCGGCAGGTGTCGCGGTGGGCGTCGGCATCGATTCGATTATGAATAACCTGCTGAATCGGGAACCGGACCTAGCGATCCAGGAGGAAATCGACACATGAACGCCGACTCGTTTTGCTGCGAACTGCATATGCACAGCTACTATTCAGATGGCACCTATTCGCCCGAATATATGCTGACCGAAGCGGCGAAACGTGGCTTGGCGGTGGTGGCGATCACCGATCACGACAATGCGCGCGGCGCACGCGAAGCCGTGCCCATTGCGGCAGAACTGGGGATCGAATTGATCCCGGCCATCGAATTCACCGGGCGTTGGGATGGTTGTTACCGTCCCGGCTGGGGCGGCGATGTGGATATTCTCGGTTATTTTGTGGACCTGGATCACCCCGGCTTTTGCGCTGCCGAACAGCAGGCGCTGGATGATATTCATGCGCGGATGGCGGACTGCTGCGCGAGCCTGACCGCTGCCGGGTATCCGGTGACAATGCAGGATGTCTGGGCGCAGAATCCGCGTTATGGCGGGTCACGGCACGTCCGGCTGGCCTTGCAGGCCAAAGGGTACGCCGCCACCTATGAGGAGTCCCTCACCCTGTTTACGGCATCCTGGCAGCAGGTTCGATTGAGCAGTTATACCATTGATGTTCTGATCGCAGCGATTCGCGCGGCGGGCGGTGTCGCGGTGCTGGCGCATCCCAACGCGGTGGACTGCGGCGCAGGCTGGCTGTCCGCCGAGCAGGTGGGCGAACTGGTCGAGATGGGTCTCGACGGGATCGAAATTTATCACCGCAACATGAGCCAGGAAGCCCGCGCGTATTTTTTACCTGTCGCGCAGCAGTACCACCTGCTGATTTCGGGCGGATCGGATGAACACGGCTGGTCGCCGGACCTGCCTTTGATGGGGCAGCAGCCGGTCACACGAGAAATGGTCGAGGCGCTGCGGGCGCGGCATCAGGAACGGTAGGTGAGTATGGAGCAGGCGACAGGTTCTCCCCATCGCTGGCTGGTCGTGGGATCATCGGCCTTGTTGCAGTCGGTGGCGACTGAAAATTATGCCTGCTATGGCGGCGGCGGTGTGCCACGCTACGGATTCACCCCATCCACCCAACCTGCTGATCCATCCATTTTGACCGTCACATTAACGCTGTGTGCGGCGGATGGCGGCGCGCGGCTCACGCTCACCGGGCTGGAACTGCGCTATCTGGAAGGCACAGGCCAGCAGATGACCTGGGGCGGCTTTGACCGGGCGCGGCGTTTACAAGTGGTGTGGGTGTGGGACTATTACCGCATCCAAAGCCATGTTGTGCTGCGCGAACTGCTGCCGCCGAACGAGGACGAGATCGAACCGGAATGGCACACGGCGCTTGAAGCCTTGCGTGCCGTTCAACCGGGCGACAACGTAATTTTTGATGTAAAGTCAGCGTGCGGTGATATTCACCAGGAACATGTTGTAACCGCTGCACCGCTCGAATGGACATCGGAAGGGAAAGCATGATACGCCGGATATTAGTAATACTGGTCTGGCTGGTGATCCATGTGCCTGCATCCTACGCTCAAACAGATCCTGTGGTCTGGGTGGTCGGGAGCATGGAGCGGGTAGGCCGCTTTACAGAACCAGGGACGAACGCCGACATCACACTTTATGCCGCACGTGGCGAATACGAGGCGTTTCAGATTGCTGTACAGGGTGAATTAGCGGCAGTACGTCTGACGATATCGGACTTGCGCAGCGATGACCGCGCAGTGATTTCCGCTCAGCATGTACAGCTTTACCAGGAGCATTATGTGGAGGTGAAGGAAGGCAGTCCGAACTGGGGTGGCTCCAACCAGCCGCTCGGCCCTGGTTGGTATGCGGATGCGCTGATCCCGCTGGATCCGGCCTCTATGGAACCGGTAGATGTGCCTGCGGGCGAAAATCTGCCATTTTGGGTCGATATTGAGGTTCCGCGTGATGCTGCTCCCGAAACCTATCACGGCACCTATCATATCACCAGCGCCAAAGGCGAGGCCGCCGGATCGATTACATTACATGTCTGGGATTTCGAACTGCCACTTCGCCCATCGATGTATTCTTCGTTTCTGTTTCAGTATCCAGCGCGTTTGGAAGACAAAATCGAACTACTGAAGCATAAGGTGATGCCCGCTCAGATTGATCCGAGCGAACAGCAGATGCTGATCGAGGAATGGGGCCTGAACGCCGTCAATCTGAGCTATTGGAGCGGCGCGGATGTTAGCACCTGTGCGATGGACCAGCCTCTACCGTCTGTCGCGGAACTGGAGGATGTGGTCCAGTCCTATTCCGCCAATCTGCTGATTTACAACCTCACGGCAGACGAAATTGATCGCTGTATCACGGAACTGACAACCACGCTGGACGAATGGGCGCAGCATCTGCATGCGGCAGGAGTTTTACAACTTGTAACCCTGACCCCGATGCCTGAACTGTATGAGCGTTCGCTGGTTGACATCTGGGTGCTGCTGCCCGTCATGTATGATGCCGCATTGGAGCCGGTGGCTGATGTCATGGCGAAGGGGAATCAGGTGTGGTTCTATACCGCGCAAACCCAGGATGATTATTCGCCTAAATGGGAAATTGATTTTGCGCCGATCAACTACCGCATCCCCGGTATGATCATGCAAAGCCTGGGGATAACGGGGATGCTGTATTGGGCTGTCGATTGGTGGATCGGTGATCCCTGGAGTGAACCCCTCTACCGCAGCGATGATGGAACTGCTTTTCCTGGTGAAGGGGTGCTGGTGTATCCCGGTGAGGCGGTTGGAATTGATCATGTTGTGCCGTCGCTGCGCCTCAAGTGGATTCGTGAAGGGGTAGAAGATTACGAATATGTGGCCCTGCTGAAGAACTTTGCGAATCCAGATGAGGTGCTGTCGATCATTGCTGCGGCAGGTTCCGACTGGTCAAACTGGACACAGGACCCACAGGTTTTAGAGACGGTGCGGCGCGATTTGGGAGACAGGATCGAGGAGGCACAAAAACGGGAATGAACCTGAAAAGTCTGAACGCAATTTTTGATCTGGATGTCATTTCGAATGACGATGTATTGAACATCGTCGCCCAACTACCCGCCGATTACTTAACGCGCCCGCTCAGCCCCAGCCATGAGACGATTGGCAAACTGCTGGTGCATATGCTCGGCGGCGAGGTGTATTATCTGGCGCAGTGCCAGGGCCGCGAAATCGACATGACCTGGTATGACAGCGGCGAACAGCATCCGGTTGAGGCGATCCGTCAGCGTTGGGAACAAAATAACCGGGAAACACGGGCGTTTTTGGCGGCGCAAACCGACGCGAGTATTGCGCGTGAAGTGATCATCGCGTTTGGCGAATTTTCGTTCTGTTTACCGCTGTGGCAGTGGTTGGTGACAACCTGGACGCACTGCATCCACCATCGCGGCGAACTGTCGGTGTTACTGACTCAGTTGGGGCATCCGCTGCCGGACAGCGACCTTATGGTTCACTTTATCAAGGCCAGCGGGCAGTCCTGGCCGTTTTAAGATTGAGGCAAAATTTTCTATGATGACGGAAACGACTCTGATCCGGAAAGTCCTGATCGCCAATCGTGGTGAGATCGCTGTGCGGGTGATCCGCGCGTGCCGTGAACTGGGCGGTATTCGCACAGTGGCTGTCTATTCGGACGCGGACCGCGAGGCGCTGCATGTGCGCTATGCTGATGAAGCGTATTCGATTGGTTCACCTGTGCCCCGCGAAAGTTATCTGAACATCAACAAGCTGATCGATATTGCGCGGGAATCCGGGGCCGACGCGGTGCATCCGGGATACGGCTTTTTGAGCGAACGCGCCGAATTCGCGGCAGCGGTCATGGATGCCGGGCTGATCTGGATCGGGCCAGCGCCGGACTCGATCAACCAGATGGGCGACAAGCTGGCCGCGCGCGAACTGATGATCAAGGCCGGTGTGCCCATCGTGCCGGGAACCGAGGCGGGATTGAATGACGATGATCTGCGCGCGGCTGCGCCGCGAATCGGCTACCCGCTGATGGTCAAGGCGGCGGCAGGCGGCGGCGGCAAAGGCATGCGCGTCGTGCGCGATCCGTCGCAGTTGGACGCGGCACTCGCGGCGGCACACCGCGAAGCCGAGGCCGCATTTGGAGATGGCACTGTTTACCTGGAAAAACTGCTCGAAGGCGCGCGGCATATCGAATTCCAGATTCTCGCGGACATGCACGGCAATACGATCCACCTGGGCGAACGCGAATGCAGCATCCAGCGGCGGCACCAGAAATTATTCGAGGAATCGCCCAGCCCGTTTATGGATGATGATCTGCGCGAGCGGATGGGCGCGGCGGCGATTGCGGCAGCGCAGGCGGTGAATTATGTCAACGCCGGGACCATCGAATTTCTGGTGGATCAGGACCGCCAGTTTTACTTTCTGGAAATGAACACCCGCCTGCAAGTCGAGCACCCGGTCACGGAAATGGTGACGGGCGTCGATCTGGTCAAGGAGCAGATTCGGATCGCGCGCGGGCGGCGCATGGGCGCGGAAGGCGGTATCACGCCCAACGGGTGGGCGGTAGAATGCCGGATCAATGCCGAAGACCCGTATAACAATTTTCTGCCATCGGTGGGCATGATCACGGTCCATATCGCGCCGACAGGCCCCGGTGTCCGGCTGGATGCGGGCATTTATGCCGGGTATCAGGTGTCGCCCTACTACGATTCGCTGCTGGCGAAGTTGATCGCCTGGGGTGAAACACGCGGCGAGGCCCTGCTGCGGATGCGGCGCGCGTTGGCCGAATATAAAGTGATGGGCCTCAAGACGAATCTGCCGTTTCACCAGAAATTGATCGACAGCACCCGGTTTTTGGCGGGCCGCTACGATACGCATTTTGTGGAAGAGCATATGGTGATGCGCGACGAAGCGCCCCGGCCTGAACTGGCCGAAGCCGCTGCGATTGTCGCGACGCTGGTCGAACACCAGCAGCGGCAGCAAGCGTTACAAGTTGTGGCGCGGCCCAAGCGCGATACCTCCAACTGGAAATGGGTGAGCCGCTGGGAACGGATGCAGCGCTAGTTTTTGGGAGGGCAACATGCGGAAAATCACACTTCTTTTATGCATCGGACTGCTGGTTATGGTGAGCGCGCTGGTGTTCGCCGCCGGGTCAACCGGCGTGCGCGCCCAAACCGATCCAACGGCAACCATGAATCTGCCGGGGCTTCCGCTTCGGACACGGCAGCCAACGGCGACCCCTGGTCTAGGGGGAGAAACACCGGCACCCACCGAGGAAGCCGCCGATGATGGCCTGTTGGATCTGCTCTGGCTGCAACTGGAATCCGGGTTTGGGAGTGTCGCGGTGTATTCTGCCGCTGCCGGTGGACCGGTGGACACCTTCGCATTTATCGGGACGCCGTGCGCCGAAAATGTCTTTTCAGCGCAGCTCCCGACGTTCGAGCTGCATCTGCTGACCGATACCAAACGCATCACCATCGGCTACAAGTCCGATGATGGGCGCGCGACAGCGGTCATGATGTGGCATCCCGGCGAAGAACAGTGGTGGTGCAACACCCAGGCGACCTATGATTCAGCTATCGAGTTTGACACGCTGCCCGCCGGAGATTACCCGATTTATGTCGCTGTGCAGAGCACCCAGGATGTGATCACCGGAACGATTACGATTGCGGAATATGAGGACTGAAGCGCACCGGACGGATGAGGTATGACCCAATCATTTTCTCTTAAAAAGTTACTCAACCTGAATTTGCTGCTGGTATTCGGTGTGGTGGCGGTGATTCTGCGCCTGTCGGATGCCAGTGATACCGCCGTTTTTGCGGCTTCTGCGCTGGCAATTATTCCACTAGCCGGGCTGATCGGCACCTCGACGGAAGAAATAGCCGTGCATACAGGGCCGCAAATCGGCGGACTGTTGAACGCAACGCTGGGTAATGCCGCCGAATTGATCATTACGATTTTTGCGCTGCGCGAAGGGCTGCTTGAACTGGTGCGCGCCTCGATTATCGGCTCGATTCTCGGTAATCTGCTGCTGGTGATGGGACTGGCGATTATGCTGGGTGGGCTGAAAAACGGCCTGCAAACCTTCAACGCACGGCGGGCAGGCATGAATGGGACGCTGCTGATCATGGCGTTTATGGCGCTGGCAATCCCATCGTTGTTTGACGCCTCGTTCGTAGAAAACCAGGAATTTCAGAATGAACTGATTCTGAGCGAAGGTATCGCCCTGATCCTGATCGCGCTGTACGTTGCCAATGTGTTTTATACCATGTTCACCAAAGACGAAACCGGCGCAACGGCGGCGGTTGAACCGCACCACAAAGCGAAATGGTCCGTCTCGCTGGCGGCAGGCGTGTTGGCCTTTGCAACCATCGGGATTGTGTTCATGTCGGAATTTCTGGTGAGCACGGTGGAACCGGTGGTCGAGGAACTGGGCTGGAGCGAACTGTTCGTCGGCGTGATTATCGTGCCGATCATCGGCAATGTGGCTGAGCATCTAGTCGCCGTGCAGATGGCGCTCAAAAACCGGATGGAACTCAGCATGAGTATCGCGCTGGGATCGAGCCTGCAAATCGCGCTGTTTGTTGCGCCCGTGCTGGTTTTCATCAGCCTCTTGTTCTCGGATAAATTGGTATTGGCTTTCACCCTGCCCGAAGTGATCGCGCTGGCAGCGGCGTCCTATGTCGCGGCGTTGGTGGCACAGGATGGCGAGTCGAACTGGTTTGAGGGCTTGATGCTGATGGGTGTGTACCTTATCATTGGGCTGGCGTTCTTTTTGCTGCCAGAGGCGCACTAAAACCCATGCCTGAACCCGCCTATGCTGTCTCCGCTGACGGCGCGCAGATTGCCTACCATGTGACCGGAAACGGCCCAGCGCTGCTTCTGCTGCACGGGTTCAGCAATGATCGCACCATGACATGGCATGCATACGGCATTGTGGATCGGCTCGCGGATCACTTCCGGGTGAGCACGATGGACTTGCGTGGGTGCGGTGAGAGCGATGGCTTTGACGATCCGGCGCGGTATACGGCCCAGCATCACATGGAGGATGTACAGGCGGTGGCCGATGCCTGCCATTTTGACTCGTTCCGCGTGTGGGGCTGGTCCTTCGGTGCGACGATTGCCCTGCATCTGGCGGCGCGTTCCAACCGGATCGAGCGGGCGGTGATCGCCGGGACGTATTTCGGGCGCATCTTCACCCCGGAATTTGTTCAAAAAACGGTGACGCGGGTCGAAACGCTGGCGCAGACGCCCCTGGATGATCTAGATGAGAATGATCGTGATTTTGTCCAGCGGACCTCGATTCCGGTTTATCTGGCGCGCTGCCGGGCGCTCGAAAATTGGGCAGGCATTGAACCCGACGAACTGCGCTGCCCGGCGTTGGTGCTCACCGGGACCGAAGACGGGAATGTGATCGTCAAACTGCGTGAACAGCGCGCCGCCATAGAACAAGCCGGTTTACAGCTTCATATTTTTGATCAGGTGAATCATATTGGGCTGGTCAGCCAGCCTGATCGGGTGGTTCCGGTGGCCGAGGCGTTTTTGAAGAGGGGATAAAACCCCCGTTGCACAGGGACTGTCTCTGCGTATAACAGACTATCGTTCGATTACCAAGTGAGGAGTAAACATGAAGTTTTTCCAGCGTTTGACCCTGATCGCACTGGTGGTGCTGACTGCTGCGGTTGGCAGTGGGACCGTCCGGGCACAATCGATCCCCGTCGCGGGTGAAGCGGTCCAGCAAGCAGCCCAAACACCGCAGGAAATCTGCGAGAGCGCCGATAAGTCGGAACCGGCATCGCGCGAATTTGGGAAAGCCGAAGAGGTGCTGCAAGACGGGGTAGACTATTGGGCAGTCCTGTGTACCGCAGCCGGGCCGATTTATGTTGATCTGTACCAAGATGAGTCGCCTATCACCGTCAACAGCTTTGTCTTCCTGTCCCAACAGGGCTACTTCAACAACCTGACCTTCCACCGCGTACTGCCCGGTTTTATGGCGCAGGGCGGCGATCCTACCGGGACGGGCGGCGGTGGTCCGGGATATGAATTTGTGAATGAAACCAGCGATGACCTGCTGTTTGATCGCGCCGGGCGCTTGGCAATGGCGAATGCCGGAGCAGATACCAACGGCAGCCAGTTTTTCATCACCTACGGCTCGACCCCACACCTTGACGGCGGCTATACGATTTTCGGGCAGGTTTATGCGGGCCAGGATGCGGCTGAACTGCTGATGCCGCGCGACCCGGAGCAAAGCCCGCAGTATGAAGGCGCAAGCCTCGACACGGTGGTGATTGTCGAAGACCCCGCGACGGTCAACGCAACGCCCGACGCAGCTCCGACGGTTGAACATTTCCAGGCGCTGCTCGATGTGGTGCTGGTGGATACCTTAACCCAGGACACCTATTCGCTGGTGGAAGATTTTTCACACGTCTACGATCTCGAACAGGAAGCGACCTCCTGGGCGGACAACAGCGAAGAACTCGTTACCTTCATGCGTGATTATCTGACGGAAAAGGGCTTTAGCGGCACCGCTGCGGTGTTGATGAAAGCTGAATGCCCGGCAACCCCCGAAGAAAATCCGATCTGGGCGGTGGGCTTCCAGGTGTCCGATTACGGCGCGGCGGACGCCGGTCAAGCGGTTGTGTTCGACAATGCGCGGTCTGATGCGCTGGTAAACGCCGGGGCCTTTGAGAAATACGAAGATGACGAGACGATGGGCGGACGGATGTACAGCCTGCCTGTGGCTGCCGATGAATGGTGCGGCGAAGGCGGCGTATATTACCGCTATGAGCTGCCCGCAGGGCGCTACGTCCTCACCTTTGATGCGGTGGTGAATAACTCGGTGCTCGAAGCCAGCTATCCCGCTATCGAGTTTATGGGCGGTATTTTGAACCAACTGCTGTACCAGCAGATCGCCGGCACATTGGAACGCGGTAACGCGGCATTGGGCGAATAACAGGGTTTACCTATTGTAGGGACAATTCATGAATTGTCCCTACAAACCCAAACAGGATGTGGCATGAAATACCAGACGATTGTAAACGGCGAAACGTTTGAGATTGAAATTAATGAGGATGGGCGTATTCTGGTCAACAATGAAGAGCGCGCCATCAATTTTCAGGAACTCAGTCACGGCGAAATGTATTCTCTGCTGCTCGATCATCTCAGCTATGAAGCCGTAGTGGATGAGCGCGACGATCTGTATCATGTGTTGATGGCGGGCGATATGTTCGAAGTGAAAGTCACCGACGAACGCAGCCGCCGTCTGGCAAGCGCGTTTATGGCGTTTGGTGACATATCGGGTGAACTCGTGATCCGCGCGCCGATGCCCGGTTTGATCGTGCGGGTGCCGGTTGTCGAAGGCCAGCCGGTGAGCAAAGGCGAAACCGTTATCATCCTTGAGTCGATGAAGATGGAAAATGAACTGAAAGCCCCGCGTGATGGCGTGGTCCACCGGGTAAACGTGGCTGCCGGGGAAAGCGTCGAGCAAAACAAGGTGCTGCTGAGTATTTCGTAGTGTCAGCGGCGCGTAGGCCAAACGCGGATCGCTGGCCGCATGAATAGGATATAATCAGGCGCGCAAATGGGTGCGTCTCACAACAGGTCGCTCCGGCGGCCTTTGTCGTTTAGGGCAGAATATGGCGAAGTTAAATTATCTCCTCGATGGGGTGTGGCTGGTGGCGCTGGCGCTGTATGTGCTGGCGGGCGTGGATAAAGTGCCGTTTCACGGCGACGAGTCGATGCTGATCAGTATGAGCCAGGATTACGCCTATCTTGTGCAGCAGCACACCGCAGAGCCGATCAAATACCAGGCGCATCCCGCCGACGCCGCACAGCAGGAACTACGCATTTTAAACGGCACCACCGGCAAAATGGCGATGGGATTTGCGTGGGATGTCGCCGGGTACACGCTGGAGGATTTGAACGATCCGTGGTGGTGGGGCTTCTCCGATCCAAACGGCGAATGGAATGAGTGGACGTGGAATATTGACAGCGGGCATAAACCGGGCGATGGACTTTTGCGGGCGGCGCGGGTGTCGTCGGCAGTGCTCGGCAGCGCCGGGATATGGGCGATTTGGGGCATTACGCTCGGCGTGACGCGGCGGCGGGCGGCGGCGTATGCGGCGACGCTCGTGCTGGTCACGACTCCACCTATGATTTTGAACATCCGGCGGGCGATGATGGAAGGATCGCTGCTGGCGTTCACGGCACTGACCGTGTTGGCAGCGCTGTGGGTGATTCTCGAACAGGCGCGGACGCCCCAACGAAAATGGGCACTCGTGGCAGCTTACGGCATGCTGGGGCTGATGGGTGGGCTGGCGGTATCGAGCAAACACACGGGCGGGATCGCGGCAGCAGCGGCGTTTCTGGCGGTGTTGGGCGCGGCGCTGGTGAAGCGGGACGCCAACCGGAAAGACAGCCTGATCACGTTCGGGGCGTTGGTTGGCGCGGGACTCCTGGTGATTGTCACGTTTCTGCTGATGAACCCGGTGTGGTGGTCTGATCCATTGAATATGCCGGAGCGCGTGATCGATGCGCGGCGGGAACTGATCGATGCGCAGACCGTCGGCGCGAAGATCGACGGCACGTATTACGAACAGATCAGTGATCGAACTGAAGGATTGATGAAGCAGGCGTTTCTGGCGGAACCGGAATTTTACGAGGTCGGCTACTGGCAGGAATTTATCGGTGACGAGATCGACACCTACCGCGCCTCGTGGTTAGCGGGACGGCTGGGCGGCGCGATCTGGGGCGCGCTGCTGATCGCCGCGTTCGCGTTTGGGTTGGCGGAACTGGGCGAAAAATGGCACGAAGGTCCGGCGCTGCTGGTGCTGGCATGGCTGGTGATCACGGCGGCGGCGATTCTGATTTCGACGCCATTCGAGTGGCAGCGCTACTATCTGCCGCTGCAACCGCCGTTAGCCATCGTGATCGGGATTGGGGTGTGGCGGATCGGCGTGTTGGCGGCGCAGCTTGTGCAGTGGAAGCGGGGACAGTATGTGGCTTAAACCGACGATTCTCCTGTTCCCCTATGCAGCGTGGATTTTTTTAGGTGTCGGGGTTCCGTGGGCGCTGGCGCTGCTGCCGCGCGAGCAGTGGCGCGAACGGGTCACGGTGGCGGCGGTGGGCATGGCGCTGGGGCCGCTGGGCGTGACGGCGTGGATGTTCGTGGTGGGAACAGTCGGGCATTTTACGCTAGCGAATACGCTGGCGGGCAGTGTGGGAATCGCGCTGACCGGCGCAGCACTGGCATGGCGGCGGCGCGGGGAAACGGGCCAACCGGCGGCATCCAAACAGGAACGGCTGCGGGCGTTTGAATGGCTTCTGATCGCCGGGATCGTGCTGATTCTGCTAGTGAGTGTGATCGTTGCGGCTTTCTGGCCGTTTGTGATGTACGATCCGCAGTGGGTGTATGCCTATAACGGCAGGTTGTTCTATACGGAAAAGCATATTCCCGACGAGATCGGCTACTATCCGCAGATGCTGGCGCTGAGTTACACCACCATGCAGCAGGCCTGGGGCGGGATCAACGATCATGCGGCGCGGGTGGTCGTGCCCTGGTTTACCGTCGCGTCCGTGCTGATGAGTTATATCCTGGGCAAGCGCATCTTTCAGTCGCGGCGGATCGGGCTGCTGACGGCGGCGGTATGGGCCTTTTATCCGCATATGATCGCGTGGTCGGGCACCGGCGATCTGGAAATTCCGGTGACGCTGTATGTCACGGGATCGGCAGCGTATTTTGTCGAAGCATGGCGAACCCACCAGCGGAGATCAGCCATTCTGAGCGGCGTGCTGCTGGGCGGCGCACTGTGGACCAAACCGACCAGCGGCGCGCTGGCACTGGGGATTATGCTGGCGGTCGCGGTGTGGCTGGCGCGGCGGGATTGGTCCAAGCTGGGGATAGGGATCACGGCGGGGATCGCGTGCGCGCCAGTGGGCGGCATGTGGTATATCCGCAATTTGCTGCTGGGACACGACGCAGTCGATTTCCCGGCGGACTACTGGCACGACATGGCGCAGCGGTCCGGGCAGGAATTTGGCTGGCCGCTGTTGATCGCGGCGCTGGCGGCGGGCGGGCTGATGGTGCGCAAAGACGCGCGGCGGTTGGGGCTGGTGGGCGCGCTCGTCCTCCTGCTGATCGGCATACTGCCCACAGCGATTAACTTTGATACCATTTTCCAAAATGACAACCTGTGGAAATGGGCGCGCGGGGATGTATGGGCGGTGAGGCGGCTGAACACGCTGGAATGGGCGCTGATCGTGGGCGGGGTGGGGCTGATTCTCGCACAGGGATACAAGGTGCTGCGCGAACGGCGAGAAACCAGCATGGTGTTGGGGCTGCTGATGCTGCCGTATACGGCGGTGTGGTTTTTCGATTTTTCGTATCACTACCGCCTGAGCTTCGCGATTGTGCCACTGTTCGCCGTGCAGGTGGCGGCGCTGATCGATGGCTGGCTGTGGGACTGGCTGGCGTGTGTCCGCTGGCGCGCGGCGCTCGGCTGGGGCTGCACCGCAGCGCTGATTGTTTTCACGGCGGCGGTGGGCGCGGAATCGACCTGGGAACACCGCAAGCTGCAAACGGATGGGGCCAAACATGACACGATCAACCCGGCATTGATGATCGTGGTCCATCACCTCGAAACATGGGCGGAAGAAAATGGAGAACCGGTGATTGCCATTCCGGGCGAGGACCGGCTGCCGTTTTTCTTCCCGGATTGGGAGATTCGCAACAGCCGGGTTGATCTGCCTACCCGCCTTGAAGATTTAGGGGATGCGGATATTTATATCGATGGGTCGGTGCCGGAATTTCTGATCAAAAAGGCGGGATATTGGCCGAACTCGCTGATGGCAGATGTGGCAGTGGGCACGGCGTATCATCGGGTGAGCGCGGTAGGGTCGGACGGGCAGCGCTGGCCGACGGTACTGCAACCGATTCCGCTGCGCCCGGATGGATCGCTGCCCGCCGATGATGGCATTTTCCGTTATCAGGCATTCACGGTACATCCCGAAGCGCGGCAAACCCCTTTAAAGCCGGTGGCCCCGGTTGAGGATGACGTGATCATTGGGGATTTTGCGCAGTTTCTGGGGCACGATGTCACCACGCTGAAATGGTATCGCGGGACGCGGGTCTTTTTGACACTGTACTGGAGGCCGACGGCAAGCGCGCCGCCGATGCAGGATTACAGCATCTATATTCACCTGCTGGACGAAAACGGGAACCGGATCACGGGGTGGGACGGCGTGCCGCTGCAACAGGCGTATCCGACCCGGTTCTGGCGGGCGGGCGAGTCGTTGATGGATTATTGGGTGCTGCAAATTCCAGAGGATATTCCAACCGGACCCGCGAAAATCCGGATCGGCATTTACGACCCGGTGTCGCAAGTGCGGCTGCCGGTAATGGTCAACGGCGAGCATGCAGGCGACGGGTTGACCATTAACGACTTGATCACGGTGGAATAGCCTTATAAAACGGCAACCGACAGCGCCAAATTGCGGCGCAGGTCTTCGCTTTGGAAACGTTTCCAGGCGGCGGGGAAAGCCTGCATCAGGCGCAGTTTTTCGCCGTCAAGATAGAGAAGGTAATGGAACAAACCCTCAACGTTGGGGCGCATGAAACCGGGCGTGCCGCTGTATTCCTTATTGTGGCGATCCAGGGACTGGCGGAGTTTCAGGTGGGCGACATCGGCATCATTCAGATCGCCCAGCAAGTCCTGCATGGCTTTGACTTCCTTGATCACCGATTTGCCTTCTGGCCCCAAAACTTCGGCAAAAAATTCGAGAGCATAGCGCAGATGTTTAAACTCGATGCGCAGCGCGTGCAGTGTTTGGATCGGCATGTCGGCCCCAAAAGCGGTTTCGTAGGAACGCACACGCTCGTATAAGGCATAAATGATACGCGGGGCAACATGGCGAACCTGATAGGCGATACCAGGCCCAGACCAGGCAAGCGCCCCGCTGCCGGGTGTGATCAGAAAGGCGTGAAACTGCTCAACAAAACGGTCAAATTTTTTGCTGTCGAGCAGATCGATCAGGCGGGCGCGCTTTTTGTCGAGGTGACACTGCCAACGGTCCAGCAAGGGCGCGAGATCGTGATCGGGATGGGCCTCGGCATAACGGCGGGCCTTGTCGATCAAGACTTCCAGATCACGGACTGCGCCGAGCGTGGTTCCGGTGCGGCGTAAATGTTTGATATAGCGCCGAGCGACTTTGCGTTCATAATAGGGCTTAAACAGCCGAAAGGCGCTGCGCATCCGGCGGGTCGCAACCCGCATATCATGCACGGCTTCGATGTCTGCACCGGTGCGGCTGCCGGGTTCGTTGAGCAGCATACGCTCGAAATGGAAGAACAGAATTTTACGCCCGGCTTCGGCCATCGAGTCATCGGGCAGCACGCCGAGGGCTGCGGCCAGTTGAAGCGGCAGACGCGGCGCTGCTGGTGGTTCCTCCGCAGGAACAGGAACGCTGGCGGTGGTGGGTAGTTCGGGGAAAATGGACAGGCCGCCTTTGCCCCAGGCGCGGAGCCAGTATTGAACCTGACGAAGCGTAGAGGAGGCTTCTTTAGCAACTTCCTCCTGGGTGGAACAGGAATTGGATAACAGGATAATCTGAGCGCGGTGGGCATCCTTAGAGGAGCCAGACTCATAAATTTGTTGAAGGACATTCAGTTCATCGTCTGTCAGGGACAGCAGCATATTCGACTCCTTGTCAGTTGGTGCTCACACGAGACTAGTTTAACATAATTCAAGTAAGGATAGGTTAAATATTAGCAGGAAATTGCCTATGATCGAAGACAAGCAAGCGATTCTGAGACAGATGCTGGTTGGCGCAGCACGAATGATGGACTCGGTGGAGGCGTGGGAGCGCGAATTAAACGGTGCGCCATTCGCGGATCGATTTATGATCCAGTTGCGGGCGGAATGGTTTCCGGCGAAGGCTCCCGATGAACTCAGCGAACACGTTACGGCGCAGGTGAAACAACATTTGAGCCTGTGGCATCCGGGCTGGCCGCATTTGTGGGCGCATATCTGGCGGGCAACGGGAACGATGCTGGCGCTGGCACCGCAAGCAGAAGTTGATCCGGTGGCGGCGTATCTGACGGTGATCTGTCACGACGTGGCGAAATTTGATGCGATGGAAAGCAACCAAAGCCACGAAGAACTGGGCGCGAAATTCGTGGAACAGGCGCTGGCGGGGCGTATTCGAGATAAAACGCTAGAAGCCATACAGGATGCGATCTGCAAGCGGGGCAACAGCGACCTGATGAAACTGCTGCATGACGCGGATAAGCTGGATAAGATCGGGGCGTGCGGTGTGCTGCGGCGGATTTCGACGCACACCAACGAAGACTGGATTCCAGAGGCGATCCAGCGGGTGAAGGATGATTGGGATGATTTTCCAAAGATGTACTTTGGAGACAAGTTGGCGGATAATAAGCAGCAGTTTTTAGAATGGCTGTGGAAGCAGATTCAAGCATGAATGTGTGACCATGAATTCATTGGCGTTCCGCCAATATTTTCAGTATGCTAAACACAAGATTGTGTTTCCCCGGAGGATAAAATGTCGATTGATGATTTGCGCCGACAGGCGATGGAAGAAGAACTGGTGGTCGAAGACCCAAACCAGTATCTGGCACCGAGCCGGAGTGATAAACTGTTTGGGATGACAGCGGCGGAACGGATGTTTGTGTCGGTGGGATGTTTTTTCCTGACGACGTTGGGCGGGTTCCTGCTGCTGCTGGTTATGGATAAGATTGCACTGCCGTGATAGACCAACCTTCTTCTCGTCAGACGGCAGACGCGCGCCGATTAACGCTGACTGAATACACGACGCGGGTGCTGGTCACGGCGCTGATCGTGATTCTGCTGCTGGCGATGTGGCGGCTGCGCGATGCACTGATGCTCACGTTTTTGTCGGTCACGATTGCGATTGCGCTGCAACTGCCCGTCTCACGCCTGGAACGTATGGGCTTGAGTCACGGGGTGAGCATCCTGATCACGATGGTAGGGCTGCTGGTTGTGATCGTCCTGGCGTTTGTGCTGATTATTCCGGCGATGGTCGAACAAGTGTCGGACCTGGCAAACGAACTGCCGGATGCCTTTGAGCAGGCGCGGGATGAGTATGACCGGCAGGCGGCGAACCACAGTTGGATGCCCGATGTCGATTGGGATGAGATCACCGAAGGCGATGTGCCGGATTTTCTGACCAACCAAGCGAGCAACCTGTCACGGAATATTTTCCCGTTTCTGACGGGCGTAGGCGGGGTGATCGCGAACCTGATCGTGATCATTTTTATCTCGATCTTTTTTGTGACCGATCCGGCGAACTATCTTGAAGGGCTGCTGACGATGGTGCCGCGCGGGTATCGTCCACGCGCGCTGGATATTTTTGTGAGC
This sequence comes from uncultured Anaerolineaceae bacterium, assembly GCA_964472565.1. Lineage (GTDB taxonomy): Bacteria > Chloroflexota > Anaerolineae > Aggregatilineales > Aggregatilineaceae > DATAMF01. The sequence goes on from CAYYNB010000086.1 coordinate 22,808, forward strand.
CTGGGCAATACGCTGCGGCGCTGGTTTATCGGACAGCTTATTTCCATGCTGCTGTCGGGCACGATGATCACGCTGGCGACGGGGATCATTCTCGGCTTACCGAATCCGCTGGCGCTGGGCGTGATTTCGGGCATGATGGAGTTTGTCCCGAATATCGGGTCGCTGCTGGCGATTGTACCGGCGATTATCATCGCGCTGGCGGATGATCCCGGTTTGGTGCCCTGGGTGATTGTGACGTATCTGCTGGTGCAGCAGATTCAGAGCAATCTGATTATGCCGCGCATTATGACACGCCAGGTGAATATTCCGGCGGCGGTGGTGTTGATCGCCCAAGTGATGGCGGCGGCGCTGTTCGGGTTTATGGGACTGGTGCTGGCGATGCCGCTGGCGGTGCTGGTGATGGTGCTGGTACGCGAAATTTATGTGTATGATGTGCTGAATACGCGGGCAGCCAATATTGAGCGGCGGGTGCGGGCGGATGGCAGCACGTATATCCAAGTGACAGCAGACCCCTATCGACCTGAACAACTTACACCCGGACAAGCGGCGGCACGACTGGCACGCGGCGAAAGCCTGTTTGAGGCCGAAGCAGACGACAACCCGCTGGCCCAGGCTCCGGCGCTGATCGAACGGACGGCGCGCAGCCAACAAGCGGTCTGGATCGCGGTTCTGACGCTGGCCTTTGCGCAGGCGCTGGCGTTGATTCGATCCCTGTTGGGGCGCAGCGACTAAAGGCTGTTCCCATAAAATAT
>CAYYNB010000087.1:0-23537 GCA_964472565.1 uncultured Anaerolineaceae bacterium
GGAAAGCAATCAATTACAAGGCTTGCCGGAGAGCATCGGCCACCTCTCCCAGTTGCAAAACCTTGCATTGTCCGACAACTGGCTACAAAACCTACCGATGACCATTAGCAACCTGACCCAGTTGCAGACGCTTTACTTGAACAACAACGAGTTACAGACATTACCAGAGAACGTTGGCCACCTGACCCAATTGCAGACGCTCGAACTATCCAACAACCAGTTACAAACATTGCCGGAGAGCATCGATAACCTCACCCAGTTGAGCAGCCTTGACCTGAGCGACAACCAGTTACAGAGTCTACCAAAGAGCATCAGCCACCTGACTCAATTGCAGACGCTTGACCTAAGCGATAACCAGTTACCGACCTTGCCGGAGAGCATTGGTCATCTTGTCTGTTTGAAATGGCTTACCCTGGGAGGCAACCAGTTACAGAGTTTACCAGAGAGTATGGGCAACCTGACCCAGTTGCAGACACTTTCCCTGAGCCATAACCAATTACCGACCTTGCCGGAGAATATTGGCAACTTCACTCAGTTGGGTAGCCTTACCTTGGACAACAATCAGTTGCAGAGTTTACCAGAGAGTATGGGCAACCTGACTCAGTTGCGGACGCTTGACCTGAGCCATAACCAATTGCAAAGTTTGCCAGAGAGTATTGGCACTCTCTCTCGATTACGCACATTAGTCCTGAGCGACAACCATCTACAGGGTGTACCGGAAAGTATCGTCAAGCTCACTCAGTTGGAGTGGCTTGTTCTGAGTGAGAACCAGTTACAGAGCGTACCAGAGAACGTTGGCAACCTGACTCAGTTGCAGACGCTTTACCTGCGCGATAACCAGTTACAGAACCTGCCGGAGAGTATTGGCAACTTCACTCAGTTAGGTAGCCTTGTCCTGAGCAACAATCAGTTACAGAGTTTACCAGAGAGCATTGGCAACCTGACCCAGTTGCAAACGCTTGACCTGAGCGATAACCAGTTACAGAGTTTACCGGAGAATATTGGTAACCTGACCCAGTTGCAAACGCTTGACCTGCGCAACAACCCAGCATTGACAACGCTCCCGGCAGGTCTTCAAGTAGGATTTTTAAGCATTAAGAGCTGTGCCAGTCTGCGCCACTTACCCGATGATCTTCAGGTCACACGACTGGAGCTCGCTTACACTGGACTGACTGAGCTTCCCCCGTCACTACATGCCATTGAACTACGCTGGCGTGGCGTGCGCATTGATGCGCGCATCGCCTTTCAGCCGGAAGCGATCACGGCTGCGGAAATACTCAACGAAAAAAACGTCGAACTTCGGCGGGTACTGCTGGAGCGTATGGGTTACGCGCGTTTCATCCGCGAAGCCGACGCCCAGGAACTCGATCAGGATAGCAATGCTGAGGTCATGCGACGCTTGTTACGTGTCGAGTTTCCTGATGATGAGCCATTCGTGGGACTGATTGTGATCGATCTCACCACCAATCAGCAATCTGCGCGGCGTGTCCCGCCGGATATGGCGACGTGTGAGCAGGCGGCAGCGTGGGTCGCGGGATTCGATGATCCCAATGATTATCGTCCGGTGGTGGAGACGTGAGTATTCGTAGGGATTCAGGATAAAAACGAACAGATCTTGTATGTGTATTTTGATAAAAATGCGGCATACCAATACTTAAAAGGCCAATTCACTATGCGTGCGCTCCCTCCCCGAAAAAAAGAAGGTAGTCTAAACGAAGCTTTGCATCGCATTCAGCAAGCGCTTGAGCAAGAAGCCACTGAACTCGATCTCGGTCGGTGTCATCTGACCACGTTACCAGAAAGTCTTCGCAATCTCACTCACTTACAACGGCTTGCATTGGACGACAATCACTTCCAACACTTACCAGAGAGTATCGGCAATCTCACCCAGTTGCACTTGCTTAACCTGACCGGGAATCGACTACGGAGTCTGCCGGAGAGTATCGGCAATCTCACCCAATTGCAGACGCTCTATCTGTTCGAAACGAGACTAAAAACGCTACCAGAGAGCATTGGTAGCCTCACTCAGTTACAGAAACTTGGTTTGAGCTGGAACAAACTATGGACCTTGCCGGAGAGTATAGGCAACCTCACTCAGTTGCAGGAACTTGATCTGAGCTGGAACAAACTACAGACCTTGCCGGAGAGTATAGGCAACCTCACGCAGTTACAGAAACTTGATCTGGGCCAAAACAAACTACAAACCCTACCAGAGAGTATCGGTGGTCTTACTCAACTACAAGAGCTTAACCTGGAGCACAACCAACTCCAATGCCTACCAGAGAATATCGGTGATCTTTACCAACTGCAAACACTTGAACTACATCACAATCGTTTACAAACACTACCAGAAAATATCGGACGCCTTGCCCAATTGACTACGCTGAGAGCAGGCAAAAACCAGTTACGGGCGCTGCCAACGAGTATTGGCAATCTTGCCCAGTTGACTGGGCTTTTTCTGTATGACAACCAACTACAGATGTTGCCGGAGAGCATCGGCAATCTCGCCCAATTGCAGGTACTCTACCTGCGCCACAATCAATTACGAACACTGCCAGAAAGTATTGGCAATCTCACCCAACTGAGGAGTCTGATTCTGCATCACAACCAATTGCGAACGTTGCCCACAAACATTGGTCATCTCGCGCAGTTGAGATGGCTTGATCTGGATAGTAATCAGTTACGAAGTATACCGGAAAGTATAGAGTGGTTAACTGAATTGGAGCAGATTTCTCTCTGTGGCAATCCTTACTTGATATCTGTGCCATTGGGGTTGCCGTTAAGAAGTCCCAATCACGTCGGGTATTACCAATTGATTCGTTATCAGATGATAAACTTATTGCGTCACATGATAGCGCCATTACGAAGAAGATCGAACTCGTAGTACCAGGTCGGTTTGCACAACAGAACGTGCTGGATTGATAAGATAACTCTGTCCTCCTCCAAACTTATATCACATTCCAACTGGAGGACATCACCGCAGATATGTGCGTTATTTGACACGATTGGCGATTCGGCTTGCCATCGCCACCCGCGACTTTACGCGCTTCAGGTATATCTACTCATGGCTGTCTATAAGGAGTTATTGAAGGTCAATCTGGCAACTCATGTCATTGGTAGTATTCGTCTGCTTCCCACAATCACCTGGCGCGATGGCGATGCAGCAGGATGGATGAGCACAAAGCGCAGGTGGATCGGTTGTTGGCCGAGATTGGCGATGTGTGTCCCGGCTGGATGCGCGACATCGGGTGTTGGATCGCGCCGTGTGTGATGCATATGGCTGGGAGTACGCGGTGATCGACGATGAGGAAGAAATTCTGCGGCGGCTGGCGCTGAATCTGGCGCGGGCCGCTGCCCGAAGTAATCGATAGGTGATGGATTTCAGGAGGTTAGGCTAATGCAAAAATGGATCGTCTGTGTGCTGATAGTTGGCTTGCTGGTACTCGTTTTACCCGCTGCCGCCCAGGAGGATACGGGTATTCCCATCGCGTATGGGGATACGGTCGAGGGCATGATCGAGCCGGGGGAAACGGACCGGTACACGTTCGAGTGCCAGGAGGGTGATGTTATTCTGGTGGAAGTCACCAGCGAGACGCTGCGCATGGATGTGGATGTCCAGACATCCGCAGAGGGCGGCTCGGCCTATTCCAATACCTACACAGCGCAGCTCGACGGGATGGTTCGGGAAAGCGGAAGGTGCGGCATCACGGTAAAAGCGTCCGGCCTGACGGATACGGGCAGCAGCGATCCCAACGCCAGTGGCGCGTATACGCTGGCGCTGACGCTGACCGAAACCGTTGATCCCGATGCCGAACCGGACCGCTTCCCCATTACCTACGGCGAAACCCTCTCCTATGAGATGCCGCCCGACGGGTTCATCTATTTCGACTTTGCGGGACAGGTCGGGGATGTGGTGCTGGCCACTGCCACAGGCGAGGGATTTGACGACGATCTGTACGGGCAGATCGGCAATCAGAATACCGGGTGGAATGAAACCAGTCGGGGCCTGAAGCCAATAGAAGGCAGTACCGAGACGGTGATTTATGTGACCATCCTGCCCGCCGATGGCGATTATTCGATGACCCTGGGCAATGCAGGCTCCTCCTCTGGCCTGGTGACGATGATGCTGGAACGGGTGGGCAACCACAGCGCTGACAGCGGGCGCAGCCTGGCTTACGGCGAAGCGGTAGGCGCGCATCTGAATACCGACCTGGTGCAGCGCTGGTGGTTCGAGGGGCAGGCCGGTGATCTGGCCGACATTTCGGTGCTAATGCCGGTCGTCACCGGCGGCGGCATTGTCGAACTGCGGGTGTATGCTCCCGATGGCACCCAACTGAATCCCCCCACGTTTGATGATATGTTTGTATCCCAATCCTATACACGGCGTGCGGTTGTGAAACTCCCCCAGACCGGGACTTACCGCGCCGAGATCGTGCGCTACCCCCAACCGGGCGATAACGAGATCGTGCCCTTCGACTATGTGATCCGCCTGGATAGACCGTCTGCGACGGCGCTCGGCTACGGGCAGATGCATACCGGCGAGCTTGCCTCCGGCGCAGACAGCGCGATTTTCACCTTCGAAGCATCCGCCGGAGATACGGTACTGGTCAATTTGCAGAGCGACGACCTGGATCACATCACCTACCGCCTGTCCGCTCCCGCCGCACCGATTTTCATTGATGGGACGTACAGCCACCGCTGGATTCTGCTGGACAGCGGCCCATTTACGGTGGAAGTCTACAACGACCAGGGCGCTTATGGAGATGGGGGAGCGTTCACGCTGGGGCTTGAGCAGTTCAGCACGGCTACGATCACCCCGATCAGCACCGGGGAACCGCTGACGATCAGCCTGGATGGGACCGTCGCGCCGCTGTTGAGCTTCGAGGGTAAGGCAGATGACATCGTGTCTGTCGAAGTGCCCAGCGGTCCCTTCATCTCCTACACAGTGGTCGGTGGTCCAGGGCTGTATGCCGAAGATGTCGCCGCTGGACCCCAATCCGGCTCACTGCTGCCCTACCTGCGCCTGCCCCAGGATGGCACTTACTACATCCTGCCACACAATTATCACGGTCAGGCCCCTGGCGGCTACACGGTTCCAGTGCTGATCAGTCAAGGTGCCGATGAACCCGGCATAGTCTATGGCGAAACTATCAGCGGCACTATCGGGGCAGACAGTGTGGGGATACATACGTTTATAGGCAGCGCAGGCGACCAGGTATCAGCGCTGGTACAGGGAAACGGCTTCATGGCCGACCTGTACCTGTTTGGTCCCGGTGGGTTAATCTCAACTGGATTGGAGGTCATCAAACCTCAAAACATTGACCTTATCCCCGGCGTGCGGCTGCCCCAGGATGGCCTGTATACCCTGGTGGTCGATGACTTTCAGGGTTTTGGTGGCGGCAGCTACACCCTCACGCTGGATAACGGAGCCGCGCAAAACGGTACCCTGCTCACCAGCGGTCAGCAGGTGCAGGGGATTACGCTTCAGCCCGATGATCTGCACATCTACCAGTTTGAGAGCCAGTTAGGCGATCTGTTCCGGTTGAGCTGCTCACGCGAGGTCATATGTGACCTATACGGACCCACACGCCACTATACCGGCGCGTCTTTGCTGCCTACCGGCTTGACCAGCCAGGAGGGCGGCCTGTACACCGTCGTCGTGACCAGCTACGGCGGGGGTGCGGCCACCTATGACGTGAGCGTCAGAGTCAGTTCGCCCAAGGTAGCGGCAGCTCCGGACACCGACGCCGATGGTCTGACTGACAACCTCGACCGCTGCCCGGCGGAATCCGGCATCCTGGACGGGTGTCCCGCCACCGACAGCGACGGCGACGGGGTGCCCGATCTGCTCGACGCCTGCCCCGATACCGCTGGTACGCTCAACGGCTGTCCTGATACGGATGGCGACGGCATTGGAGACGCGAACGACGCCTGCCCCGATGATCCCGGTAGCACTGCCGCCCAGGGCTGCCCCGATGCCGACGAGGATGGCATCGGAGACTCGGAGGACGCCTGCCCGGATATTGCCGGTGTTGCCGCCTTCGACGGCTGTCCCGATACGGACGGGGACGGAATTCAGGATAGCGAAGACGAATGCCCCGATGCGCCCGGCCTGGCCGAGTTCAACGGCTGCGGATTCTATGGCAGCGTTGGTGCCAATGCCAACCTGCGCGCCGGAACCGGCACGGAATTTGACATCGTGGGAACCGTCACTCCTGCCGACGAAATCCTGATCCTGGGACGTAACACGGCGGGCGACTGGTTGAAAGTGCGTGTGGGTGATATCGATGCATGGTTATTCGCCAGCCTGGTGACGACGGACACGGATATAGCCGCGCTGCCGGTCGTAGAATAATCTTCGCAGTAGACAATGGGGAAGCTGATTTCACTTGGGACCAACTTCCCCAAAGGAAAGCCTTATTCGCTCATCAGCGGCTGCGTGATCCCGTCCGGGCAGGTTAGCTCGGTGATCAGGAATGCCGCGATCCAGACAGAGTCAATCCCCTCAAGTTGCAGTTTATACCAGTCTCCAGTAGCGTTGATGCCAATCACCTGGAACCAGTCTCCAACTGCTACGCTGCCCACCTGGGCGTAATCCGTGCCAGGGCCGCCGCGTAGATTGGCATTTTGAAGGGCGGTTGCCGTGCAGACAATGGTGAGCACAGGTGAGACAGACTCACCAGAAGGCGGCGCGCCTGAGCCACGATCCACCGTCACTGGGAAGGAGGTAGACCAAGTCGCTTCATTGGCAAAAGTATAGGTGATCATCACAGTATACGTTCCGGCGTCCTGGTAGCTGTGCTGCGGATGCTGTTCGGTGGATGTCGTGCCATCACCAAAATCCCACAGCCACCCGGTGATTGGAATATTCGGATCGCCGCTGACCGTCTTGTCTTCAAAGGCAACCACTGGCCCCCCATCAGTGATGCTGTGCGAGTAGCTGTACTGCGTTCCGGCAGGCGGCACGGGACTGCTGGGCTGCGGTTCCACGCCCACAGCGTCACCTACATCAGGGAATATGTCTTTTGCATCGCCATCCGGCCCGTGAAACACGGTCGCTACACGCCAACTCAACATATCCGGCGCGAAGGGTACTCCCAACACGGCGCTTTGCTCAATGAGCACATTCAGCGGCACGTGGATATACACGCCATCCCGATTTGGCGTGATTTCCACCTCAACCGGAAATGTCCCGACCTCGGTTTGCCCGTCGTGAAACACGATTTCCCCGGCCAGCGTCCCATCCGCTTGCAGGTAAACCGGAACATAGGCGTCGGCCCCCAACCTGCTGTACATGGGGTTGTTCGCCGCTTCCGCGGTCAGCCCCGTAGTCGGATTGCTGTCCAGGTCCAGCATCGCCACCCAGGCCATGATGTCTATGTTTTCCATGTTCTCAGGAATTGGTTGAAGCATCCACACGAAAAAGCTGAGCGAGCGGAACAGTGGCGGGAAGCGCTGGATCGCTTCGTTGAGGGGAACCTCCTGGCTGGTGATCGCGCCAGCGCTGTCCACCTGGATCGCCAGTGATGTATTGCTGTTGGCGGGCACGATCAAAGGGAGTTGTTCGCCTCCCTCAAGCTCGAACGTGCCTTCGGTCATCACGATGTCGAACGAGTCGCCCGGCCCGTCATAGGTGACGGCTGCGTTCACGCCGCGCAGGTTGATAACACCTTTGCTTTTAGGCGCGATTTGCAGTGTTTTGACGGTAGGTTGATCTTTGCATTCGTCGCGGTAAACAACCTCAAGCTTCCTATCGATGGCGCTCGCATTCTCTACCACAACGTGATCCTCATAGAAAAACACCCGCCACGCTGTTGGGCTTGAAACTTCCAGAAACGAACGTCCGTCAGTGGTACGGAACAACCCTGTATTCATACCGGTTGTCGAGGTATTTGGCCCGTATTCCTTGCCGGGTCCATCTAAAACATCATGGTACAGTTGTACCCAGACGGAACTACACGGACCAGATGAGGCGGATGGCTCTGATTTGGGCTTGGGAGGCTGCGGTTGGGGCGCGCCTTGTGCCGCCAACGGCGCTGTAGTTGCAGATGCCCCGACCATATCAATCGTGTTGCCCCATTGCATCCACGCCTCTGTGGGAAGCGGCTCCTTCAAGTCGTAATCATATACATCCCACAAGTTGTCCGCCCAGAGCGCTCTGCCTGGGTCCGGTCGCTGCCACCCGACCAGACTTTCGAGCGTGTCACGTTCAAGCGGGTTCAATCGCACGCCAAAAAGCGCATGAAGATACACCTCGACCCCATCCGGTACGCCGTCACCATCAGTATCCGGATTTTTGAGATCGGTGCCTATCTCTTGTTCTTGCACATCAGTAAGCCCATCCTTATCGGTATCCAGCAGGGTGTCGGGATCACCGCCCTGTGCGGCAGCAGACACCGCCAATGTCAACATCAAACTGACCAGGATTATACAGATCACTACGCGTTGCATGGGTATACCTCCACCACACTGAGGCGGATAATCCGCCACTCATTTTGGACAAAGGAGATCGGTGCGCGGCGTTTGGCAACAATGAAGGCATAGGTCTTTATTCACTAATTCTAAATGTTTTATAGATGAAGTTCACAAAAATTGCAATCGCCCGGTAAAACTGCTCGCAAAAGTTGTCAGGTTTACATTCCAAAATCCGTAATCCTACAGTCTGCCGGGAAGGTCACTATGCTATGCTGTTCATGGTTAGTTTTGCATTGACGTCAGAAACAGCCAACACAACCAAGATCGCAGCAACCCAAAGCTCTTGATGGGAGCTGAAACGCGTTCAGTTTCCCTCAAATTGCAGCAGGGTCGGAATTTTACATGCCAGATTCGGTAAAACCTGCGCTCAAAAAAGGTAAAAACTCCGATCTCAGCCGAGATCACTTTGGTATGCTGTTAGCAGTTAATGGCCCATTGACATCAGAAACAGCCAACATGAGCGAATTTGGCAGTAGATCAGACGGACAGAAAAACACTGGCGAGGGTCACGCGTTATACGCTGTTTCCCTCAAAATACGGCAGATCGGGAATTTTACCCGCCAGGATGGGGAAATTTCCCTGCTCCAAATGGGAATCCTCCCAATTGGTGAGCCGGTCACTCTGGTATGCTGTCGATAGTTCAAAACACAGCAAAGGCAGGTACAGCCAACCATGACGAATTTGGATCGCTACACGCTGGACGATATCGCCTACACGGCGGATGTAAATATCTTTCTCAAAACCCTGGCCCGGATCATTGCCCGGATGCTTGGCCAGAACGAACCGGATAACGATAATGAAACCTACGAGGCCGAAGTGAGCGGCCAGACAGACGAAAAGGAGCAAAAACTATGAAAGTAGTGAGTTACATTCGCGTCTCACGCGAAGAGCAAGTGGAGGGTTGGAGCCTGGATGCCCAGCGCGACCAATGCGCGGAGTTAGCCGCCTTGCGCGGCTGGGACCTGCTCCAGGTTTTCGAAGAACCGGGACGTTCGGCCAAGACCGACCTGCGCCCCGAATTTCAACGTATGATGAGTCGCGCTGAAGCCAAACAGTTTGACGTGATTGTCGTGCATAAACTGGATCGCTTCAGCCGCAGCCTGGCCGATGTCGTGCGCAATGTCGCGCGGCTCAAAGAAGCGGGTGTTGGGCTGGTATCCGTGTCAGAACCCTGGCTGGACACCACTACCCCACAGGGTGAATTCATGCTGTACCTGTTCGCTCTGTTGGCGCAGTGGGACAACGAAAACCGCGCACGGGAAACCGCCAAAGGCAAAGAGCAGCGCGCCAAAGAAGGCTACTGGAACGGTACGCTCAACTTTGGGTATGTCACCATTCGCGATCTCCGCAAAGAATTGTGGACGCTCGGTGAGCAACATGACGCCCAGGAAATCAGCGAAGCGGTTTATGCCGCGCGCAGTGATGAACTCGATAACTACCTGGACCAGTGGCATGACCGCACCGAAGGCGATGCAGTACCGCATCTGAAAAACGCAGCAGGGGCACTGCTCGCTTTCACCTACTACTCAGCGGGAAATGTCTCGGATGGTGAGGTCGCCATCATGCTCAACGAAGCCGGCTATCGCACTTCAGGCAACTGGGGCGAGAACCTGTTCGAGGCTGACACGGTGCGCCCGATGTTGCAGAATCGTTTCTACCTGGGTGAAGTGCCCTACAAAGGCAAGTGGTATCCCGGTCGCCATCCGGCCATCATTCCGGAATCGCTGTTCGAGAAGTGCCAGCAAGCGCGCGCTGCACGGCGGGGCCGGACGGTGCGTGGTCGGTCGAAGAAGCGCACCTATCCCTTGTCCCGGCTGGCACTCTGCGCCCGCTGTGGTAAACCGATGCGCGGCCAGGCCAACCATGCCAACGAACGTTACTATCGTGATCCGCGCCGGTCAACGAATATCTGTGATCAGAAGATGGTGCGGGCTGAAGACGCTGAGCGGCAGATCGTGGAATATCTGGCAAACATCAAACTGCCGGATGACTGGCGCGAACGGGTGATGCAGTTGAGCCAGATCGATCAGAGCGAAGTTGAAAGCAACGACGAAAAGCGCCGCCGGTGGGAAGGCCAGCTCGAACGTGCCCGCAAGCTCTACCTGATGGGCGACATGGAAGAAGATGATTACCGGGCAATGCGCGAGGATTTGAAAGGCAAAATCAGCGCCCTGGAGCCGATGCAAGAACCGGATTTGGAAGACGCAGCTGCCATGCTTGAAACAATTGGCTCATTGCTGGAACATGCTAACCCGAAGGAACTGGATGATGTCTTTCATGCGCTGTTGAACTCAGTCTACCTGGATAGTGGTGATACGGGGCCAGTGGTCGCCATCGAACCCAAGCCGTTTCTGAAACTGCTGATGGATGTCTCGATCCGTCCCTTCCAGCCGAATGATGACGACGATGATCCAGAGCCTACACCTCCGCAAACACCACTACCGGACGACGACGGACCTGGGGGCGGCGAGCACCGTTCCCACTCCCGTTTCCCGGTCGAAGGTGATGACCACCGGTCTTCTGAAGTTGTAGAGGGTGAAAATCGTGATACAATACTCGCAGACGCAGGTCAGGAAATCGTGGTGGCTGACAAGGGTGCGATGCCCGTCGCTCCCGCACTGGCTACGAGTGAGAGAAATCCCACTCGTAGCGATTTTTATTTCTAGGGCCTGTGCAATTTCTGCTGACGTTTCCTCGTCTTTCCCCAGAACAATCCCAAAATCGCCGTGCAACACAACTGCAAGTACCTGATCACCGTGAACAAAGATGCGCTCAACAATTTTGTGGAGTAACTGCTGGCGTGCATCTAGGGGATTGGGAACATTCTCACATTGATCCCAGTAGTGTTGAAAGTTCTGAATGAGATAGGCTGCTTCTAGCAGTTCTTCATAATCGATGGGCCGCAGGGATTCAACCTCACGTTCCAACTGGGCACGTTTCTCGACATACTCTTCAGGAGAAATGAAGCCGTGATCCCACCGAAAGTCGATGCGATGAATGATTTCCTGAATCTCCTCCATGCGTTGTAGCGCCGCGCCATTTTCAACCCGGCTGCGAACAGCCGACTCGACCCGCTCACGATAGTCTTCAGGGATAGACAAGTGAGAAAGTACATAGACCACTTGTTCATCCAGTTCCTCTACACCGATGTAACCTTGACTGCACGCTTCATAGCCGCGATCACGGGCCAAGCAGCGGTAATACCCCTTTTCATTTTGGTTATGCCAGAACGGTCGCATTTTTCCATACAGATCATCAACTAACCCCTGAGGTTTGTGCGCAACACACTCTGCACAAAACACTCGATCATGTAAGATATATGTTCGGCGGCGATTGGTCGGTTTGCGATGCGTCACCATTCCGGCACGCACTAGTAGACATTCCTCAAACAATTCATCCGAGATAAAGCCCTGGTGTTTTCCTTCAAACCACTCCTTCCGCCCTCGACTGGAGCGTTTCCCCTCGCCTAATGTGCCATTGTAGAGCGTTTCTGAGTAGGAGACACGTCCAGTATAGGCCCGATTTTGCATCATATCCCGCACCGTATCTTTGTTCATCGGCTGTTTGCCTGCTCGCAGTTTCTGAATCACCCGTTGTTTGTTCATCCAGTCGGCAATCTCGCCATCACTGTAGTGGGTCGTGGCATACATGCGAAAAGCTCGCCGCACAATGGCTGCTTGACGAAGATTGATATAAAGCCCTGCCGGGCGTTCCGGGGTAGCATCTGCCACTTCCACCAAGTCATAGCCGATAGGTGGATTACTGCCGTTGAACTCTCCTCTCAGGGCGCGCTGGCGCTTAGCCCGTTTCGTTTCAGTACTAAGATTGCGTGAATAGAAAGCAGACCATACCGCCAACATCTGCTCCATCATGGCTCCGTAAGGACCATCATCATCGTCCTCACTGAAACCTTCCACACAATACAACTTCAGACCATACTCACGACGCAGCAGCATCTTAATCATGACGGTATGATCGTGATCCCGCGCCAAACGATCAAATTTCCACATCACAACCGCTTCAAACTTGCCGTGTTCAGCCGCGGAACGCATCTGTTGGAATCCTTCCCGGTCGAGGCTCCAGCCGTTCCGCGCTCCATCCTTATAAACGCCGACGACAACCCCGCCCCGCTCCGCAACCATTTCACGACAAACGGCTTCCTGATCTTCGAGAGAAATCTCATTCTGCATTTCTGATGAATACCGTGTGTAAATGGCATAACGTGTCCGTTTTTGAGTAGTCATTGCCTTTTGCTCCATTCTCTAAGTTCAAATTCTGTATCGGGTCTCTTTTTAAGGGGAACTCTCCCGCAAATGAGAAGGGTTCCCCAATCACATGCCTTGTTTACTCTTCAGCAGCATCCTGATAAATCTGACGTACCTGCTCTGCCTGTTCAGGGTCTATCTCTACTTCTGCCCCATTCCATCGATACCCATAGGGCAAATGCTTCGGGTCAGGGAGATTGGACTGAGCATAGTAGGCTCGTGCGTAACTCTCGACGACTGCCATCCAGGCTCGGACGAGCATCGGGGGTACGGCCAGCGCGTCCGACTCACCGGCGCAACATAGTTCTACGCCAAACATGAAACGAAATCCACCCTGTACCATGCTGCCGATGCAGAGATCGTGTACCAGGGTTTCATGCGGGGGATAAAGGATCATCCCGGCAGTTCCGGCATGAACCAAATCCATCAGAGGCTGGATGTCGTTCGGCATTAAGACAGTGACAACATCATCGTGTTGGAGATCAACGGTCTCACGGCAAAGCTGCTCCAATGCGGCTATCTGGTCGGCTTGAGCGACCGCAGGCAGCAAAATAGTGTAATGAGAGCGCTGTTGCTTACGCTTGGGGGTCATGCAAGTTCTCCTTGTCTCTATCAATCGTGGATTCACCGTGTTCTTCAGCGTCTCGTAGCGGAATGACGATCAGTACGCCAGACCGTGACAATCGCCTGTCTTTGCGAAAAGCGGGTACATAAACACCCTCTTCCGCAATGACCTTGCCCTGGGAGAAAGTGTATTTAGTCATCGTGACACTCTCTCCCTGACCGGAACAACAAAGCGGCCCAAACCGACAGGTGAGTCAGTAGGGCCGCAGAATCCACGCAAGACAAAGGATGCAGGATTTTGTATAATGCTTTGCAGCCCGTTCACTGCCTTGACCAGTGTCGGGTGAGAACCGTGTGGGGTGTTAGCGCACTCCACATGGTTCGCTATATCGTTACCAGTTACTACTAGCAACAAACTATACCATGTTGGCCCGTTTGTCAAGCGGCTGCGGGCCATTCTGGGGCTTCTAAAGACCATTTTCATCTCGTTCACTCCTCCTTTTGTTATCGTCCGGTTGCGGCCAGAATCGCGTTCTGGCGGATATTGCGCAGTTCACGTGCCAGCCAGGAATAAAGATGACCACCCTGCTGGTGAAACTCGGTCAGGTCTTTGCCCCATGGGACGTGGATCACCTGCACTCGTCCCGACAACGCCTGCAAACGCGCTGCCCCTTTTTCCCCAGCCAGATCCATATCATAGGCAGCCAGGATGATCGGTACACTCACCAGATCGCCCAACCAACGACGGTTGAGGCGGCAGCTGGCACTACCAACCGTCACGGCTGCAATCAGCGGTTCTCCTTCCTGCTGGGCAAGCAGCGTATCAAATTCTCCCTCACAGAACAGCGCGGCTCTGGCTCCTTTCAGTCGATCCGCCTGGTACAACCCTCCCTGACTGCCTCCAGCTAGCTGGAGGTATTTGGGCGCTCCCGATGCCCGCCGCACTTTTACGGTCCACACGGTTTCCTCACTGTCCGTTAGCCACGGAATGGTAATGCCACACGGCACACTCAGCCCGGCAATCGTGCGCCACTCGCGGTATCCACCGGGGATATAGCCCAAATGAGCCGTCTGGATAGTGCTCACCGTCAAGCCGCGTGCCAGCAGGTAGTCTCGCGCTGGTTCACCCTGAGATGACCACAGGGTTTCTTCAGCCATATCCACGACCTGCCGGGCATGAACCTGCCAGGTCATTGGCGGTGGGTCATCGTCCGGTGGGTCAGGTCGACGTGCGGCAAGGATCGGCGACGATCCCAATCCCCCATCCAACAGCCGAACGGCTTCATCAAAACTCAGATGGTGGTAACGCTGCAGCCAGTCGATGGCGTCGCCACTGATCTGGCACTTGCCAAAACAGCAGTATCCATCCGCCCATACGGCCAGGCTGTATCCCTTATGTTCGCCATGAAACGGGCATTTCCACAGGCTTGCACGACGGCTGCGCGCCGGTGCCGGTCCCAGGTCTTGTTCCACAATACGCCGCAGGTCATGGCGCTCCTTCAAAGCTTTTGTATCCACCGACCCCATCGTTCTTGCTCCTCAATTTGTCACCGGCAAATGACGATTGACACACGACAAATTCCGATTTTTGGCTTTTCCCCGCGACATTATTTTTTCCCCTCAATAAGGATTTTTGTCCTGCCGCTGCGACACGTGACGGGTTTTGTTTTCTGTCATGGCCCCCGCCTTTTAGGCCAGCCGGTAACGTTCCGAAGGACGCCCACGTTCCCCGGTCTGGATAACTTCCCCGATCACCTGCGCGTCCTGTTCCAGAGCTTTAAGGGCTTCCATGACAGGCTTACGCGGTGAGCGCAGCGTGCGGTAGATACTGCGGACTGATAATCCTTCTTTCTGACCGGAGAGCAGCTTGAGAATGCGCGTTTCCAGCCGCGATTCTTCACTCTCACCCAGGTCGTGCAGCAGCCGGTGCGCAGAGGCTCGCCAGTTCTCGACAATCTGCTGAGCACGATACCAGTGAGCAGGCCGAACCACCGGTTTGTTTTGTCGTCGGTCACCAAGTTCAATCCAGTCCAATGCAGCCAGGATGATCGCCACCTTCAATGCCTGGACATGCAGCCGTCCGTAGACGGTACGCAGCCGATCATCCAATGGTGAATTCGGGGCTGTCATCTCCCGCAGCACCCGCTCATACTGGTACAGCGGTTCCCAGACTTCGGTCGCTACCAGCGACCAGGGATCTACCACAGGGGTATCACCAAGAGCGGCCTGCTCCGCTGGGGCTGGTAATGCCTCATGCAAGTTTCTCAAGTGGCGCACGAGTTGATCTGGCACAGCAGTTTCTTTGGAAGCCGGACGCTCAACATAATCGGGTTCGGGCGTGAGCAGGACAAAACGCGCCAGTGTGCCATTGAACCAATCACTGACATTCAGCGACACCGATAATTCCGCCGGAGTGGCTGCTCCCAAAATGGAGAGCGCCGCATCTCGAATCACCACCATACCCCGGTTGTTCGTGTTCGAGTCGAGGTAATCAGGGCAGTCATAGAGCTGCATCAGGAGTTCCTTCAGCCCTTGCATGTAGTCCCGCCCGAAGGATTTGAACAGAGCTGACAGTTCGTCGCGCAGGATGCCGCGCTGGGCGGCATAGCGGTTGCCCTTGATCAAACGATCTCGGTCACGGGCCGGGATCTCGTCGAAGTTGGGTGGCAGAACACCTCCCAACATACTCATGAAAGCTTCCGGCGATCCCGGTTGAGGCAGAATGAGATGTGGCATGGCAGCCCGAGCTACTTTACTTGCCAGACTCAGCCCGGCAGATTTGCGGTAGTAGGTCGAAACTGCGACCAGCATCACAAATAGGTTGGGGAAAACTTCCTGGCCCCAGGGAGTGTGAATGCACAACCGGCGACCAATCGCTAGGGCAGCCAACCAAAGACCGGCACCTTCGTGGAACAACAACGGGGTTTCATTGGCGGCGCGGCTGGCCCACTCTACATACTCGTCCAGCCACCGCCCCACTTCAGCCGCTTGCTGTGTCTGTTCCTTGCTCAGGCACGCCGCTTCCGGTAGTTCCGGTACGGTATCGACATCATTACTCCGCAACCGTGCGACTGGAATGGGGCCGTTAGGGTCCACGCGCCAGACGGCTTCCAGCCCGACCGGACCCAACATCCGCCGTAGCGCTCGAGCCTCTTCCGGCACATGGATGTTGGTATTGGACAGCAGCAGCTGGACCAGTGGGCTGCACGGCAGATTCTGCCATTCCATATCCAGCAAGGCACGGGCCAATACATAAGCATCCTGCTCTGACAATGCATTCCCGCTCATGAGAGCCATCCTGTTTTGCGCATCCGCCACACTCCGTTTCGCTCAAACGTTCGACCTATTCAGCGTATCAGAAAAAGTGTGACAGCCTGTAGTGGCAAAATAGGACATGGAGGCGGGGCAGTTTTACCGTCTGAGTGTCAAAAAATGACAGGTAAGTGTCACTTTTGGACACAGCAATGTCCTATTTGAGACATGAGCATGTCCCATTTGGGACATTTTTAGAGTTCTATTAGTACATCCCTCCTTTTAAGCGATCTTTCGTTATATCCGTAAACCGAAAGTAAACGAAACTATTACGAAAATCAGATTGTGATTTCATGAGCAATTTGAGATAATGATTTTATTTTACCGAACATTAGTTCTAGTTCGGTTATTTTAGAAAGGTGGTGTGGTCGGTGACAATACAAGCAGCGGTGGTCGATGACCATGACTTAATCTGCATCGCGGTTGAGGAGATTCTCAACCGGGCTTCTGATATAAACTTCGTGGGTAGTTTTGCCAGTGTGGGGACGCTGCTGGAGACCGCCCAGGAAGTCGATGTACTTTTGTTAGGGGACAGTTTATCACAAGCAAATGTCCTGGCAGCCTTAGCACGGTTGAGTGAAGAGCAACCTAACATTCGTGTGATTGTGTTGGGGCGACAGTGGACGGAAGCTAGTATCCGGGCAGCGTTGGAATGTGGGGCCGTAGGAGTAATGGATAGGGATGAGCTGCTGCGCGATCTGTTGGCGGTTGGCGTGCGGCGTGTCTATGCTCGCCAGCAATTTCTATCGCCTGCCGTAGGGGTGATATTAGCTTATACCAATTCACCGACCCCGGTCCTGACTGAACGTGAATTGGAGGTGGTGCGGCTCATGCGTGACGGAGCATCGCCCAAAGCCATCGCCGTCGCTTTATCCATCCAGCCTCGTACCGTTTACCGTAAGCAGGATCACATGCGTGAGAAAATGGGTGTCCAGACCAATGAACAGCTTGTACTTGAAGCAGTTAAACGCGGCTTGATCTAACCCTCATGGACTTTCATCCTTGAACCCGGCGGATACGCAGCGCCGGGTTTTCGATTCAGGTGGGAGGATTCCGATCTGGATCGGTAAATTTCCCTCCCGGATGTCCTATTTTGCCACTCCTGGAGGCACACCGGATATGTTATGCTGTAACAGGCGAGAAATGGAGTGGAGTGAACGAGCATGGCGGTGAACATCATCATTGCCGATAACGTAGATCTAACTGTGGAAGGCATAAAAACCGTCTTGATTCAGTCTGGGCATTTTCAGGTAGTAGGTACCTATCATCTGCTCTCGGACTTGCTGAAAGCATTGAGAGAGACGCAGCCCGATGTGATCCTGCTGGGCGACCGACTTGAACCAGACCTGGATGTGCTGTCATTGGTTGAACAGGTACAGGTAGCTGCACGTCGTGCACGAATTGTGATTTTGAGTTACCTATCCGATGGGCTGATCGTCCAGGAGTTATTCACAGTCGGGGCAATGGGTTATTTGTATAAGCATGATCCTCTGAGTCGCTATTTGGTAGAAGCCGTCCAGACGGTGATACGTGGTCGCCCGTACCTCTCCCCCACCGCTAATTCCGAGTATTTGTTGGCAATGCAGTCTGATCGGGCGGGCTGGCAACTTGTGGACCCTGAAGCACGCGATATCTTGTGTCTACTAGCCCAGGGCATCCGCCCACAGGAAATTGCCCTGCAACGTCGGGTGCCGGTACGCCGCGTCTATGGGGTATGCGAGAAGCTGCGCCGCCGCTTTGGCGTTGAGACAAATATCCAGTTGATTGCTCTTGCTGCCGAAGAAGGATTTTTGCCCTAGTACCCAACACAGTTTAAGTTGTAGGGTTGAACAATCAGCGTTAGCCGCTCGTTGCATCAACAACCCTACAATTTCACCAAGTTGGGGTACTAGGGTAGTCTCTTGAGATGAAAAATTACCAGCTCTCCATTTGTGGGCTTGGTCAACTAACTGGATAGATTAGCCCGACAACAGCACCAATGAATAGATAGACGAGCAAGGACCACACGATGTTGTGAACCACATAACGGCGCGGTACGTGGATCAGCATCGGTTCGAATATCATCTGAGGCAGTGCTCCAATAATCCACGCGCCACCCCAAAACAGCATTCCCAATAACACTCCAGACATTTCCAATTCTTCTGCAAGCATTGCATAGATCACGCCCGGAATGATCACTTCTAACAGCACAGCGGCTATTGTCATCCGAGCCAGCCATGCCCGTAGATTCTCCGATGTTACCTCCACTTGCATTCCTGGTAGCATACGCTCATAAACACCCATCTTTTTCTCACTTATGCCGCGAATAGGTCCCATAATATTGAGCGCAACCGCGCCAGCAGCAATAGCCAAAATCAGCCACCCGATTGCCATCACATCCTCCCATCATGACGTGAACCTATGTTCTAGTATACCGGATCACCAGGTTAGCTTCAAAGAACATCCCGCAGTTGCTTGAGTGCGGAATTTTGCGATCCCAATTGTGGAATTTTCCTATCCCCAAACGGGAATTCTCCGCATTCCTCACCCCCCTGCTCCGCTACGATGGTAGATGCCGAACTCATCTAGTTTTGGAGCATCCATATGACCCGAATTCTTTGTTTTGCATTGTTGCTGCTGGCACTTGTGGCTTGTGGGGGCAGTGATAAGCCGCCGATGAAGGTTACACCAACGGCAACCATCACCGCGACGATAGAACTCACTGTCCCGCCGACAGCGACTTTAACTCCGACGCCAACAGTGACGTCCACCTATACCCCATCATCCACCCCAACAATCACACCGACGCTAGCTGTCCGCGTGTTGGAAGTGACTGCCATGATGCCTGGCGTAATTGGCTTTGCGCCGGAAAACACCACCCTGGACGCCCTACCGCTGGATGAATGGACCCGTCTGGAGTCAGATCACCCCAATCTGGAATATGTCGCCGGGCAGTGGACCGAGATGTGGTCGTGGTCGGCGGGGCAGAACGAATATCGCTACAGCACAGAATCAGACGCTGCCGTGCGCTTGCAGTTCGAAGGCCAAGGGGTGCGGGTGTGTTATGTCGCCTTCTGGAACGGCGGTCAGTGGGAAGTCGTCATCGATGGGCAAATCGACGGAACTGTCGATTCTTACTCCGCCGAAGCACACTTCACCTGCACCGATACCTTTCAAGTTGAATCGGGTGCGCACACGCTGCTAGTCCGAAACACATCTCAACACAATCCGGCCAGTTCAGATACCATGCTCGCCCTGGATGCCGTGCTGATTTACCAGAGAAATCCATCTGCTGCTGTTGTATCTGACTCCGCACTGACGCCCTCCCCGGAGCCACAATCCGCCCGACGGATCGAGCTTATCCAGGGACCACCAGCCATCCAGCCCACCGCCACCAATGCACCGCCAGAAGTCATGACGGTAGCGGTCATCATTGCCTATGATGAAAACGTCAACCGGGCAGTGGACCCAGCAGAAGGTGTGCGTGGCATTCCCGTCCGCATTGTGGACGTCGCCACCAATCGCGTTCTGGCCCAGGCCTTTACTGACGAGTCGGGCTACGCCCGCATCCAGATTCAAACCAATGCCCGGATTAGCCTCGTCGTACCCTACTTCGGCCAGTCCTGGGACATCTCAAATCGATATCGCAGCAGCAACGAGTCAGCGTTCACGCTCCTGCTGCCAGCCGGGAACCAACCCGGTCTTATCCCCTAGAGAAACAGCATGAACGATAACCGAAAGCGTCTCTGGATCGTTTCAGCTTGTATGCTGCTCCTGGCGGCGTTGGCCTGCACGGGAGCGGCACAAAACCTACGGATTAACGGGCTGCCGCAGTATATTTGCCCATCGAGTACGCCCCGCGCGACGTTGACGCAGCCGCCGACCAGCCTGCCGTTGTGGCCGTCGTACTTCGCATCCAATGTCAGTTGGTATCAGGTCGCGCCCAATTTCAACACCATCTACGTCCAGTGGACTGGACAAAGCGCCGGAGCCGTCTATGTCTCGTATTCGGGGAGCATGAGCATGTATCCCTACTATTGGATGGGCAGCGGCGGCTATTTTACCGTGGATGTTATCCCGGATGTCACCCGAACCGGCGTGTTTCCCATCACAATCCCGACCACTGTGACGTCTGCCACGATCAGCATTTATGCCAGCGGCGTCGTGACCTCACCGCAAAGCTACAGCATCATCCGGGTGTCTTATCCCATCTATCCGACCGTGCTGATTCCGCCGCCGGGTGGCGCACCGGGCAGTATGACAGCCACGCCGCGTCCCACCTACACCCCCTGGCCGACGCCGACACCATATGTGCGCACCAACGATTACTTTGTCGGTGATGCCATCTACACCTCGCCTCAGCCTTCGGGCCTGCGGCTGCGCTTTCGCGTAATGGACATCAATGATGTACCTGCGGCTGAACCGGATGAGGATGGTCAGCCACGATCCATTTTTGTCTGGACGATTGAGATCAAAAACGTGGGCAGTCTGGAATACGACGTTTTCCCGGCGGCACAGATGTATGTTAGCACCATCACCCTACCCGGTGGTATCGAGATGGAAGGTGTGTGGGGAGCCAGCCAGGCCGCAGCGGAAGAGGTAGGTCTTCCGTCGGACATCGTGATTACGGATATTCAGCCCGGTGAAACCAAGATCTTCACGCTGGCGGCATATGGGCCGCGCGGGACTGCCCGCCGCATCGCGTATGCCCTGGATACCACCGGGCGCGATCCGGGTAATCCCACCCAAGTGCCGGGACGCAACATCGTGTCCTGGATCAACGAAGTCAACACCATCTGTTCCGGCGATATCGCGGAGGAATAATCCCTTATGGGTATGTCGGTAGTCGATGATCTTTTAGATGGGCTGCAAACCCAGATCGACAAACTCTGGTACGACCTGCTGCGCATGTTAGCGGTCAGCGGCTGGACCTTACAGAAGGGCCTGTTCATGATGGGCCACGCCATCGAACTCATCAACCTGTGGCTGGTGAATAACGCCTTCGCGCCGCTCATCCAGCAGACCAATGACCAGATGCGTGTGACGGCCAGTCTGTCCTTCGTCATTGCGCTCATCGTGCTGGGAATCACCTATCTGCTGGCGGCTTTTGTCCGGCTGAACATCGTCAGCCCGCGCAGCGCGATTGGCTGGTATCTGGCAGGGGCTGTGTTCTTTCAGTTAGGACCGCAGCTCTATCAAAGCATGTTTGAATTCCGCCGCGACCTGAGTTCCGGCTTTTATCATGTCGCGGTGGATAACCTGCAAAGTGCAGGCAGCCCGTTCAGTTCGCTATCCGCTGTATCGAGCAGTGATTTACCGCCGCTGCCTGCCTGTGATGCGTTGGGACCGTATCTGCCCGGAGCGCAGATGACAGCCTTTGGCGAAGGCGTGGACGGGTTAGATATTGCGCTCTCTTACCTCCTGGCAGATGGGCAGGATGTGATGGGCTATCCACCACCCACGCTGACCGCCTGCACCCAACCACGGGGAGCCATGTACGAGACCGATCTGCCGACCGCGTGGCAGTTCTACGAGGATGGCTATTTCTACGTCGCGAACGCTTCCTGGGGCTTTGATGACATGAGCGATGACGAACGGCAGGCATCCATTGATAAAGCCGGAGCCGCGCAGTTTCGTATCTTCTCGGCCTGGCCGCTGGTCATCTTTGGCGTCATCGAACAGATGATCTTTCTCCTGCTGACGATAGCCCAAGGGCTTACATTCGTGAGTTTCAGCGTTGCCATCGTATTTTCTTTTTTCAAGAAGACCGAGGTCATCGCGCGTTCGGTGCTGGACCTGTGGATTGAGTTAATCATCCAGACCATCGTCATCGCCCTCCTGCAAAGCCTGATCGTGTCCTTTTTACTGGGCGCAGCGGCCACCCACAATGCCCTGGTGGTGCTCGGGGTCAGCCTGATCAGCGCCATCCTGATCTGGATTCTGCTGTGGAGTGGTATCAAGGCGGTCTGGAACAGCATCAACCGCCTGTTTGGAGCGATTGGGCAGGCGACGGGCGGCGTGATGGTCGCGCCCGGTACGGTAGCGGTGGGCGCTGCCGCAGCGGGGACAGCGGTCGCTACCGGCGGCGCAGCGCTGGCGATGAACGTGGGCAGCAGCGCCCTGGCCGGAGCGTCGGCATTGGGGCAAGGCGCAACGACGTCGCAGGCGGCGGGCCTGATGTTAGGCGGCTCACGCAGTCTGAGTGCCGCCGCGCGCACGCTGGCTTACCTGCCTGGGCTGCGGGGAACTGATCTGGGAGAAGCAGCGAGTGAGTTCACCGAGGGCGCGATGGTGCGCCAGGTCGGACAGAGCATCCCGTTGGTCGGCAAAGCAGTAGGCCCTCTGCTGGGTGTTCCGCTGCTCAGTGACCGGAGTGACAAACGTAAGCGTGAGGATTTCCTGATGCTGCCTGCCGAGCCGGTGGAAGGCGACCTGGAACTGACCGAAGGCTTGTTTACGCCGGTTCGTTCCCGCCGGATGGGGACCTTCACGCCCCTGGAAAGCACGCCGGTATCTCCGGCTGCGGTTGGAGAACAAGCCATCCAAACCCGCGCAGCGGTAGATCGCTCCCAATCGGCGGCGGAGATGCAGGGTGAAGAGGTCGAGGACCGGGTCAGCGCGGTAGGAGCCGACGTCCGCTCCCAGGCGGGCCAGTCCAGAGCCGACCGTGAACGCAGTGATTATGCCGATGATATGCACGGCGAAGAAGTCGAAGACCGGATTACCGCGCTGGGCGCGACCCTGCATCCTGCGCAGGCGGCGGGCGGTGATCCGTCTGCCCTCGACCGGGCTGCTGGGCGTTTGGGCAGCACTGCTGAAGCATTGGGCCGTGCCGTTCCGACGTTGGGGCTGATGCGTGTCGAAGGAGCGAACAACGTGGCCGGAGTGATGGGCGACTTCGTGTCCCAAATGCGCGTCCAGCGCACCCTCGACGGGCAGCCG
>CAYYNB010000088.1:0-23520 GCA_964472565.1 uncultured Anaerolineaceae bacterium
GCATGGTCTCTTCGACCACCTGCACGCCCAGGTTGATGTCGTCATTGCAAGCAACCGTCGTCACGATTTCGATGTCGGTTCCCGCAATGCCATCCTTGAAGCCGCGGATACGCTCTTCAAGGTTGAAGGCACCAGGCACGCCCGTCAGCAGGGCAACTTTGCCCGATGTGCCCATTTCTTTAATCAACAGGTTGGCTGCCGCCACACCGCCGGTGTAGTTGTCCACACCCAGGTAGGTGATACGGCTTGATTCGGGCGAGTCGGAGTCCCAGGTCATGACCGGGATGCCGGCTTCAGTCGCCGCATTGATCGGGTCGATGCAGGCATCGGGATCGTTGCAGCTTACGCCGATGGCGTCCACACCCTGTGCAATGGCATCTTCGATCACGGCAGCCTGTTCAGCCGCGTCAGAGTTGACCGACCCCATATAGAGGCATTCGATCGTTTGGCCGGTTGAAGCGGCCAGTTCCGCCGCCGCTGCCATACAGCCATCGCGCCCCAGTTCAAACACAGGGTTGTCGAGGGACTTGGGGATCCAGGCAATGGTAAATGTATCATCCTGGGCTTGCGCCGTGCTGACCGTCTTGGTGTCACCGACGATGGGTGAGATCGCCAGGGCTACCAGAGCCACGACACTAAACAAACGTAACAAATTCTTCATGTTCTAGAACCTCCTTGAATAAATCTGACCAGGAGTAAAATACTCCCGAACCAACAAAATTAAACGGACGCTCTGAGAACCTCTTAGGTTGGTATATCAGGCTAAGAGGTGGTAAAATTTGATTTTGTTCATTAAACCAACAAAATAGGCTTTTGTCAAGTTGTCATGTAGGTTGTTGATACAGCTATCAATAAACGGAGATTCTCCCTTGAGGCGTGGATAAAGACTGAGACTTGAGTTTGACAAATCGCCCATCCGCTTTATATTATTTTGTTGCCCTGATGCATAAATTGTGAGGCTCCATGAATCGTGCGCCAGCCGATCAGAATCTAGTTAAACAAATGAACTGCTCCCTGATCCTGGATCAGCTTCTGGCTGTTTCGCCACAGTCACGCGCTCATCTGGCGGAGCAAACCGGGCTGAATCGCAGCACGATCTCGTCGCTTGTCAGTGAGCTGATTGAACTGGGGTTAATTCGAGAACTCGGACTGGAAGAGGTGAGTTCTCGTGGGCGTCCGGGGATTTTGCTGGAACTGAACCCGGCTGGCGGCTGCATTATTGGGGTTGAAATCACACCGGAACGTGTGACCGTTATCCTCACCGACTTTACCGCACATACGCTCTGGCGGCGGCAAGTGGATGTGAACGGCGTTTCTCAGCCGGATATTCTCATTCAGGCAGAAGAGTTGATCGACGCGGCGCGGCGGGCGGGGACCGCCAACAACCTGCCTTTGCTGGGGATCGGTTTAGGCATTACGGGGTTGGTAGACACGGCTAACGGTATCCTAAAATATTCGCCGCCGCTGGGCTGGCGTAATGTCGATTTTCGCCAGATGTGGGGCCATAAATACGGCGTTCCACTCTATATTGAGAATGACGGGAATGCCTCGGCTCTCGGTGAACATTATTTTGGTATTGCTAAAGGCTGCCGTGACTTTTTATACCTCGGTACAGGCGTTGGTCTCGCTGGAGGACTGATGCTCAATGGTCAGCTTTATCGCGGTGCGACAGGATATGCAGGCGAAGTTGGACATATCATCGTGGAATCCGGCAGCGAGATGTGTAGCTGCGGCAGACGGGGCTGCTGGGAGACTCTGGTTGGCCCGCGAGCCGTAAAAGATGGCATTATCCAGGCCCTCAAACGGGGTGCCCCTTCAATCATCCCCTCTCTGGTTGGCAGCCATTACGAGCGTATCAACATGCAAATTGTTGTGGAAGCCGCCAACCGGGGCGATCAGTTGGCCCGCGACACGCTGGCCGATGTCGCTTTGCACCTGGGGACGGGCATCGCTAATCTGATCAACCTCTTTAACCCCTCGCTGATTGTACTGGGGGGTACGCTGATTCTAGGGGGTGATTATCTGTTAGGGACAGTCAGCAGCATCATTGCGGCGGAAGCTTTGCAGGAACCACAGCGCGAAGTTGCCCTGGCGCTTGCCGCTTTGGGAACAGATTCCTCGGTAAAAGGTGCGGTTGCCCTGGTGATTGATGGGATTGTGAGGGAGCCTGTTTCGTGCTAAAGTGTGGATAAATATTTTATATCTCCCCGCCGCTAAATGAGTGTTAAAAGGAAAAATGAATGGCTACTATTTTGTTGGTCGAAGACAACCAGAATACCGCAGACTTTATTATTCGTATCCTGGAATCGGCTGGGCATACGGTTCACCACGCGACGCGAGGTCTTGAGGGGGCGCGTTGGGCGCGCGCGGCCCATGTGGATTTGGTGTTGATGGACATCGATCTGCCCGACGTGAACGGGCGCAGCGTCGTACTCAGCTTGCGGCGGCAAAATCCCCCACATGTTCTCCCGATTATTGCAGTGACTGTTCAGGCGGACGAGGAGTCGATCCGGCTGGCTGAAGGTTTCGGCTGTAATGCATTTCTCGCTAAGCCATTTTTGCCCGAAGAACTGCTCAAACTGGTTAATCACTTTTTGGCTCCCCAGCCAGCACCTCGTCCCGACGATATATCGACACCTTCCCCCTCATGATTGGTGTGCGCGGGAAGGATACCAGACCCAATTACACTTGAAAATTTGACTGTTTCTACCGCTCGATAGTGGATGAATAGTGTCTGGCTTGCGCATATTCTTTGAAGTGATCGGTGTGGGTTTTACGCCATAAAGTCACATCTTTATCGTGGTAGGCGGCGCGCCCGATCATATGCGCAGATACCGGTGCGGTGAGCATGATAAAGATCAAGAGCGCAAAGGCTTTCGCGATGCTTGGTCCATCGTCAAAATAGATCATGCAGGCAATCAAAAGCGAGCCGACGCCGATAGTTGAGGCTTTGGTGGTCATCGACATCCGCAAAAAGAGATCCGGCATCCGCAGAATACCTAATCCGGCGATCAGGATAAAAGTGGTGCCAACCAGAATGAAGCCAATCGTTGCTATATCACGGACAAGATCCATCAGGTTTTCCTCACTTCGATATAGTAGGCAAAAGCAATGGTCCCCAGAAATGAGGTCAGCGCGACGACGGCGATCACATCGAGCAGCGGCTTGGTATCTGTCGCAATGGCGAATAGCGCAATGGTTCCCACTGCTAACGATGTGATCAGGTCCAGCGCCACAACTCGATCTGCGAGACTTGGCCCCAGCAGCAAACGGTAAAACGCCATAATGAAGCCAAGCATGAGCGCAGAAAAAAGGGTGAGAACGAATGGATTATCGAAACTCATTTGAATAACTCCCGCACACGGGTTTCAAACCCATTCTTGATCGAACGCCGGAATTCCTCGATGTCATCGACATACATCGCATGTACATAGAGGGTGCGCTTGTCCTCAGAGACTTCCAGTGACAGCGTTCCCGGCGTGAGGGTAATGAGGTTCGCCAGCAGGGTGATCTCAAAATCCTGTTTGAGATCAATCGGCACGGCGATAATGGCGGGGCGCATATGCAGTTTGGGCGTAATCACTTCCCAGGCCACGATGAAATTCGCTAGTCCAAGCTGCCAGACGAAATACAACGTAAAATAGATCACCTGCCAGACCTTGTTACAATAGCGGGTTGTGCCGACCACATCGCGCAGCAGAAACAGCAGAAAATAACCCAGCAGCAAACCCCATGCGAAGTTCACTTCGTTAAATTCACCCGTTAGGGAGGTCCAGGCTAAGGCCAGCGCAATATTGAGAAGTGAATATTTCATGAGCGCGCCCCCATCACTGCCGTGATATATTCACTCGGTTCCAGCAGTTGATTCGCCGCATCCTGAACCAGGTTGAAAACGGGATTCGCGGCAAGCCCTAACAGAATCGTGATCGCTGCTAACGTAATCACCGGGAGGAGCAGTGCAACGGATGGCTGGTGTGTTTGAGGGGTAGGCGGCTCAGGCCCATTCTTAAGAAAGGCCTCATTCCAGATTTTGATCATGGAGTACAGCGTCCACAAGCTGACAAACAGCGCTGCGGCGACAATTGCATATTCTTCCGCTTCCAATCCGGCACGGATCAGCATGAGTTTGCCCCAGAAGCCCGACAGCGGCGGGAGACCCGCTAATGATAGAGCAGGGATCAGGAACAGGACACTGAGCAGCGGCTGAGTCCGGTAGAGGCCGCCCAGCTTTTTGAGATCGAAAGAATGTTGGGTTTTGTTGATCACGCCGCTGATCAGGAACAGATTGGTTTTGGCGATGATGTTATGCACCATAAAGTAGATCGCACCGGCCAATGCCAGTGGCGTAAACAGGGCCAGTCCCATCAGCATATAACCGATCTGACTGACAATATGAAAGGCCAGCAGACTTCGGAAGTCGTATTGCGCAACGGCCCCGAACACACCGGTAATCATGGTGAACGCCGCGATGATAAGCATCAGCGCGTGAATGTTCTCCATATCCTGTACAAAAAGCAGAGTGAACACACGGAGCAGCGCATAAACACCGACCTTGGTCAGGAGCGCGGCGAAAATGGCCGAAACAGGGACCGGGGGCGTGTGATAGGATACCGGCAGCCAGAAAAAAACCGGGAAGATCGCAGCTTTGATTCCGAACGCGATCAGAAACATCAGGGCCAGCATGTTGACCATCCCCGGCTGGTTCACCTGTCGGATCTGGTCGTGCAGGTCGGCCATGTTCAACGTGCCCGTCACGGCATAGAGCATCCCCGCCGCCAGCAGGAAAAACGCGGAGGCCAGCAGATTGATCGTCACATATTGGATCGCACTGGCGATCTGGCGACCTTCGCCCCCCAGGGCCAACAGCACGAAAGAACTGATCAGCAGTACCTCGAACCACACGTAGAGATTAAAGATGTCTCCGGTCAGAAATGCGCCGCAGACCCCCATCAGCAGAATACAAAACAGGGGGTAGTAGCCAAAGCACTCCCGCTTGCGATCCATGCTGGAAAGGGAATATACGGCAACCACAAAACCCATCAGTCCGGTTATCAGGATCATGATAGCGCTGAGTAAATCGGCGACGAGGGTGATACCAAAAGGCGCAGACCAACCGCCCATCTGCGTGGCCTGTACGCCGTTTTCAGAAATCGCATAGAGCAGCGCTACGCCAGTGCTCAGCAGGGCCGCCATGCCAGTTAATGTGAATCCACGCTGCCAGTTAATATGATTCCAGGCGAGAATACACATGATAGCCGTGCTAAACGGGATCAGAATCGGCAAAACCAGGAGAACATCCATCGGTCAGATATCCTGTGTACTCAATATATCAAAATCATCAACATGGTTGATGCTGTACGCACGCTTGATCAGCACAACCGCGAATGCCTGCACACCAAACCCGATCACAATGGCGGTGAGGATCAACGCTTGAGGCAGCGGATCACTGTAGGGGGCAGACAGCACATTTTCGCCTTCCGCAATCAGCGGCGGCGCGTTGCGAGTCAGACGCCCGATCACAAAAATCAGCAGGTTCGAGGCATGTCCAAGCAGCGATAACCCCAGAATCAGCTTGAAAAGACTGCGCCGCAGAATCATATAAATCCCCGCAGCGTAGAGCACGCCGATTACGATGGCCCACAAAATCTCCATGGTTACGCCTCCTCTTCGATCAGCGAGAAGATGATGAGCAGCGTGACGCCGACCACCACCGCATAAACGCCAGAGTCGAACAATAGTGGGGTGTTGAGTTGTTTGATGCCGGGGTAGCTGCGTTCACCCCACTGGTGAACCATAAACTGACCATCAATGATCAATCCCAGGATGCCGCTCGTTAATGCCATGAGCAGGCCGACTCCGATGAGCACAATTGGATCAATGTGCAGGGTGCGGCGCGCGCTTTCCACGTCGTAAGCGATGGCGTAGATTGAGAATGCGGAAGCCGCCACCAGACCACCGACAAAACCGCCGCCTGGTCCCTGATGCCCCCCCAGCAGTAAAAAGAGGGAGAACATGATTTGAAGCGGCACCAGATAGCGGATAGATGTTTGGAGAATGAGCGAACGCATCAGTCAGTTCCTCCCCGGTGTAGATTCAACCGCAGCAGGGCATAAACACCGATGGCCGCAACGGACAGGACGGTGATCTCGCCCATTGTGTCAAAGCCGCGAAAATCGACCAGAATGACATTGACGACGTTATGCCCATGCGCAACGACATAACTTGTCTCAGCGAAAAAGGGCGACAATCGTGAAGTGAGTGGGATGGAGGTCACGACCAGGGTGAGCAGCGTCATGGTGGCTCCGACCAGGGCGGCAAGAATGGCATCCATGCGCCGGGATCGGCGGCTGGATAGTGTTTTTAGCTTGGGGAGGCGATAGACCACCACCACGAACAGAATCACCGTCAGGGTTTCGATGGCGAACTGCGTCATGGCGAGATCGGGCGCTCCATAGAGAATGTAGATCAGCGTGACGCCGTAGCCTACCGTGCCCAGAGCCGCCGCCGCCGATAGGCGCTTATTGATCCGGATGGCGGTTAGTGCTGCCAGGATAATGACTGCGGCCAGGGTTATCTCATAAAAGCGGGGTCGGGGGCGATCTAACAGATTGGTAAATTCAATTTCGGTCATCAATACATAGGCGAGGGCCAGGACGAACACAGTCAGGATGACACGGATATATTGACGCAAATAGGCTTTCAACACGATGCGGCTGCTTATCGCAGAGATCGCCAGTACACCGTCAATCGCCTGCATATAAAAACGCTGGGGGCCGATTTTGCGAATGGCATTGGTCAGCGGCGCGACCCACAGGGTTAAGCGGCTGGTGTAGAGGGCCAGGACGATGCTAGCCGCAATGGTTAAGGCACTCAACGCCAATGCGGTGTTAAAGCCATGCCATAACTTGATCTCATGCGCTTGGTGGAGCGCGGTCTGTTCTAGCAGCGGCGTGATTAGGGGTAAAAGCCCTAATAACAACCCAATGATGCCCAGCAGGAGGGGACCGATCCATAAGCGTGCCGAAGCTTCGTGCCCGTGTGAGGTGCGCAGCTTACCAAAGAATGGACGCAGGACCACCCATCCGGCCCCTGCATTGAATACATTACCTAATACAAAGATTCCGGTTAGAAACGAGGCGGAAACAGATGGCATATGCGCCGCAAGACTGGCATCATAGACAGCTTCTTTGGTGACAAAGCCCAGCAGCGGTGGAATACCGGCCATCGACAGCACGGCGAGGACTGCTGCGCCTGCCGTCAGTGGCATGATCTGGCGCAGCCCGCCCAGCTTGGTAATATCGCGGGTTCCGGTTTCGTGATCGATGATACCTGCCACCATAAACAGCGCCCCTTTGTACAGGGCATGGGCCAGCAGCAGCAGGATCGCGATGTCGGGCGCATTGAGGCCCAACAGCAGGACCATCAGGCCCAGCGTGCTGATGGTGGTATAGGCCAGAATGAGTTTTAGATCGGTTTGCTGCCACGCCAGATAGCCGCCGATGAGCAAAGTGAGCGCGCCGATGGGCAGCAGGCTGGCCTGCCATTCGCTCGTCTCGCCCAGGATCGGCGCTACGCGTGCCAGCAGATAGATTCCGGCGTTGACCATCGTAGCTGAATGCAGATAAGCGGAAACAGGAGTCGGTGCTTCCATGGCGTTGGGCAGCCAGAAATGGAATGGAAACTGGGCCGATTTGGTGAAGGCTCCTACCGCGATTAACAGCAGAATGGGAAGATAAAGGTGGCTGCTGCGCACCGTAGCGGACTGCATCTCCGAAAATTCCCAGGTGCCCGCAGTCAGGGCCAAAAGAACCAGCCCGGCCAACATCATCAATCCGCCTGCACCGGTGACGATAAGCGCTTGTTTGGCTGCGTCACGCGCCGCTTCGCGCTGATGGTTGAACCCGATCAAGAGGTATGAGCTAAAACTGGTGAGTTCCCAGAAGATGAACAGCAGTATGATATTATCGGCCAGCGCCACCCCCAACATTGATCCCATAAACACGAGCAGGATTAATGTGAAGCGCCCCAGCAGCGGATCACCTTCAAGATAACGGCTGCTGTAGATAAAAATAAGCGTACCGATTCCGGTGATAAGCAGGGCCAGCACCAGGCTGAGCGCATCCAGCCGGAAGGCCAGCTTGACATCCAGGCTGGGCACCCAGGAGTAAGTTATAGAGTATGTGTTACCCTGTTCAACTGAGTGAATGGTAGCTGCCAGTAGGATGAGTAAACTGAAGGGCACTGCCGCCATCAGAATCCAGCCCAGCCGCGAACGTGTAAAGTGATAAATCGATGAGGGCGCTGCTGAAACAAGGGATGTCAGCATACGAACTCCTGGTCAATTGGCACCAATAAGGTTATGATTAAGGGGGTAAAGGGTGTACTGCCGTTGGCGACGGGTGAGTACACCCTTACACATTCTTTCGACCCAGTTAGTCAGCGTAATTGGTTAGTCGCCTGCAACTGGGTCGAGTTCTGGTTTGCGCTTGGCGCTGATCACTTCGACAGATTCCGCTTCAATCGCCTTGACGAATTCGGGGTAGGCAGACATACCGTGTTCGTACAAATCCAGACCCATTATTTCGCCTTCAGCGCTGACTCGCAGCCAGTGGATCGCTTTCAAAGCAGAGAAAAGAATGACACCGCAGCCGATAACATACAGTGCTACCGCACCGACACCCAGAGTCTGTGTCACCAACTGATCCATTCCGCCGCCATGAAACACGCCTTTGATGTTGTCGGTATTGGCGAACAGACCAACAGCCAGCGTTCCCCAGATGCCGCCACCGGCGTGGACCCCGACAGCACCCACCGGATCATCGATCTTGAGTTTTTCCAGGCCGATCACAATGGAGTACATCACCGCCGCACCAATCGAACCGATTAAAATCGCTTCGGCAGGTGTGACTACCGCACACGGGGCGGTGATCGCGACCAGTCCTGCCAGTGCCCCATTCAGACCCCAACCAAGCTGCGGTTTGCCAGACAGATACCAGCCGAGCAGCAGTGCAACAAAAGCTCCCGCACATGCAGCGATATTGGTATTAACCGTGACCAGCGAGATACTCATGGCATCTGAATTTAACTGACTGCCGGGATTAAAGCCGAACCAGCCTAACCACAGAATGAATGTTCCAAGAGTTGCTATGGTCATACTGTGGCCTGGCATAGGAACTGCATCTTTACCAAATCGCCCAATACGAGGGCCGAGAAACAGTGCCCCCAGCAGCGCTAGCCAACCACCCGTGGAATGTACGACTGTGGACCCCGCGAAATCATGAAAGGGGGTATCGCGCTGGGCTAACCAACCGCCGCCCCAGATCCAGTGGCCGACAATCGGATAAATGAACATCGAAATCGCCGCGCTGTAGACAAGATACCCCTTGAACTCGGTTCGTTCCGCCATTGCCCCCGACACGATGGTGGCGGCTGTCGCGGCAAAAACCAATTGGAAGAAGAAGAAGGCATAGAATGAAACGGTGAGGCCCGGATAAATTTCCGGCATATCGCTCAGGAAAAACCAATCTTCGCCGCCGAGAAACTTGCCTGTTCCGCCGAACATCAGGGCAAAACCGATGGCCCAGAAAGCCAGGCTGCCGATCACAAAGTCGAACAGATTTTTCATCAGGATATTCGAGATGTTTTTAGTGCGTGTAAAACCTGCTTCGACCAGTGCAAACCCCGCTTGCATCCAAAAGACCAGGAATGACGTGAGCAGTAACCAGACAGTATCCAAATTACGGATGATTCCTTCGGTTGGTGCTTCGTCTCCCTGAGCATAGGTAACTTTGATAGCAAAATTTGATGCCACCATAGCCACCAGCAAGATGATCAAAAATCGAAGGACCCGGCGATGTTTCATAGTACACCCTCTCCTTGTATATACTGTCTAATAACAGTATGCCCTTACAACTGGCTTTTATTGTATAGTGCGGTATCGACTTGAAAATTGATAAAACCATTGAAATCTCTACATAATTTATTGGGCATGCTGCACAATCTTGTGGAAATCACTTTTCTGTCAAACGCTTTAGCAAAGCATCAAACAGCTTAGAAAATTTATATTTTTTGTTCCTTAAACAGCAGATATATCAATGTGAGGATGTTTTTTTGTGCAAAATGCTCGAATCTCTACAGGCCTGAAGCTTTTCACCAATCCGGTCTTTCTATCGCACGCTGACATTCAAAGACAATGAACGACGTCCATCGGGGATTTACAGGCTTTTCGTCAGGCCAGCCGGTTTGTGTTGTCCGGCTTGATTTGCTTGCGCTGATCCAGAACCAACAGCTACCGATCTGGTGTGGCAACAGGGTACACTATATGGAGGTCAGCCATCCAGCAAAGGAAACCGTTATTTCGTGACAATCCTTCAGCAATTCCTCGTTCCCCTGAGTATTGGCGGCGTACTCATCGATCCCCCGTTGCTGCTCGCGCCAATGGCCGGGCGGAGCACCCATGCCTTACGCCAGCTCTGCCGCGAGGGGGGCGCATGTGGACTAGTGACCACTGAACTCTTGAGCAGTCGCGCCATGCAGTACCCTTCCAGCCGGGAACGCACCTTTGAACTTTTCGATTGGACGCCCGACGAGTACCCTATCGCCGTGCAGTTGTTTGGTGCGGATCCGCAGGAAATGGCCGATGCAGCTCGCATTGTCGAAGCCGCTGGTGCCACCATTGTAGACATCAATGTAGGCTGCTGGGTGCCCAAAATCGCCCGGAAAAACAGCGCGGGAGCGGCGCTCCTCAAAGATGTGGACCGTGCAGCAGCCGTCATTGAAGCTGTTGTGCAGGCTGTGCAGATTCCGGTAACGGTGAAAATTCGCAGCGGGTGGACAAGCAGCAGCCCCGCCGCGATTCCGTTAGCCCAGGTCGCGGAAGCCGTTGGAGCGGCGGCCATTACGGTGCATGCGCGGTTTGCTGACCAGGGCTTTCGGGGAGAAGCGGACTGGTCGTACATTCGTCAGGTTAAAGAAAGCGTACAGCGGATTCCTATCATTGGGAACGGCGATGTATCCAGCGCGGCAGATGTGCGCCGGATGATGGCCGAAACTGGGTGCGACGGCGTGATGATCGGACGCGCAGCGCTCGGACGGCCCTGGGTATTCCGGCAAATCGCGCATGAATTGCGGACCGGGCAGGCGCTGCCCGATCCTGATCTGCGCGAACGGGCAGCAATCGTACTGCGGCACGCCACCTTGACGCTGCAAAGCACGCATCAACCGCCGCACATCACACTGTTGGAACTACGCGGCCAGTTGTTGACGTATTTCCACGACTTACCCCCAACCGCCCCGATTCGTGAGGCGATTGCACGCCTGGAATCAGTTGAAGATATCGAACACGCCCTGGTTAATGCAATAATCTAGACGCGTAATGAATATCGATTACATCCCGCAGCATACCCGCCGACGCACCCGCCGGACCCTGCCCCGCACACGTGGTTGTGATCCGTCCATAGAGATCGGTGTAGTAAATAATACCCATCTCATCCTGCCCAAGATGGTAGAAGGGATGATCCGGCGTGAGCGGTGTTGGTTCGACATAAGCGCGGTAAATCCCATCCGCTTCCCGATCAATCGTGCCAAGCAGTGCCCAGCGTTGGCCGCCCGTATCCAGGGGGAAGATACCCTTCACGGCGACTTCTTCGAGCTTGAGCGGCAGATTCAGCACGGCATTGGCAACGATCACCAGTTTGAGCGTTGTATCCCAGCCATCGACATCCAGGCTCGGATCAGGTTCAGCAATTCCCAACCGCTGTGCGACTTCCAGCGCATCCTCGAATGTTTGTCCTTCCGACATAAGCCGGAGGATCACCTGTGTAGTCCCATTTAGAATGGCTTCAATGCGCCGAATGTGGGCAGCGGCGAGATCACGCCGGCCAACATTCACTGATGGCAGTGCGCCACCAACAGCACCACTAAAGCGAAGCTGTGCGTGAGGACCGCCCAATTGGATGAGTTCCGAATACCCCAGGACCAGCGAGCTTTTGCTGGCTAAGACCGCATGTTTACCCATTGCTAACGCCGCACGAGCCAAATCGAGGCCAGGTTGTCCTGTCTTTAGATTGTTGGGCGTGGCCTCCAACAGAAAATCCGCTTGCACGTTTTGCACCAGTTGTAAGGGGGATACATTCCGCTGGCCCAACAGCCCAACGCCCCGTTTTTGTTCTTTGTGTTGGATGATCCGCGGGAGATCGAGGCCGTTTGGGTCGGTCAAAATACCCGATGTGTCTGCTACACCCACGATCTTAAGCTGCAATCCATATTCTTCACGAAGAACAGCCTCTTTTTTGTCCAAAATTCGCAGAAAATTCAGGCCAACATTTCCCAGCCCGGTCAGAATGCCCGTGTAGGTTTTCATCTAATCGTTTTCCTCAGGATGAATGTTTAATTTTCGTCTTGTTGGATCACTTTTATCGCATGCAGCAGCAGTTCATTCACGGGGGTTGGAATGCCATAACTCTTCCCTAATTCGACCACTTTACCTGCAAAAACATCTACCTCAGTGATGCGCCCCGCCTCGATATCCTGCAAAAGAGAGGTTTTCCCCAAAGGGTGAAGCGTATTCAGGACTTTGTACCAGTTCGGGATGTCATCCATCACCAGATTAACCCCGGCTGCTTGAGCGAGAGTGATGACCTCGCGCATAGCGGCTTCCATAATGGCCTGGGCATGCTGATCCGTTTGGAAGATTCCATAGGGGGCGCGCAAAATTGCCGAACTTTGATTGATGCCCACATTGATCATGAATTTCCACCAGAGCATCCGCATCATATCGGCGGGTATCTCGTTGGGGATCTTCGCCCGATTAAGCAGATGCTGAATCTGCAATACTCTGGCGCTGGGAGGGATATTTTCTGCCTCGCCGAAAAATAGGGAACCTATCTTGCTATAATGGATGACATTTTCACTGCGCTGTGCATCGATTCCAACGGCAATACAGTAAAGCACTTTGTCCGCGCCATACTGTTCAGCGATAATTGCCTCACTATCCAGCCCGTTCATGACCGACAGGATCACCGTATCGTCACCCACCAGATTTCGAATATCTGGAAGCGCGGTTGGCAGGTGGTAATGCTTAAGCGCCACAAGGATCAGATCGGCGGGCCGGGCTTCATCCTGCGGCGAGATAACCGGGATAGCATAATGCTGCTGGTTAATGATCAGGCCGTCCCGCTTAAGACGGTGATAGCGCTCGCCAGAGGCCACCAATGAGACGCAGGCCGGATCAAGATCGTAGAACCGGCTGGCATAGACGGTTCCCATTGCGCCTGCTCCCAAAATTGCAATTGTCTCGGCCATAATTTATCTCAGTCCCATTTGTGCCGTTTTTTTCACGCGATCATCCTATACTGTAAAATGCGTTTATACAAATACCCAGAGAGGTAGTATCCGGCGATGGCGAGATAGTTGTTCCTCTGGCGTATGTGGCCGATTTGAGACTGCTTCTGAAAAAAAGGTATCCCCAGGACAACACCTCTGGAGATACCTTTAGGCTGTGCCAGGCTTTTTATCCCAGTTCTGGGAGGCACAGGGTAATTTCGGATGGCCTTACTTGACTGCTAGACGCTCGATCAGCGACTGCAAATCCCCGGCAGCCTGGTCAACCGAGGATTCTCCATATGCGACCTGCTGACCGATCAGTTCAAGCTCGTTCACAAATTCCTGGTCGTTCGGGAGGTTCGGACCCTGTGGGATCGTACGATCAGCAACGGCTTCATAGATCCGGTAAATTGCGGCGTCAATCGCGCTGGCTTCACCAGCGATTGACTGACGTACAACCGGCGAGCAAGGCACTCCTCGATTGGTTTGCAGGATTGCGCCCGCCGCAGGGCTGGTAACGAAGAAGTTGATGAACAGTGCCGCCGCTTCCTTGTTCTTGCTGTCCTTGTTGATAGCCAGGTACTGGCTCATCTGGATAACGTACGAATCTTCACCGCCCACGGGGAGCGTTGTCATACCCAGTTCATCGGTTGTGGCTGCCTGATAAGCCGCCGCCTGGTTGCTCCAGATCAAACCGATAGCCGCCTTGCCCGCGACGAGCGCTGAGCTGTCCGGCCCGTCTTCGGTGTAGGTGTAGGTGGTGTCCGCATCGGGAATCAGGCCCTCGTCACGCATGTCGGCCCACATTTGCAGCCACGCCTGAGCGGACTCAACCGTCGCGTAGGACTTGCCCCCGTCGTCCAGAGTCCAGAGGTCGGTCCCCTGTTGGGTGTAGAAATAGCTGAGATAGTTCGCCTGGTTTGTGCTGTTATCCACGAAGGGCGCGACTCCATCGGGGAGCTTGGCCTTAAGTTCCCGTCCGTAGTCGAGCATCTCATCCCAAGTCATGTTATCCGCCGGGAGGTCAACACCCGCAGCTTCGATCATCGCCTTGTTGTAGACCAGAACGAGTGTGTTCGTGCCGAGACTTACCGCATAGAAGTTGCCGTCAGCGTCCGTCGCGGGGATAAGTGCAACCTGGTCAAACTGCTCAGGGGTATCGATCATGAGTTGTGCGCCGAGATAGCCATTGAGCGGTTCGAGATATTGTTTGTAATCGGGCCAGTTGCCGCCAAACTGGATCAGGTCGGGGGCATCGTTAGCCGCTAACTGGGTGTCCAGAATCTGGAAGTGGTCAGCCGTGCCGCCATTGGGTTCGCCGCTAACTTTGATGTCGGGATATGCTTCCTGGAACAGTTCGATAACCTGTTGGGTTCGGGCAGCGCGGTCGTCGTTGCCCCACCAGCCAAAGCGGAGTTCAGCGGGTCCACCCGTGTAAGCGGGGAGTCCGTCGTCAGTTTGTGCCACAGTCGGCTGAGTGTATACACCACCAAGCATCGCTGCGAACAGCGCTATGAGCGTGAATATGTAAATTTTTCTCACCTTTGAATTCTCCTGTTTATGTGTAATATCTTCATTATATAAATCAGAAGTGCATGTTTCCTCATCATTTCATATGCATTTCCTCCTGTTTGTACTACCCCTTTAAACCTGTAGTCGAGATACCCTGGACGAAATATTTTTGCAGGCAAAAGAACAGGATAAAGGCGGGAATGATCGAGAGCGTACCCATCGCCAGCGCGCCACCCCAGTTCGATACCGCGCCCGCGTCACCAACGAACGTGCGTAACGCTCTCGATACGGTGAAAGTATCCGGTCTGGTGAGGTACAGCAGGTGGTTGAAAAAGTCGTCCCACGTCCACAGGAATGTGAACAGCGCTGTTGTCACCAGGGCGGGGGTTGAGAGCGGGAGGATGATACGCAGGTATACGCCGATTTTCCCGCATCCGTCGATGATCGCCGCCTCCTCGATCTCTTTCGGCAGACTGCGCATGAACTGCACGAGCAGAAACACGAAGAACGCGTCCGTTGCGAGGAATTTCGGCACAAGTATGGGGCGGGTTGTGCCTACCCATCCGAGAGTGTGAAACAGGATATAGCGCGGCACAAGTGTGACCTGACCTGGAAGCATAAGCGTTGCCATCATTACCGCAAACCAGAAGCCTCTCCCCGTGAATTTGAGCCGCGCGAACGCATAGGCCGCCATTGAGCAGGATGTCACGCTCCCGACAATGGATACGGCGCACATCACAAGCGAGTTGGTGAAGAACGTCTTGAAGGTCGTGCCTGCGTAGCCTTTCCACCCCGTGATGTAGTTTTCAGTGGTCACAGTTTTCGGTATCAGTCCCGGATCGCTGAAAATCATATTGTTAGGCTTGAACGAGCTGACAATCATCCAGGCGATGGGGTAGATCATGATCAGCCCCAGAGCGATAATGAACAGATGCGTCAAAGCATGGCGTACAATCGTACTGGTTTTCATGTTATTCCCCGGCCCCATATGACACCCACCACCTCGATGAGATGAAGACAAGCGATGTGAATACCCCAATGATGACCAGCAGCACCCATGCCATTGCTGACGCGTATCCCATCTCGTGATAGGTCCATCCCTGAATATATAGATGGAGGGTATAGAACAGTGTGGAGTTAAGTACGCCGCCCCTGCCGCCGCCAATGATATAAGCCTGCGTGAATGTCTGGAACGCGCCTATCATCTGCATGACCAGGTTGAACATAATCACCGGCGAGAGCAAGGGGATGGTGATGGCGATGAACTGTTTGACCTTATTCGCCCCATCCACGCTGGCCGCTTCATAATATTCCTGTGGAATTTGCTTCAGCCCTGCCAGGAAGATAATCATCGATGAGCCAAACTGCCAGACTGTCAGCAGAATGAGCGTCCAAAGTGAGTACTCAGGATTGGTGATCCAGCCGGGGAGGTCGGTAAACCCGAATATTCCCAGAAAGTCGTTGACCAGCCCTTCTTTTTCGAACAGCTTTCTCCACAGCACAGCGATAGCCACCGATCCGCCGAGAAGCGTGGGGACATAGTACACCGCGCGGTAAAACGACACCCCCCGTAGTTTCTGGTTCATCAGCACCGCCACCGCGAGCGCGAAGATCAGTTTCAGCGGTACGGACACAAACACATAGGTAAATGTCACTTTCAGCGACTTCATGTAGTAGCGGTCCACGCGCATAATCTCGCCCGTAGACGCGGTAAACTCAGTTTCTCCCAACGCCGACCCAAACATTTTTCGATAATTGCCAAGCCCGATCCATTGCGTTGAATCGGGCTTGGTGAAGTCATAATCTGTGAAGCTGAGCCGTAGCGAGTACAACATGGGGTAAAGTGTAAGTACGAGGAAACCCAGAAGCCACGGCGTGAGGAACAGATAGGCAACGGCGTTGTGTCTCAAATGCGCGCCAACAAACCGATACTTTGCGCGTTGGGATATGGCCTTTTCGTCCATCCCCTTATTTTTTCGAGAAGAAACCTTGACGATATCGGACATTATGCGCACAAAGAAACTTCCTTTACTCTGGTTTTGTATGCATTCAAAGGCCGTTCGTTAGGCCGCATCCGGCTGCCGTTAGCGGTTGATGCTCAGTTCTGCGCAGCGCCCAATAAACCATCGCGCTTGTTTTGTTTCTTTTGCCCGGATACTGGCGCGCCTTCTCGGTCAAAACCACCCCTTTGAATGAATTGTTAACAGCATTTCCGTGACCAGTTACAGTCACATCATAAAAGATGTCTTGCCTGTTGTCAAGCA
The DNA here is from genome assembly GCA_964472565.1 of uncultured Anaerolineaceae bacterium. Classification (GTDB taxonomy): domain Bacteria; phylum Chloroflexota; class Anaerolineae; order Aggregatilineales; family Aggregatilineaceae; genus DATAMF01. The sequence continues at coordinate 17,100 of CAYYNB010000088.1, forward strand.
AAGTGATCGACATTTCCTGGAATTTGTGATATAGTTTTCGTGACCGGTTACGGAAAACTGGATAGTGATATGAATTGGAAAAGGTGTTAGATTGTTGAGCAGATAAAGTTAGGCCATCCCAAGAAAAGAATTATCCCATTCTTCCGGTTTGACTCCCCTTCAAGGGGTAAGGGGGGCTGGGGTAAAGAAAATATTGGCGCAGCCTTAGACGGAGCCAATTCATGCCTAAGCCCAAAGACAAAAGGCCGACGATCCGCGATGTTGCACGCCAGGCTGGTGTATCGTATGGCACTGTATCACGTGTTTTGAACAGCCATCCTGAGGTTGCCGCTGATACGCGTGTGCGCGTGCAGCGTGTGATGGAAAAGATGGGGTATCAGAGCAATCTCGGCGCGCGGATGCTCACAACCAACCGGTCAAACCTGATCGAAATTATCGTGATGGATGTTCATTTTGGAATCGTGCTGCCACGCATGGCGCAGTATATTGATGCGGCGGGCTATTCCACCCTTTATTCTGAATGTACGCTTGAGACTTTTGCCCATACATTAAACACCGCTGCTGCACGGCTGGTGGATGGCATTCTGCTTTATGCCCCCAAATTACAAATGCCCGATGATGAACTCCTGGCGCTGTGTCATGGCATTCCCATCGTCCGGCGTGATTATGTCCTGGATTCAAGGCTGACCTGGGTCGGCTTTAACCAGGAACACGCCACACGGTTAACCGTACAACATTTGATTGATCTGGGGCACCAGCAAATCGCCGAGATCACCGGTTCGCTGAATTTTATCAACCCCCGGTTACGCCATGATGCCTTGCTCAGCCTGTTACATTCGCAAGGCTTAGAGCCTGGGCCGAGTTATACCGGCGATTACTCCACCTTTTCCAAAGCCATGAAAACCGGGTACACAGGGGTTTGTGAATTTCTAAAACGCGGCGAATCATTTACGGCGATTATGACGGTGAACGATTACGTGGCGATGGGCGCATTATCAGCTTTACATGAGCATGGTTTACATGTTCCCGACGATATTTCCATCGTCAGCTTCGATGACGATGCGATTGCGTCCTATCTTATCCCGCCGTTAACGACGGTCCATTTCGACTTTGATATACAGAACAAATTGGCATCTCAGTTTCTGCTCGAACAGATTAACGATCCGGATTACAAGCACCATCAACATGTATTAATTCCTGATTTGGTCATACGTCAAAGTGCTCAGCCACCTCGGTGAGCACCCGTGCTCAAAAGGAGTATTTGTGGACGCAAAAAAACGCTTTGCAGTGGTCGGCACCGGTGGCCGTGCGAGCATGTTTATCCAGGCAATCACGACCACCTATCGCGAGTCGTGCGAATTGGTCGCGCTGTGTGATCTCAGCCAGACCCGCATGAACTGGCATAACGAATTGCTCGAAACCCAGGCTGGGCTTGCGCCGGTGCCCACCTATCATGCTGATCAGTTTGATCAGATGATCAGCGATACCCACCCCGATACGGTGATCGTCGCTTCGATGGATGCCACGCATCACCTGTATATCAACCGCGCGATGGAATTGGGGTGTGATGTCATCAGCGAAAAACCCATGACGATAGACGCCGAAAAAGCCCGTTCGATCTTCGAGACTATCGAACGCACCGGGAAAAAACTACGCGTAACCTTCAACTATCGTTATGCAGCGGCTTTCACCAAACTCCGCGAACAGATCATGCAGGGCGTAGTGGGGCGTCCGCTGTGTGTCGATTTTTCCTGGCTGCTCGATACCTATCATGGGGCTGATTACTTCCGGCGCTGGCACCGTGAAAAACAAAATTCGGGCGGTTTACTCGTCCACAAAGCAACTCACCATTTCGATCTCGTCAACTGGTGGATCGATTCCTACCCGGAAGAAGTTTTTGCCTTTGGCGACCTGTTGTTTTACGGCAAAGAGAATGCCGAAGCGCGCGGCGAGACTTATACCTACAAGCGCTATACCGGCGTACCGGAAGCCCAAGAAGATCCGTTTGCCTTGTTTCTTGACCAGGATGCTTCTCTGCGCGGCCTTTATCTTGAAGCCGAAAATGATAATGGTTACATCCGGGACCGTAATGTGTTTGGCGAACCGATCACCATTGAAGATACGATGGCGGTTACGGCCCGCTACCGTAACGGTGTCATTCTGTCCTACAGCCTGATCGCATATAGCCCGTGGGAAGGGTTACACGTCGCCATCACCGGCACGAAGGGACGTATTGAGCTGAAGGTGGTCGAAAATGTAAATCTCGTATCGGGCCAGGGAGAATCGCGTCATCCCCAGGCGAGCACAGGGCCGTTCAAACAAGCCTCGATTCGCGTGTTCCCCATGTTTGGGGAAGGCTACGATGTGGAAATCCCACCTGTTGTCGAGGGGAATCATGGGGGTGCGGACCCGGTTATGCTGGAGCAGATTTTTTCACCGAATCCACCCGCCGATCCGTTTAATCGCGCCGCTTCTCACATTGATGGGGCGGCGTCAATTATGTTGGGGATTGCCGCCAATCGGGCCATGGAGATCAACCAACCGGTACGTATTAGCGATCTCTTCTGTCTTCCCGATAAACGCTAATGATAATCCAGGGATGCGGGTCAGAGGTTGGACAAACCAAGCCGCCCAACCTCCCCCTTTTAGCCGATCTCCACCGCCGATCCATTTTCCCGTAGGGGGATAAACAGCGGGCGTTCATTCGGAGATTCGTTGGGACGGTGGAAAGCCAGCCGCAACTGTCCATCGAAGGCGCGGAACACCATACAGTGCCCACCATTCCCAGCATACAGCGGCTCAGGCATTTGTTGCCACGGACCTGCAATTCCACCGGAAGCTGATCGCGCTATTCCGACGGTATAACCTCCGGTGCTGAAGCTGGACCACAACATGATCAAATCGCCGTTTGCCAGGCGATGCAGCGAGGGGCCATCGGTTACATAGCCTTTTCGGTTTTTCGAATTGATCTCTTGCGCCCAGGGGGCCTCAGAAGCCCGGAATAAGAGGTGGGGCTGCCCGACTGCGGATTTCAAATCATCGCTCAGCCGCAGGGCGCAGATTTCCCCGTCGCCGACCTGGACCCACTCGTGGCAGAAGACTATCCACGGGTGATCGTCCACGAACAGAGTTCCATCGAGGCACTCCCAGTCGTGGGGCGTAACGGGGCTGTCGGCAATCGGCAGGAATGGGCCAGCGGGACTATCAGCCGCCAGGATTTGTGTTCCCCGGCAGACCCCTTCGGCCTTGAAGCTAGCGAACAGATAATAGCGTTCGCGGTAAACATGCACTTCGGGTGCCCAGAAGTTACGGTCAGCCCAGAATCCTGTTGGAGGCCGGAAAGCCGGAAAAGGTCCGTTCCAGTTTTGCAGATCGGACCCGGTGTAATAATCGAAGCCGGATGCCGAATGAGTCCAGGTTTCCGGGCCGGTCGTGCCATACAGGTAATATTGTTTTTCTGCCATCACTGGCAGTATGAATGGATCACGGATATGAATATCGCTGTTCTTCAACATAACTCGCTCCCCAAAGTGGTAAATGTCGGTGCCAGTATAGTGTTTTTTCATGCTTACTCATAGCCATGCAAATAACTCATCTCAAAACCAACCATATCATCAATCCTCTGGGCTTTGCCCTGGAAAAACCAGCCTTTTCCTGGATCGTTGCCGATACCGGCGATCAGGTTCAAACTGCCGCCCAAGTCCTGGTCAGTCGTGACCCTGACTTTGCCCACATCGTTTTCGACAGCGGCAAAGTGGATGGTCCCACCATTGACAGTCTTGCCTATCGCCCGCCGCTTCAACTCAATCCGCGCACCCGCTATTTCTGGAAGGTCAGGGTTTGGGGCGAAACCGAGAGTGCCGAAAGTGATACCGCCTGGTTTGAAACGGCGAAGATGGCCGAAGACTGGCAGGCGGCGTGGATAACCCCGGATTTCGAAGACCACCCGATTTTGTACCGGTATTTCGATCTTCCCGCGCGGGCTGTCGCGGCGCGGGCTTATCTTTGCGGGCTGGGGCTGTATCGTTTTGATCTGAACGGGAAAAAAGTTAGCGACGAATACTTCACCCCCTACTGCAATGCCTACGACCAGTGGATCCAATACCAGACATTTGACATCACCGATCAGCTTACGGTTGGCTCCAACTTGGTTTCCGTTATGCTCGGCAACGGGTGGTATAAGGGGCGTTATGGGGCCGATAGAGGCGTTGTGGGGTTCTATGGGGACCGGTTTGCGCTGCTCTGCGAGCTGCATATCACGCTGGAAAATGGGGATGAGCTGAGCGTTGTCACCGATTCAACCTGGAAAGCCCAACCATCCCCGGTTATTGTGAGCGATATATTCGATGGAGAAACCGTCGATGCGCGGATCGCGAAGACTATCCCCGCCGCAGAATCCTTCGGTGTCAAACCCATCGACATCGACTCAACCCGCCTGGAAGCCCGAAGATCACTTCCGGTTTGTATCAACGAAGAAATCAAACCCATCGCCGTGATCTACACACCTGCGGGCGAAACCGTGTTGGATATGGGGCAGAACATGACAGGCTGGCTTCGCTTCAAAACAAGCGCCCCGGCAGGTACCCTTATCCACCTGCAATTTGGTGAGGTGCTGCAAAACGGCAACTTTTTCCGCGACAATCTGCGCACCGCCAAAGCCGAATACAGCTATATCGCGGATGGCACCGATGCTGTTGTGGAGCCATATTTTACCTTTTTTGGCTTCCGCTATGTCAAAGTATCGGGGTGGGTTGGCAGTCTCAATATCGATGACTTCACCGGCTGCGTGATTTATTCACAGATGGACATCACCGGCGAGATCGTCACATCGAACGAAAAAATCAACCAACTCTTCAGAAATGCCATGTGGGGCCAAAAGGGTAATTTTCTCGACATCCCCACCGACTGCCCGCAGCGGGATGAGCGGCTGGGGTGGACAGGCGACATCCAGGTTTTTTCCGGTACCGCTTGTTTTAATATGGATGCGGCGACATTCCTTTCCAAATTCGCCTATGATTTAGCCAAAGAGCAAACCAAGACCGGTGGCATGGTGCCTCACATCGTGCCGATGGTTAATCTGAATAAAGGCGGCTCGACGGCCTGGGCGGATGTGGCGACGATTCTGCCGTGGAATCTATACGAGTTCTACGGCGACATAAGCATTCTGGAACAGCAGTTTGAGAGCATGCGCGCCTGGGTCGATTACATCAGGAACATTGATGATTCATCCGGTGGTAAACGGTTGTGGACCGAAGGTGTTCATTTTGGTGATTGGCTGTCTCTGGACGCATCGGATCCGACTTCACGCCGGGGCGGAACGCCTCACGATTTTATCGCGTCGGCCTTCTATTGTTATTCGGCGCGGCTGGTGGCACGAGCCGCCTTGCAGCTCGGCCTCTTGGATCATGCGGACACCTATCAGCGTCTATCTGACGAAATCAAAGCTGCTATTCAGCAGGAATACTTCACCCCCACAGGCCGGTTGGCGGTTCCCACCCAAACGGCCTATGTGCTGGCGCTGTTTATGGGGCTGGCCCCCGATGCGTTTCGGGAGCGCGTGAAGCACGATCTGATCGCGCGGCTCAACCAGGATAACAACCACCTGCGCACGGGTTTTGTGGGCACACCTTACCTCTGCCGGGTGTTATCGAATATAGGAGCCAATGACCTGGCTTACACCCTGCTGCTCAACGAGGATTTCCCGTCCTGGTTATATGCTGTCAACCTGGGCGCAACGACTATCTGGGAGCGGTGGAACTCCCTCAATCCCGACGGCTCGATCAGTTCTACAGGGATGAACTCGCTCAACCACTACGCCTATGGCTCCATTGTCGAATGGATGTACCGCGATATGTGCGGGCTGAATCCCTCTTCGGGCGATGATGGTGTGACGGGCTTTCGCCGTGCCCGGATCGCGCCCAAACCGGATAAATCATTGCAGTGGGCCAACGCGCGTTATCGCTCGGCGGCGGGTTTTTATGAAAGCGGCTGGTCTTTCGCTGAAGCGGATCATCTCACCATCGAAATGATCATTCCCTTCAACGCTTCAGCCAGCATTGTGCTCCCCCATGCACAAATGGACGAGATAGAGCTTAACGGCCAGCCTTTACCCACAGGCGAACAAGTTGGCACTAGCGTCGAACTGACACTGGGTGCAGGCCGCTACAAGTTCGATTATGTGTACCACGCCGAGACCACCCAGCCCTGACCGGATCGAAGCAATAAGCGGGGCTGCTCAGCAGCCCCGCCTGTAATCCTTGCATTATTAACTATCGAAGTTAACCATCCAAGTTAGTCACTCAATGGGATGACATTTCCGAACATCCGTGCTATCCTGTTCGTATCCCCCAACATCGCCCGTTACCAACGACTAATAACTTCAAAGGGGGGCAGCACTCAGAAGTTCAACAAATTTCCCCGT
>CAYYNB010000089.1:0-23397 GCA_964472565.1 uncultured Anaerolineaceae bacterium
CCCCCCCCCCCCCCCCCCCCCCCCCCCCCCCCCCCCCCCGCCCGCCGCCCCCCCCCAAAATCTGGATACAGGAGCAGTCGCACCTCATGACTTTTTGCCAGAAAGTAGGACTTCCTGCCATTATCTCCCCCTTTTCAGAACCATTTCTCCCTCAGAGCGCTTCCAAAGGGGGGGCGGGGGTGCTCAGCTTTTAATCCGCCAATCGAGCGCCGTCCAGCGCTGCATCACGTCATCGTTCTGCACTGCAATCGCAATCGCTTTGCGTGTGCCGACCAGCACGACGAGTTGTTTCGCCCGCGTCACCCCGGTATACAACAGGTTGCGCTGCAACATCATGTAATGCTGCGTCATGACGGGCATCACAATGCACGGATATTCGCTGCCCTGCGCCCGGTGAACGCTGATGCAGTACGCATGGGTTAATTCGTCCACATCGGACCAGTCATATTTGACGAAACGCCCATCGATCACCACCACCATGATGTGATTCGTCATGTCGAAGCTGTGAACGCGGCCAATATCACCGTTGAACACATCCTTATCGTAATTGTTCCGCGCCTGGATCACTTTATCCCCCACACGAAACAACCGTCCCGCCAGCCGCCGTTCTGCGATCCGTTCGTTCGGCGGGTTGAGCTTGTTTTGCAGCACATCATTCAGCGCCGACACGCCCACCGGCCCGCGATACATCGGCGCGAGCACCTGAATATCGTCCACCGGATTCAGCCCGAAGCGGCTCGGCACGCGATTCTGCACCACATCCACCAGCAGTTCCGCTGCCGCGTCCGGTTCTTCCGCCGGAAACAGGAAAAAATCGCTGCTCTGGTTGGATGTATCCGGCTGTTCGCCCCGGTTGATCCGGTGCGCGTTGTGAATAATCTGGCTCGTTTCCGCCTGCCGGAAAATCGTGTCCAGCCGCGTCACCGGCCCCGCATCACTGCGAATCACATCATGCAGCACATTCCCCGCGCCCACGCTTGGCAGTTGGTCAATATCGCCCACCAGCAGCAGATGCGTATCCGGCGCAACCGCCTTAAGCAGGTTATAAAACAGCGCCAGATCAAGCATCGAGGACTCGTCCACCACCACCATATCCGCCTCCAGCGGATTTTCCTCGTTATAGGTGAACTTGTTCTCCGCCGGACTGTAGCCCAGCATCCGGTGCAGTGTCTTCGCGGGATGTCCGGTGGCTTCGGCCAACCGTTTCGCCGCGCGCCCCGTCGGTGAGGCCAGCAAAAAGCGGTGTCCCGTCCGTTCCAGCGCATTAATCAGCATCCGCAGCGTCGTTGTTTTGCCCGTTCCCGGCCCGCCCGTCAGAATGCTGATCTTGTTCGTCAGCGCCAGCTTAACCGCTTCCTGCTGCTGCGCCGTGAGTGCAACCGGGCTGCTCGCCGTCAACTGCTGGAACAGCTTGTCCCAGTCCCGCCGCCGCAGATCATCTAACCGGCTGGTGGGCGCATCCCGCAGCGCTTTAACGCGACTCGCCGCGCCTTTTTCCGAAAAGAACATTGACGGCAGATACACCGCCTCGACGTGTTGCAGCCCGCCGGGAATCGTCTCTAACTTGGCATCACCGTGCGCAATCAGGGCCTCGATTTGGGTTTCGACCAGGCCCGCGTCCACGTCCAGCATCGCCGCCGCCTGTTCGACCAGTTCATGGCGCGGCAAAAACACATGCCCATTTTCCGTCGCTTCGTTCAGCGCGAAGATGATCCCCGCCGCGACACGGGCCGGTGAATCCGGTGGCAGGCCCAAATCCTGCGCGATCTTGTCCGCCGTGCGGAATCCGATCCCGAAGATGTCCCGCGCCAATCGATACGGATCGCGTGACACAATCGCTATCGATTGGTCGCCGTAATGTTTGTAAATTTTGACCGCCAGCCCACTGTTGATCCCGTGTCCCTGCAAAAACAGCATCACTTCTTTGATATGCTGCTGTTCGATCCACGCCTCTCCGATCAACCCCGCCCGGTGTCCGCCCACACCCGGCACTTCCAGCAGGCGTTTCGGCGTGCGGTCCAGCACATCCAGCGTATCCGTGCCAAAATAATCCACGATCCGCTTCGCCGTCACCGGGCCAACGCCTTTGATCAGGCCGCTGCCCAGGTAGCGTTTAATCGCTTCCACGCTCGCCGGGCGCACCTGAGTCACCACGTCGGCGCGGAACTGCCGCCCATGTTTGGGGTGCGACGTCCATTCGCCTTGCAGCCGCACACTTTCGCCGGGCTGCACTTCGGGCATCGTGCCCACCACCGTCACCAGCGGATCGCGCCCCAGTTGCAGTTGATCCGGGCGCAGCCGCAGCACGCAGTAATTCGTTTCGTCGTTGTAGTACGTAATGCGCTCAATCGAGCCTTTTAAAATATCCGAACCCGTCATAATCTCGTTACACTCTGGTCGCACCGCTATGATTTCTGCTATTTTACCCTATAGGAGGTAGATGCAATGGCAAATATCAAATTGCATTATGAAGAACGCGGCACCGGCCTGCCCGTGCTGCTCATTCATGGGTTTCCCTTCGATCATACACTCTGGCGCGCGCAGATCGACACCCTCAGCGATTCCTACCGTATCATCGCGCCCGATCTGCGTGGGCACGGCCAGAGTCCCGTTCCCGCTGGCCCCTATTTCATGGACCTCATGGCGCATGATCTGGTCGCGCTGCTCGATTCGCTGGACATCGATCAGGCGGTGTGGGTCGGCCACAGTATGGGCGGTTATATCACAATGGCCGCCCTGCGTGACTTTCCCCAGCGGATGCTGGGTGTCGCGCTCGTTGCCACCCATCCGCTGGCCGACACCGAAGAGCGCCGTCTTCAGCGCCTCGCCAGTGCCGAAACTGCCGAAAAGACCGGCAGCGCCGCCACCGCCACCAGCATGATGGCCGTGTTGTTCCCGCCCCAGGTAGATCGTAAATCCGAAATGGCGCAGCGTGTATTTAACCGGATGGCTGCCACATCTCCCATCGGCATCGCGGGCGCGCTGCGCGGCATGGCAAACCGGACCGACGCGCTGGATACCCTGCGCGGTGTGGTGGTTCCGTCGATTGCCATCGGCGGCGCGGAAGATCAAATCGTCAAACCCGATGTCATGCAGCAGATGGCCGCGGACATGCCCCACACCCGTTTTATGCCCATCGACAGCGCGGGCCATTTGCCTATGATCGAAAAGCCCGACGAGTTTTCGCAGATACTGCGCCGCTTCCTCAACTCGCTCAACTCGCGCTGACCGGTGGCTGGTGTGGGCGACTTTGACCAGTACCAATATTTGTCTGTCTTCCCCCTCCTCCACCTGGGACGGTTCAAGCTACAAGGGGCGTACAGCCATACGCCCCTAAGTGCGTAGTCAAATGGTCGGCTACTAGCCAAAAAGCTGCATTTCTTTGATCCAAGAGACTAGGGTATACTAAGAAATACCACCCGTCTCCTTATTTATTTCGCTTTGATAGAGAATACCCTATGTCTGCTGATCCGCTCATCGGAAAAAAGTTAGGCGACTATACCATCCAGGATTTGCTAGGTCGAGGCGGTATGTCGCGCGTTTACCGGGGCTATGACGAAAACCTCGACCGCTATGCAGCAGTGAAGGTAATCAGCGGTGACTTCGCCACAACCACCGAAGAAGAATATACCCGCCGCTTCCAAATCGAAGCTCGCTCTATCGCTCACCTGCGACATCCTAACATTGTCGGCATCTACCAGTTTGGCCGCTCCGAGGGCATCTACTATATGGCCCAGGTTTTTCTGGAAGGCCAGGACTTACGGACCCTGCTCAAAAATTATGCCGACCAACGCCAGCGGATGTCCATTACCGAAATCCTGCGCATCGCGGGCGACATCGCCAGCGCCTTAGACTACGCCCACGAACAGGGCGTCATTCACCGCGATGTCAAACCGTCCAATATCATGCTGGAACGGCGTACAGGCCGCGCTATTCTGATGGATTTCGGGCTGGCGCTTAGTGTCAACGAAGGCACGATGGGCGATACCTTTGGCAGTGCCCATTACATCGCCCCGGAACAGGCTATTTCGTCCGCCAAAGCTGTGCCCCAAAGTGATCTGTATTCGCTGGGCATCGTCCTCTATGAAATGCTGACGGGGAAAGTCCCCTTTGACGATCCCTCGGTGATGAGCGTGGCGCTCAAACATCTGAACGAACTCCCGCCCCCACCCAGCATGTACAATCCCAATCTGCCCACCTCTGCCGAAACGGTGATTCTCAAGACGCTCGACAAAGACCCAGGCCGCCGTTTCAAAACCGGCAAGGAACTGATCGCCTCGCTGCACAAAGCGTTTGAAGACGACAGCCAGCAGCATTTCGCGCCCAACGCGGCGGTTCCGTCGGTCATCGACATTCTGGAATCCAAGCCCGCGCTCCCGTCCAAACCTAGAGATTTTGTCCTGACGGCCAGTTCCGCCAGCAAACCCCCGGCCTACGATGCCACGCCCGCCCCGCTGTCTCCCGAACTGGAACCGGGCGGCATTGCCGGGAAATTTGCCCGCCGCAAGGCCCGCAAAGAAGAAGAAGCGGCCCTGAAATCTGCCGGTGAAGGCGGCCTGCAAATTGACAGTGATACGCTGAATAACATTCTGGGCAGCTACCAGGACCCGCGTGAAATTGGGCTGGTTGGCCCTGACGCCAAAGGGATTTCGCTCCCCGAACGTCCCAGCCTCCCCCAAATTTCCGAGTCACAGATTGTGGTCGAACGCCCACCCCGCTCGTCGAAGCGTGGGCGGCTGATCCTCCTGCTGCTGTTGGTCTTGATCGGAGCCGGTGCGGTTTTTGTTCTCACCCGCAATACAGACAAAGACAGTGACTCCACCGCAACGGGCACCGCCGAAGTCGTGGCAGCATTGCCCACCGCAGCCGCCACCGATGAAGTCGTGCTACCTGCCGCCACTGACGAAGCGACGTTGGCCGCCACACTCCCCCCAACCGAGGAAGCAACGTTGGCCGCCACGCTCCCCCCAACCGAGGAAGCGACGTTGGCCGCCACCGAAGAAACTGCGGTGCCGACTGAAGAACTGCCCGCCGACACCCCGACAGCCGTTGTCGAGCCGAGCCAAACACCCACGAGCGAACCCAGCGACACCCCGACAGCCGAACCAACCGCTACCGAAACGGCAGAAGTCACCGAAGCCGCCGCCAACCCGCCCAATATGCGGCTGGTCTATAACCGGACCGAAATTTTTGTAGTGAACCTGTCGCCGGATCGCATGGACATCAGCGATCTGGTGTTTGAGCAGCAGCGCCCCGATGGCACCCTGCTCTCCTACAATGCCAATATGTGGGATCAGCAGAATATTGCCGAACGCACCAACGAAATGTTAGGCGACGGCGGGTGTTATCAACTCGCCACCGGGTCCGGCACACGGCTGCAAAAGAGCACAGAAGACTGCCCTCGCTTCCTCGGCACCTTCCAGACCAGCGTCAGCAGCCGTTATTTCTGGGTATCCAACGAACCGGACGCCGTTTTTACAGTACGCCGCAGCGATGACACCACGCCTCTCGCGACATGCGAGATTGCGGCAGGCACCTGCGAATTTTATTTACCAGTCCCAACCGGGTAACGCGATGTTATCGGTCAACCTTTCCGGTAAAGTCGCCTTAGTGACGGGTGCAGGGCGCGGCATCGGCCAAACGCTGGCGCGTGCCCTGGCCCAATCCGGCGCAGTAGTCGCCGTGAACGATATTGATGCTGCCAGTGCCGCGCGCACGGCGCAGGCCATCGGTGGGCACACTTTTCCCGCCGATGTCAGCGATCCGGCGGCGGTTTCCCGGCTCATCGCAGACGTAGCGGCAGCGCTCGGCGGCCTGCATATTCTGGTCAACAACGCCGGGATCGAATACAAAACGTCGGTCCTCGACATGACGGTGACGGAGTGGCAGCGCACCCTGGATGTAAATCTGAGCGCTTCCTTTTACACCAGTCAGGCTGCCGCCCCCTTCATGCGTGCGGCAGGCGGCGGCGTAATCGTCAATCTGGCTTCCATCGCCGGGCACAACATCCCGCTGCCCAACCGGGCCGCCTATGTCGCCAGCAAAGCCGGGTTGATCGGCTTTACCCGCGAATGTGCGCGCGAATTTGCCGCGTACAACATCCGCGTGAATGCGGTTTGCCCCGGCGTTATCATCACCGAAATGACCGAAGAATCGCGCAGCAATCCCGCTCAGATCCAAAAATGGCTGGCCGATATTCCGCAGGGTCGCCTCGGCACGCCCGACGATCTGGCCGGATTAGTCCTGTTCCTCTGCTCCGACAGCGCCGCCTATCTGACCGGCCAGGCCATTAACGTCGATGGCGGTAAGGTGATGCTGTAGCTCACCTGTCATCTTAATACATGCACATTGCTCGACTCTTGGTATACTTGAGGCGGTGATCAAGTGGTTTAGGTAGGAATGTGATGCCTCAGTCGCCCCTGGATATCAGTGAGCAGGAAATTCGCAAACGCTGCGGCCCGCTGCTGGAAAGTGCTATCGAAGAAGCAAGCCGGCTGCGCCATAATTTTATTGGGACCGAACATCTCTTCAACGGCCTGACGCGCACGCCCGGCGGTTCTGCCGCGCGGATGCTGCTCGAATCGCACCTCGAACCGCGCGAAATGCGGAATATTATCCGCCGCGTGGTCGGTGCCGGTGACGATCCCGTCAGTGAATGGCCGCCCCTCACCCCCCGTGCCCATCGTGTCCTGGCCATGTCGGTTTATCTGGCCGACGATGCCGGAGATCGTTTCGTTACCGAGGAACAACTCCTGCTGGCGATTTTGCAGGAGGGCGAAGGCATTGCCGCCCGCGAACTGATCAAAGCTGGGATCGATCTGAATCTCTGGATCGAACGTATTCTGGACGACATCGAGCACCGCGAGTCCGAAGAATTTGACGAATTTTTGTTTGCCGAAATGGACTCCTCGCTGAACGCCGTCGATGATGAACTCGATCAGTCCGCCACGCGCCGCATGCCCACGCCGCTGCTCGACAAATATGGCCGCGACCTGACCGAGCAGGCCCACCAGGGCAAAATCGGCCCTGCCGTAGGCCGTGAGCGCGAAATCCGCATGATCGCCCGCACCCTCACCCGCAGCAAAAAAAATAACCCCCTGCTGCTCGGCGATTCGGGTGTGGGGAAAACAGCCGTCATCGAAGGGCTGGCCTATACCATTGCGCACGGCCTCGCCCCCAAATTCCTGTTGGGCAAGCGCATCGTCCAGATCGAAATCAGTATGCTCGTCGCGGGCACCAGTCTGCGCGGGCAGTTCGAAGAGCGCATCATCGGCATCGTGGACGAAGTGAAAAACGCCCCCGACGTGATTCTGTTTATTGATGAAATTCACACCATTGTCGGCGCGGGCGACACCATCGACAGCAATCTTGACGCCGCCAATATTCTCAAGCCCGCCCTGGCGCGCGGCGAAATTACCTGTATCGGCGCAACGACTTTCGAAGAATATCGCAAGGCTATCGCGCGTGACCCCGCCCTGGATCGCCGCTTCCGCACCATCGACATCCAGGAACAGAATATCGCCGATGCGCTAATCGTCGTGGAACACGTCTACCAGCGCTATGAAGAACACCACAAAGTGAAAATTCTCCCCGAAGCGCGCGAAGCCTCCGTGCGCCTGTCGGATCGCTACATGCGAGATCGCCGCCTGCCCGATAAAGCGCTCGATCTGCTGGATGAAGCGTGTGCCCGCCTGGTCATCCAGTCCCAAACCGGCGACGAGTCCGAAGAGCCGCTGCGCGAAGTCACCGTCCAGACCATCACCGAAGTCCTCAGCGAATGGACCGGCATTCCCGTCAGCGAACTCACCGCCAACGAGCGCCAGCGTTTCGCCCACATGGCCGACACCCTGCGCCAGCGCGTCATCGGCCAGGATCACGCGCTGCAAATTGTGGCGGACGCCATCAAAACCAACCGCGCCGGGCTGGGCAATCCCCGCCGTCCGGTAGGCGTTTTCCTGTTCCTGGGACCCAGCGGCGTCGGCAAGACGGAACTCGCCAAAGCGCTGGCCGAATTCCTCTTCAACGATGAAGACGCCATGATCCGCCTCGATATGTCCGAATTCCACGACGAACATACCGTCGCCCGGCTGATCGGTGCGCCGCCCGGCTACAAAGGGATGGAACAGGGCGGCCAGCTTACCGAAGCGCTGCGCCGCAAACCCTACGCCGTCGTGCTGCTCGATGAAGTCGAAAAAGCCGCGCCCGAAGTTTTCGACATTTTTCTGCAAGTCTTCGATGAAGGCCGCCTGACCGATTCGCAGGGCGCGACCATCGACGCCCGCCACGCCCTCTGGGTCATGACCAGCAACATCGGCACGGGTGACATCGGCAAAGGTCTGGGCTTTTTTGCCACGCCCGATCAACTGCCCGATTACGACTTCCACCTGAAGAAGCACTTCCGGCCCGAATTTCTCAACCGGCTGGACGAAGTGGTGATCTTCAATCCGCTGACCGAAACCGCGCTGAACGGCATTCTTGATCTGCAACTGCGTGATGTCGTCAGCCGCCTGACCGACCAGAAACTGACGCTGGTCCTGGACGACTCGGCCCGTACGCTGCTGCTCACCGAAGGTTACGAACCCGCTTATGGGGCGCGTCCCCTGCGCCGGGCGATTGAACGTTTGTTGAACCGTCCGCTCAGTACCGCTATTCTGGAAGATCAGTATTTCCCCGGTGATCAGATTCGCGTCTGCGCCTCCGGTGATCACTTGGTTTTAGAAACCTTGCGTGACAATCCCGCATCTCACACCGAGGCTGGCACCGCGGACGGTAGTTACTCGCGTTCTGACGGGACCGATGGTGCCGAACCCGCCCGTGCCGATGTCGGTGGAGAATAACAACTTTTAAATAACCTTATGCCCGACTTGCCATCTGTCCCACAAACTGGAATCCCCCCGCTGGCCCTGCCTCCCGACCAGGAGCAGGCGTTGTTGAACCGGCGGCGTAAAGCTGATCAAACCGATCCCTTCGCCAGCGATCCCGATGAAGCGGTGCGGCGGTTAGGCCGGTTGGCCCTGCGCCGTGATGTGCTTCACCCGTATGATTATCTGGCCCTGGCCGATCTGTGCGCGGCTTTATCCTGGAACGACAAGGATCGCCGGCTGCGCGTGTATTACGCTGGCAAGACGTTGTTCGCCTTTCGTACGGCGGCGGGTTTGGCCGCCAACGACGACAAAACCCGCGAACTGGCGCAAGGCACCTGCCTCAACTATCTGAAATGGGTCCTGCGCGCGGCGCGTGTCGTGCCCTCCCGTCGGAATATCGCGGCGGCGTTGTGGGCAGTGGCCGAAGCCGAACAGGATAACGTCGTGGACCAGTTGATCGATGAGGCGCAGCTTCTCGCCCTGTGGTACGTTGCGCCCCCCCATTCCGACGAAGTGACGCCCAACCCCGAACCCGATCAGGTCGCCGAACTCAACGAAGTCACCGAACTCTATCCCGACGAAGTGCCCACGCATGGCGATGAAGGTTTTGATCTGGAATCCAGCCAGCTCTCGGTTGAGGATTTCGCCGCCCTCAGCGAAACGCGCTCCGACAAATCCGATGTATTCGTTCTGGACATCGAAGCCGCGACGCAGGCCCCGCGCATGCCGCTGCCGTCCATTATCGCCTCGCTCAGTCAGGCCCGCCGCACCGAAGAAGGCGAGTTTCACTACGGAGATCGTATCGATGGCCGCTACGAAGTCGCCCAGGTGCTGCGCGGCGGCATGGGTATCGTCTATCTCTGCTACGATCACGAAGACCACAAATCGGTTGCCATCAAAACCTTCCAGAGCAAATTTCTGACCAACGAAAACGCCGTCGCGCGTTTCACCAACGAGGCCCTCACCTGGATTCGCCTGGAAAAACACCGCCATATCGTCCAGGCCCGCCGCGTGCAAAAATTCGAGGGTCGCCCGCATATCATTCTCGAACATATCACCGGGCCGGAAGGCTTGGGGCCAGATTTGCGCAGTTGGATTCGCCACCGCCGCACCGATCTGCCCACGTCGCTTGAACTCGGCCTGCAAATCGCGTTAGGCATGCAGCACGCCGCCCGGCTGGTCCCCGGCCTCGTCCACCGTGACCTGAAGCCCGCCAATATTCTCGTGCGCCATGATCGCATGGCGAAAGTCACCGACTTTGGGCTGGTGCGCTCGTTGGATGCCGTCGAAATTCCCCTGGTAGACGACATGACCAGCGATCTGCGCCTGACCCGTGCGGGCACCGTCGTCGGCACCGCGCCCTATCTCTCGCCCGAACAATGCCGCGCCGAAGCCGTCGATCTGCGCGCTGATATTTATGCGTTCGGCTGTGTCCTGTTCGAAATGCTGACCGGGCACACCCTGTTTGAGGCGAAAACATTCGAAGATTGGGTATCCTCGCACCTCAAACAAACGCCGCATTTCCCCGAAGGCCCGACGCCGCCCGCCGTGCGCGATCTGGTGTTGGCCTGTCTGGAAAAATCGCCCGCCAACCGTCCGCAAAACTGGGGCGAACTGGTGGAAACCTTAGCCGCCCAGTACACCCTCACCACCGGCGCGCCGCCCGAAATGGAACTCAGCGGCCCCGCGCTGGAAGTCCGCGAGCTGATGGATAAAGGCTACAGTCTGACCGAACTCGGTTATGCCGAAGAAGCGCTGATCGCCTACAACCGTGCCCTGGAAATCGAGCCGGAATCCGCCTGGGCCTGGGCGCGCAAAGGCCGCACGCTCCGCCTCTTGGGGCGCTACGACGAAGCGCTGTTCTGTTACGACCACGCCATCGAACTGAATCCCCATTTCGCCTGGGCCTGGACCGGCAAAGGGCAGGTTTTGGAGCGGCTGGGGCAGATCGAGCGCGCATTAGCCGCCCACCAGACCGCCACCGAACTCCAGCCGAACAATGTCTGGGCGTGGTACAACCAGGCGGAGGCGCTGCATTCCCTGCGCGACTTCAACGGCGCGATGGCCGTGCTGGATCGCTCTCTGGAAATCGATCCCCACCATGCCGAAAGCTGGGCCAAACGCGGTCAGGTGCTGCGCGCCATTGACCGCTTCCCCGAAGCCCTCAACGCCTACAACCGCGCCCTCGAACTGAATCCGCCTTATGCCTGGGCCTGGAATGGCAAAGGGTTGGCGCTCAAAGCGATGGGCCGCTTAGATGAAGCACTGGAAGCCTTCGAGCAGGCCGCGCGTCACCAGCCCGGCGAAGTCTGGCACTGGTACAACCAGTCCGAAATGATGGTCGAAATGGGCCGCTACCAGCAGGCGCTCGCCCCGGCGCAGCAGGCAACACGTGTCGCGCCGCACCACGCCTATTCCTGGGCCAAGCTCGGCCAGATCTACCGCTATCTCGAACGTTACGAAGAAGCCATCGAAGCCTACGACAAGGCGCTTCAGCTCAAGCCCGACTACGCCTGGGCCGTCAACGGCAAAGGCATCGTGCTCGAACGGTTAGGCCATTTTGACGAAGCGATTGCCATGTATGCCCGCGCCGCCATGTTCGCGCCGGATGATGTCTGGCACTGGTACAACCAGGGCAACCTGCTCGTTTTGCAGGAGCGTTACGCCGAGGCGATCCCCCTGCTCGAAAAAGCCGTGCAGGTGAATCCCGATCACGCCCGCAGTTGGGCGCGTCTCGGCAACATTTTCCGCCACATGGACGATCCCAACCGCGCGCTGAGCTACCTCGCCCGCGCCGTGAAGTTAGACCCGAATTACGCCTGGGCCTGGAATGAACGCGGCGTGGCCTTTGAAGTCCTTGCGCGCTACGATGAAGCGGTGGAATCCTATCACCGTGCAGCGCTGGCCGAACCCAACAACCCGCTCTACTGGTACAACAAGGGTGATACGCTTGTTTTTCTCAAGCAGCATACCGAAGCCTTAGAAACCTTGCAGCGCGCCCTGGAAGCCGATCCCCGTTATGTGCGGGCCTGGGCCAAACAGGGCCAGACGCTGCGCCGCATGAATCGCTACGAAGAAGCACTCGCCAGCTACAGCCGGGCGGTGGAACTCTCGCCCGATTACGCCTGGGCCTGGAACGGGCGTGGTTTAGCCCTCAGCGCGTTGGGCCGCCACGAGGAATCGCTGGCCTGCTTCCGCAAAGCCGCCGCGCTCCAGCCGGATGACGTGTGGTTCTGGTACAACCAGGCCGACGAACTGATCGCCATGCAGCAGTTCGAAGACTCCCTGGTGCCGCTGGAACGCGCCTTGCGCATCAACCGCCAGCATGCCGAAAGTTGGGCCAAACGGGGTCAGGCGCTCCGCCGCCTGGGGCGTTACAAGGAAAGCGTCACCGCCTACGATCAGAGCCTCAAGCTCGAAGCACATTACGCCTGGGCCTGGAACGGGCGCGGGCTGGCCCTCGAAGCGATGGATCGCCGTGAAGAAGCGCTGCTCAGTTACGAACGCGCCGCCCAGGAAGACCCCTCCAGCGTCTGGTACTGGATCAACCAGATCGAGCCGCTGCTGGCGTTGGGCCGCCAGGATGAAGCGCTGGACGTGATCGACATCGCCCTGCACATCGACCCCCGCAACGACTCCGCGTGGGCGCGCAAAGGGCAGATTCTGCGGCGGCTGGATCGTCACGACGAAGCGCTGTTCGCCTATGTCAAAGCGCTCGAAATCTCACCCAATTATGGTTGGGCCTGGAACGGCAAAGGCCTCGCGCTGGCGGCGCTGGATCGTAAAGAAGAGGCGCTGGAATGTTACGAGCGCGCGACGCAGGCCACCCCGCGTGATGTCTGGTTCTGGCACAACCGGGGCGAACTGTTGATGCAGTTGTCCCGTTACGAAGAAGCGGTGCGCATTTTCAACCGTGCCCTGGAAATCGATCCGTCGCACAAACCTTCACGCGACAAACGTACCGAAGCGCGGCGGCGTTTAGGGGAGGAAGAATAGGACTATGGACGAGATCGCAATCGGATTAATGAGCGGCCCCCAGGATGGAGCCGTCTTGAACTTTGAAACCCTTTTGCAAGGTGACGCCGACACCGCTA
The DNA here is from genome assembly GCA_964472565.1 of uncultured Anaerolineaceae bacterium. Taxonomy (GTDB): domain Bacteria; phylum Chloroflexota; class Anaerolineae; order Aggregatilineales; family Aggregatilineaceae; genus DATAMF01. The sequence goes on from CAYYNB010000089.1 coordinate 12,959, forward strand.
TCACCATCGGGCGGCGCGAGGGCTGCGATGTCTGCCTCAATTATGATAGTCAGGTGTCCCGCGAACACGCCATCATCAGCTACGACGGCGCGCATTTCTGGCTCGAAGATACCGGCAGCACCAACGGGACGTTCGTCGGTGAAGACAAAATCAATGGCCGCGTCGAAGTCCAGCCCGGCGATTTGTTTCGTGTGGGGCGCACCTGGCTGCGTATCGAACCATCGGTCAGCTTTCCGTCATCAAACATTGATGACGACTTACCCTTCTAACTGCGCACGGGGAGAACAAACGTGAACGTCAAACAAGCGTGTTGGGGCGTCGTTCTTCTGATTATTTTACTCCTGCCCATCCTTGACGTTCCCCCTTCACGCGCCCAAACGGACGCGGGCGTTCCGCTGCCCGTCGCCGGAATGGGCGAACACCCGCGCCTGCTGATCACCCAAACCTACATTGACGACGTGCTCAAGCCGCGAATGGCGCGCAACACCTCAACCTGGTCCAACTTTTCGACCTATGTCGCCTCCGCCACCCCCGAAGAAGATGCCTCCTGGACGCCCAGCACCGCGCTGCGTTCACTGGCGCTGGCCTGGCTGATCACCGAAGATGCCGATTATGCCAACCGTGCCGAGACGATCATGGTGGATATGGTCAACCGCATTGAAACGCACGGCGTTATGGCGGGAACTGACGGCTTCGACGGCGAATTTATGGAAAATGTCGCCGGGCTGGCGCTCGGTTACGACTGGCTGTACAACACCCTGACGATGGCCGATCTGGGTGAAATCGAAGACACGCTCTGGCGCGCCTCCCAGCGGCTGATCGATCCCAACGCCGACACCGATGGTCTGATCTGGCTCGACGGTCAGCCAATGGCCGTTGGCAACTATGAGCCGCGCTGGTTATGGGCGATCACAGCGGTGGGCCTCGCCCTGCGCGATGTTCGCCCCGCCGCCAGCGACCTGCTGGACTACGCCCGCAGTATCTTCACCACCTACCTGATCCCGGCGCTCGATCTGCAAACCGGCGGCGCGTGGGCCGAAGGCCCGATCTATGGGTTTATCGCCAACTGGCCCAAAGTCCAGACCGCGCTGGCCTGGTGGACCGCCGCCGGCGAAAACTATTTTGACGATACGCAGTGGTGGTATGATCGCCTCGCCTACGATATGTTCCTCTACCACCCGTCCGAAGCGCGCTCCTATAACGAGGACTGGGGCGATCCGATGCACAGCTACCCCTCCATCATTGGCGATTCCGAGCGTTACCACGCCGCCGCCGCCTATGGCCGCGCCCAGGATTTGCTGCTGCGCGCCGTGTTTCAGGACACCGAACACGGCGATTGGATGGACTGGTTCCTGCGCCAGCCGCCCGATACCAGCCCGGCGTGGATGGCCGTGGAGGAATTTCTCTGGCGCGATCCGCTGGCGACCGGGGTGCCGCCCACCACCACCACTTGGTACGCGCCCTATTTAGGCCATGTGTTCATGCGCTCCAACTGGACCAACGACGCGGGCCAGCTTGATCAAACCGCGACCTATGTCAGTTTTAACGCCGGAGATCGCATCACCTATCACCAGTTTTTCGACCAGGGCAACTTCACCATTTTCCACAATGGCAAAGATTTAGTGGTGCGCAGCGGCGTCTACAGCGGCGATGGCACCTCCGACCACGACGCCAATTATTACGTGCGCTCGATTGCCGCCAACACCATTCTGATCTGCGATCTGGCCGAAAATTTCGACGGCATCCGGCCCAACGGCGAACGTGAGGTCTGGCTGAACGACTGCGGCCAGCGCACGATGAGTCCGGCGGCGCGTACGGCCATCAACACCGACTATCTTTTCGCCAACTGGCAGTCCTACGATACCGGCTCTATTCTCCGCTTCGGCACATCTGCCAGCGCCACCTATATCCGCGCCGACATCACCGCCGCCTATAACAGCACGGTTTACACCACGCCCGAAAATCGCGCCAAAGTGTCGCTTGTCCTGCGCGAACTGGTCTACTGGCGTCCCGGCACCGTCATCGTGTATGACCGGGTAGTGACCACCTACCCCTCCTATACCCCCATGACGGTCTTCCATTTCCAGGGCGAACCCACGCCGAACGGCTTGTTCTACGGTTCGCTGGTAGGTGACAGTGCGCTTTATATGCAGAATATGCTACCCAACAGCCGCGCCATGCAGATTCAAGGTTATGAAGTCGCGGGCCAAACCGTCGATATGAGTTGGGGTGAACCCGCCAGTAACAACTTCGAGCGCGATCCCTATGGTTATTACCGCCTGGAAATCGCGCCCGGCCAGCCCAATCTGGACACGTGGTTCGCTACCGTTTTCATCGCGCAGGATGCCAGCGCAGCCCCCCCCGCCGAAAATATCCTGGTGGTGGGTGACACCATGCGCGGCATTGCCTCCGGCTCCATCCAGACCATGTTCGACCTGCTCCCCGGCGACAGTAACGGCATTACGCAGGCCAATTTCCAGGTCGCGCCCGCAGTAACAAGCGTCCTGCTGACCGGGCTGGTTCCCCACGCCACCTATGCCATCACGCCCACCGGGAGCACGGTTCTGACGCTCACCGCCGACGAGTCAGGTTTGATTGCGCTCGACAATATTCAACCCGGCGGGCTGAGTTTGGCGCTCCAATGATCAGAGGATTTGGTCAGAAAGTACAAGGCTTCACAACCATTGTCATGCTATGATGTTTAAAATAGATAGTCATTGAGAGGCAAAATATCATGGCAAACTGGGGTGAATTCGAGGCTGCGGCCCCTGCTTTAGCGTTGTGGGGTGCCAAGCGTTTAAATCGTTCTCGCGTGGCGTACCTGGCAACTACTCAACCTGATGGTTCGCCATGTGTTCAGACAGTCATGCCGGTTATCGCGCAGGGTCGCTTATACCTCTTCATGGATCAGAATTCCTGTTGGGATGGCCGTTATGTCATGCATTCGCTGGTCGATAACCCGGCGGGCATTGGCGGCGAATTTCAGATCAGCGGGTATGCCGTTCCCGTTGATGACCTGCATACCCGCGAAGAAGCCGTCAAAGCCGCCTGTTACACACCCGCCAACAAGTATCTCCTCTATGAATTGATCATCGAGCGCGCCTATGCCGCCGATTATGAAGACAGCACCCCCCGCGAAATTCGCTGGAATGCCACATTGATGTAAGGCCGACTCCCCTTCCCTGAGGGAAGGGGTAAGGGGGGATGGGGTAAAGAAAAAACGCGGATCGAGCACGATCCGCGTTTTTTGTTGGCGCTAATCACCCGGATCGAGCGTGGCCGTCGCACGCGGTGTATTCGTCGGCAGCGGGCGCGGTGTTCGGGTCGGGACCGCCGTTTCAGTCGGTGCCGCTGTTGCTTCAGCGTTTGCCGTCGCCGTGCGGTTAGGCGTCACTGTCCAGCTTGCTGTCTGTGTTGCTGTCTGGGTGGCTGTGGGTGTCCGCGTGGAAGCTGGCATCTGGGTTAGAGTTAGTGTCCGGGTTGGGCGTGCCTGTTCTGTCTGTGTCTCAAAAATAGCCTGCTGGCTGGCCTGATAATTTAAAGATAACGTCGCCGTCGGCGATCCCTTCGTGGGCATCTCGTCGTCTCCATCCAAGGCCCCGGCCAGCGAAGCCGCCACCAGCCCGCCCACCAGCAGCAGTGCCGCCGCTAATCCCACCAGCGGCGCGAGAGTCGCCATATTGATCTTCGCTGCCGTCTTCTTTTTGACATCCAACGCATGATTGGCGTTGAGCCAGCGCGGGATAAACTGCGCCCGCAGCGCATAAGTGCCATCGGGGTCCGCTTGGATCAGCCCTTTGTAATCCAGGCTGCGCAGCGCGGCGGCCACTTTGGTTTTGTTCATCTCATACCCCGACGCGTTGATCCAGTCGTACAATGCGCCGAACGACACCCCCTCGCCCGACTCGTTCAGCCGGACCAGCCCCATCAGAACCAGCCGTTCGTTCTGACTGGCCGCTTGCCACAGCGGATTCAGGACTTCGCTGCCCTGCTCCAACACGGCGTCATCCACCGCCGCCAGATCATTTTCGATCACCGGTCCGGCATGGTGGCGTTCTTCCGAGCGCCGGAACAGCAGACGGCAGATCGAATGCAGCAGGAAGGGGTGTCCCCCGGCCAGCGCTAAAATCTGCTTGACTACGCCATCTTCATAGTGGTACATATCCTGAACCGGCTCGCGCACCAGCCGCTCGGCATCCTCCAGGCTCAATTCTGCCAGCCGGAAATGCAGCGTCGGATCGCGGAACAGTTCCAGCGCCAGAATCCGATCCTCAAAGGCTTCATCCAGCGTGAACACCATATCCAGCCGGGGATATTTCAACAGCACCCCCAGCAAATAATCCAGCAGATCAGCGGGAAGTGTGCCGCGATCAATCGCCTCCAGCAGCAAATGCGCATCATCCAGCGCCAGCAGCAAATGCCGGGTACGCAGAGCCGTGAGCGCGATCTCCAGGTATTCATCGCGGAACCAATCCCGTAGTCCGTCCGGTTCCGCCGCTTCCGGCCACTCTGGAAGCCGGTAGGTACTCGCCTCTGCCAGTTCAAGTGCCGCCCGAATATCGTCCACCAGCGCGGCAAAAAAACTGTGCTCGTCTCCCAGACCGATGAGTCCCAGACTGACAATACACAGGCTGTACCGTTCGTCGAGTTGGTAGGGCAGTTGGTGCAGCACGGCGGTTTTGCCCAGGCCGCGCCGCCCCACCAGCACCAAAGCATGTTTGTGCGCCGCGCCCACCAGATTCTGCCGGAAGAAAGCAAAAGCCTCCTCGCAGCCATAAAAATAGTCAGGATTAGATTGGAGCGGATTGTAGGGATTATCCATAACACGCCCTTGAGTGAAAAATCTTTGCAGAACCTTATTATGTAGGTAGTGGAGTATCCGAGCAAATGACCATCGGTTGCGCCAGCCCTTCAGCATAGGGTTCGGTCCTCTATGGTTCGCGCGGTTAAGCCGACTAGCGCTATAATCACCTTATCGGTACGGCTTGTTCCCGAGAGTCGAACGAACAGCAAACCTTTTTTAAGGAACCCTATGACCACCACCGTGCATCTCTCATCTCAAGAACTTATTGCCTTAGAAGATCAGTATGGCGCGCATAACTACCACCCTCTCGATGTCGTCCTCACTCGGGGCGAGGGCGTCTGGGTGTGGGATGTCGAAGGCAACCAGTATATGGATTGCCTGAGCGCCTACAGCGCCGTCAACCAGGGCCACAGCCACCCGCGTATTCGTCAGGCCCTCATTGAACAGGCCGCACGGCTCCCCCTGACCAGCCGCGCCTTCCGCAACGATCAGTTGGGGCCATTCTATGAGCAGCTTTGCGAACTGACCGGCTACCAGATGGTTCTGCCCATGAACACCGGGGCCGAAGCGGTTGAAACCGCGCTCAAAGCCGCCCGCAAATGGGGCTACGATTTTAAGCACATCCCCGCGGGGCAGGCCGAAATTATTGCCTGTGAGGGCAACTTCGCAGGCCGCACCATTTCGATCATCACCTTCAGCACCGAACCGCTCTACCGCGAAGGTTTCGGCCCCTACACCCCCGGCTTTAAAACCGTCCCCTACGGCGATGCGGATGCGCTCGAAGCCGCCATTACACCCAACACCGCCGCCTTTATTGTGGAGCCGATCCAGGGCGAAGGCGGCGTCATCGTCCCACCGGATGGTTATCTGCGGCGCGTGCGCGAACTCTGCACCAAACATAATGTCCTGCTGATCGCCGACGAAATCCAGACCGGGTTAGGGCGAACGGGCCAATTGTTTGCCTGCGATCACGAAGACGTCCGCCCGGATATGGTCACAATCGGCAAAGCGCTCTCCGGCGGCTTTTATCCGATCTCAGCCGTGCTGTCCAGCCGTGAGATTTTGGGCGTTTTTTCGCCGGGATCACATGGCAGCACCTTTGGCGGCAACCCGTTGGCGGCGGCCATTGGTCGGGCGGCGCTCAGCGTGCTGATTGAAGAAAACATGGTCGAAAACGCGGCGCGGATGGGCGATTATTTCATGGAACACCTCGCCGAGATCAATAGCCCCCACGTCAAAGAAGTACGTGGGCGCGGCCTGCTCATCGGCGTGGAACTCAATCCCGAAGCGGGCGGTGCGCGCCGTTTCTGCGAAGCATTGCAGGCCCAGGGCCTTCTTGCCAAAGAAACGCATGTGAACACCATCCGCTTTGCCCCCCCGCTGACCATCACTCAGCAGCAAGTGGATTGGGCCATCGAACGGATTCGCCCCGTCCTGCTGATGAAATAGCCATTCTGCCTGGAATCACACGCGCCGCCGAAGTCCATTCTCCGGCGGCGTTTTTGGTGATGTTCAGAGCCAGGGCCACCCCAGCCTAGAACGACTGCGACTTACTGACCTGCCCCAGATCGACCTTCTGCACCGCCCGCAAACCGGGAATCTCGGCTACCAGCACGATCACCAGCATACTCACCACTCCAACGCCATACCAGATCGGGCTGAGTGATGGATACGAGCCGAAAAACTCCGTTTCATACGTGCTGTTCAGCCAGAAGCCAATCTCGCGCCCAATCGGAATCCCGATCAGCAGCCCCAGCACAACCATCAGCAGCAGTTCGAGCGTCACCGTTAAGGCGATCTCGCGGCGGGTCGAGCCAAGCGCCCGCATCACCGCGAGTTCGTCGCGCCGTTCGCGCAGACTGCCGTTCACCGTATTGAACAATACCGCCAGCGTCAGGATATAGCCGAAGGTGCCAAAAATCACGGTGCCCGCGCGAAAATAAGTCAGGTAGCGATCCGTATCACCCTGAAAATCATCCGTCAGTTCCACCGCGACCATACCGGGCAGATCAACCAGCGCGTCCCGCACCGCCTGATCCTGCCCCTCCGCCACCCGCACGAATACGGAATTAGTCGGGAACACCCCGCCCGCCCATTCCATTAACAGGCTGCGCGGCACAAAAATCGGGCTGCCCATCGCATACGACACCACGCCCAACACCTTGACCTCGCGGGATTGGTTAAACGCCGTCAGTGTGAGCGTATCTCCCACATCCACGCCCAACACACGCCGCGCATTATGCCCGATCCACACCCCATCCGGGCGAGCGAAAAATTCAGTCCCATCCATCAGCACCGGCTTCAAAAACGGATCGGTTTCGTCCATCGACACGGCAAACGTCTGGAAAGGTTCGCCGCCCGCAGGCCGTACCACCGCCACCGGGCCAAACAGCACCGCCTGCACCGCCGTCACCCCCGGTATCTGCTCAATCCGGCCTTCCAGTGTATCGTTCATCTGGACCGTATTCAGGTCCACTCGCAAATCGAAAGTGGAGGCATCATAATAGTCACTAAAGGCGCGCGCCAGCGTATCCCACAGCGCGAACGACGAAAAAATCATCAGCGCCCCCGCCACAATCCCCAGCGCCGTGCTGAAGGACCGCCCCGGCACCCGCAGCAGATTCCGCACCGCCCAGCGCAGCGGCGCGGGCAGTCTCCGCATCTGGAGACGGCTGATCGCATTCGGCGTTTTGGGCGTCGCCGGGCGCAGCGCGATTCCGGGCGGCGTGGCCGACTGCACCCACGCCGGATACATCCCCGCGAAAGTGGACCCCACCACCGAAATCGCCAACCCCAGCAGAATAAACGGAATCTGCGGCGTATTCACGAATCCGGGCAACGTTCCCCCCACAATATAATGCAGGTAGGTGTGCATCACCCAGAACGAGTTCAGATACCCCAACACACTGCCCACCAGCCCGCCGGACACGCCGATGATCAACCCAAAGGTGAGATAATGTGTCACCAGTTCGCGGCGTGTGACGCCCATCGCCCGCATCGTCCCGATCCGCTGGCGTTCCCCTTCAACCAGCCGCGCCAGCAAAACGCTGGTGATCAGCGTCGAGCCGATCAGAAACATGCTCGAAAACGTGATCATGATCGGGAAATTGCCGTTGACATTGGCATCCACCACACCGCCGCTCGGCGTCTGGATGCGCCGCAAGATAGCCGCTTCATCCCCGAATAGCGGCCCAAGCTGCTTCTGAACCGAGGCTTCGAGATCATCCTGATCATCAGCAGCCTTGCCCGTCAGATGCACCACCACCTCGTTAATCTCACCCTCGCGCCCCGCATAAGCCGCGAGTTCAGAATAGCGCATCCACGCCACGCCAAACGAGGATAGGGTGGGAAACGGGGAAGTCGAACTGCGCCCCGCCACCACATACTCCGGGTTAAACGCCAACCCAACCACTTTAAGCCGGTGTTCGGTCCCATTAATCCACACCGGCAGCACAGACCCCGGTTGGATGTCGTGATAATCCGCGAAGGATTTGAGCAGCAGAATTTCGCCGTCGGCTTGAATGCCTCGCCCATCCATAATATTCGACTGGTTGACCATTGGCGCGCGGTCATCGGGCACGGAGATCAACCGCAGTCCCAGCAAATAACGCTGGTCGGGATCAATTTGCAGCCCGCTTTCCACCACCAAACGCCCTTCGGCCTCTTCGACGCCCGCTATAGCCTGCACCTCGTCCACCACATCCGGCGCAGCCGAGTCGAACTGAATCTGCAAATTGAGATAGTTCAACTGGTCATACGTCCGGTAGAAGGACTTGAGCATATTCACGCCCGCCGGATACATCGCCCCGTAGAACGTGCTGCCCAGCGTCACCACCAGCCACACCGCCAGAAACTGCCCCCGGTTGGCCCTGAGATCACCGATAATTTTGCGCTGCAAATTTTTGAGCATAGCGGCCTCTACCAGTCCACTTCATCCGGTTCAAAGGGCGCTTCGTTATGGATCACGTTATGCACGACGCCGCTGCCCAGCCGGATCACGCGGTCCGCGATCTGGGCAATAGCCGAATTGTGCGTCACGATCACAAACGTCTGTTGTGTCTCCCGGTTGAGCATCCGCATCACTTTCAGCACTTCGATCCCGGTTTGCACATCCAGGCTGCCCGTCGGTTCATCAGCCAGCACCAGCGCCGGTTTTTTCGCCAATGCGCGGGCAATCGCCACCCGCTGCTGCTGCCCGCCCGAAAGCTGTCCGGGGTAATGATCAACGCGATCCCCCAACCCGACCCGCGCCAGAATATCGGCGGGTTCATAATGCCCATTCCGGCTCATTTCTGCCGACAGTCCCACATTTTCGAGCGCCGTCAGCGTCGGCAGCAGATTAAAGAACTGGAAGACAAACCCGACATGCTGGCGGCGGTAGTGGGTCAGTTGGCGTTCCGGCAGACTGCTGACCGTCATCCCCCCCACCGTTACCGTGCCGCTGTCCGGCGCTTCCAGCCCACCCAGGATATTCAGCAGTGTCGTTTTGCCGCTCCCACTCGGTCCCAGAATAACCACCAGTTCCCCGGCTTCAATGTCCAGGGTCACGCCCGCCAATGCCGTGATCAGGTTATCCCCCATCCGGTAGGATTTTTGCACGTCTCGTAATTCGATCTGGCTCATGCCGCACCCCTATTTCCCGGTGTAATATTACGTTTCGTAATCAGCTTATCATGCTTTATTTTCTTGTGTCAAGCGGCGAAGGTGTAAAAAACTTGTATATACGGGTTGCTTTCGCACTGGTTATTCGCTAAGATAGATTACGATACGTAATATATCGGGACGGATAAAGATGGCGGCTGAACGCGAACTAACGATTCTGGAATATGTCGTGTTAGGATTGATCAGTGTCGAACCCCAATCGGGCTACAGCATTATCACCATGCTCGAAGCCGGGACCAATCGCTGGAGCGCCAGCCCTGGTTCCATTTATCCGATCCTGAAGCGCCTGGAATCACAGGGGGTCATCGGCGGTGAATTGGAAGTAGTTCACGAAACGCGCCCGCGCAAAATCTATCGTCTGACCGCCCTCGGCGAAAATCTGCTGGACGAGTGGCTGCGCAGCCCGCTGCGCGATAGCGAACTGTTGGATGAGCGCGACATTGTCCTGATCAGGTTTCTGTTTGCCGAACAACGCCTGTCTCGCCAGGAAGTTTTAGCCTGGTTGGATCAGTATGAGCAGCAAACCCGCGTCTTTGACCGCACCAAGCGTGTCTTCTACGAGGCGCTGGTCAGCCAGTCATCCATCCACCAGCAGTTGATTCATGAACTGACCATTATGGAACTGAATATGCAGCTCACCTGGATCGAGATGGCGCGGCGGCGGCTGCTCACCCACCCCGACTAGACCATCTTCCCCCTCGCCAACCGAACAGATTAAATGGATAGCCGTTGCAGGGGCAGGTTTGCAAACCTGCCCTTACGCTCCACAACCGGCCATCCTCAAGGGGGCCACTCACCGCAAAACGCTTACCTTAATGCGTTTTCCCGTAATCCCCGCATTATTAACCATCCGAGTTAGTCATCCAAGTTCACCATCGAAAGACTATCCGTCACCGAACATCCGTGCTATCCTGTATCTAGACGCGCCGCACCTTGACAACTCAAAACCCAAAACTCGGCAAGCGGGGGGGGG
>CAYYNB010000090.1:0-13402 GCA_964472565.1 uncultured Anaerolineaceae bacterium
GGTCGGCCACAACCTGGAATTGATCCCCGCAACCGCGACCCTGCACCCCACCCCCGCCTCATAACGGACAAACCAATCCCCTCGAAAACCGAGGGGATTTTTATTTACCACTGCACGTGATACAAACACGAATTGGACCCGGCGCGGCGGCAGGGGGCGTGCGGGTCGTGTTCGACTTCGATCTGGACGCCTTCCGGGGCAAACCGCTTGGCAAGGCAGTACACTAACCCGAAGTCAAATTCACACGGATAGGGGTTTTCGGCCCGAATATCAATAGCCCGCTCACTCACTTTTTTGAAATAGTAGTGGCCGATCTCACCGGAGCGGTGATTGATATGGTAGGCTGTATCCAGCGCGCTGAAAATACCGGAGAGGGTTGGCTCAATCGTGGCGGGGAATGTCGCATGTTCGGGGATCAACAGACCGGCATTGAATAAAGAGTAATCCTGCCCAAAATCGCGGAGCGCATCCAGGGCTGGCTGAAGCAGATACCAGCCATCATCCGTGACATCACCCACCCGATGGGCATCCAGGTAGGGGATAATTTTTTCCTGGGTGCCGGAAATCCAGGCATGCAGAACGGAGCCGGATACTTCAACGCGCGGATCAAAAGAAATATACTCGGTCATTTTCATTTCCCCCTAAAATATCAGAAAACACGGACTTTGCAATTCATTATATTACAACTCAGGGAAATAGAAGGAGGAAATTAGGACAAGTTTCCTATATAACGTTGGAGTGAAACGGGCGAAAAAAAAGGCGGTTTCAACCGCCTTGCGGAAAGCTTAGGCTACGCCACTATTTTCTTTACCTACCCCCTTCCCGATGGGAAGGGCATGGCCCTATTCATGTCTGAAGTAGAGCCGGACGGTTAACTGTCCAAACTTGATTTCATCGCCATCACGCAGCACGCGGACTTCATGGGCATGCAGCCGCTGGCCGTTGATATGCGTCTGGTTGAGGCTGCCCATGTCGGTCAGCACAATGGTGTTACCCATCCGGCGCAGTCCGGCATGCAGACGCGACACGCCCATTGTATCGGCATGGTAAGGCGACAGATCAATATCCGGGATCATGACGCTATCGGGGGAGCGCCGCCCGATGACCATCTCGTCTTCGCGCGGGCGAACGCGCAGCGGTTGGGATGTCCCGAAGATGTGCAAAAACAGAGTCATCTGATCATCAAAGTAGGCTGTGTCCGCCGCTGGATCGCCTACGGGCTGGGTATCAGCGATCTGCTGGGTGCCGCCAACCGACGCGAGCAGCGAACCGCAGCTATAGCAGTACGCTTCGTTGGCGGGGTTGGGTTTGTGACAGGCCGGGCAGAGCACCGTATTGGCCACTTCGTCACGCGGTTTGATGCGGCGGATGACGCTGGGTTTAGCCGCCGCTTCTTTGCGGATTTCGGCTAATTCTTCGGGAGGGGTATGCTGAGTCGAATAGGGATCGGCGACACGCGAGGGTTTGTAATGGCGGCCCTCTTTGGCTTCCCAGGCGCGCAGCAGTGTAATCAGACGTGCCTGTTCGCGCTGGCTGAGGGTATTAACCATCGTTTCAATTTGCTCCCAGGCTTCATCGCGGCTGGAGCCAGCTTGCCTCAGCCGGACAAACTCGGCAAATACGTCCATAACGTTTTGTTCGGATGATGACATAGACTCTTCTCCAACCTCCAATTCAATTAACCACTTCCTATTAAACCCCTCCCAAATAAATTTGCACTATAAATATGGTTAGAATCTGGATAAGATGCGTTATTTTAAAATTATTTCTACCACAATACTATCACTATTTTAAAAATCATCAAGCAAAAAAAGCCCCCCTTTCCCCACGCGCGTGGAGAAAGGGGGGCAAACCGGATGAACAGAATACCTGGAACGGCCTTATTCGCCCAGCGCTTCCATGTCGCCCAGATTCAGGTTCAGATCCGCATCTAATTCTTCGAGCGGCAGATAGTCCTCTGGAGGAGTCATCTCGAAAGTGGCGTTATAGTCGGCCATTTCGGTATAAAAATGGAATTCCAGGTTGATGGGTTCCATCGCCATCTCCTGCGATTCCTGCGCGGCCTGCCCGCCCATCATACCGGACAGGGAAGACATATCGAAGTTGAAGACGACATCCAACTTGAGGCTGTGAATCATCGTGTCATCGACACCGATGCCCTGTTCAACGGTGATGCTGGTGCCCTGGAACATGGGAGCCATCAGCGGAACAAAGGCCATGATCATTTCGGGTGTCGCGCCTTCCAACTGCATCCCGCTGTCGATGGGAACCATACCGGCCAGCATATCGGTGAGGTCCTGCCCCAAAGATGAGGACAACGCCCCCATCAACACGGCCACAATGTTAATCGACGTGGTGTAGGGAACAACCGCCGTGTCACCCACCGTAGTTTCGTCGCCGCGTGAGGTGGTGATCATGGTAGACATATCGATGCCGCTGGCGCTCAAATCGAGTTCGCCCAGTGGGTCGAGGCTGCCGAGGGAACCTAACTGTCCTAATTCTTCGGCATCTTCTTCGGTCGCTGCACCACCATACCACTGACCGTCAGACAGGACATAAACCATGTCACCCAGGAGCAGAATTTCCATGCTGCCCGACTCATCGACATCGGGAGCGGAAATGGACGCCTCATCGATGACGAGGTGAACCTTGTTCGCGGACGGGTCTTCGCTCGGCATAAATTCCGCGCTGCCGGTGGCATCAAAGGTCATCGGACCCTCTTCGCCGGGAATAACCACCGAAATAATCCAGGAGGGAACGCTGAATGAAGTGATACCCTCCAGGGCGGCGGATGCGCTGTTAAGCACGGCACAATCTTCGTCTGACAATCCATTACACAGAAGGTTATCCCCCTCCTGCGCGCGAGCTGACCAGGCCGGGCTGAGCGCAATAAGCAATGCCACGATTACAGCCAAACAGGTTAAACGCTTCATATGACCATCCTCCTTGAGGTAATGCACAAATTCATGAATCTATACGGATGCTCGGTGCAAAATGTTGCTGCACTAGCACGAGTATACGGACAATTGAGACGAGTAGGCAACATCTCAGGCCGCGCCAATATTTTCTTTACCCCATCCCCCCTTACCCGTCAAACCAGAAGGATGGGAGAATTATTTGCTTGGGATGGCCTCATGCCGGACACCCTTACTGGCTAAAAATGCTGCTGCCTAAGCCGCCGCCAAACATTTCACCTTCGCTTTCGGTTGCGCTGGTTGGCTCCTCAATCGTCACCGGTTCGTTGAAGCCGGTCAGATAGCCTGTCACAAGATAAGTAAAATTGATGGTGGTGGGATTGGCCGAGCCGGTGGCCGAGTCGTCCATCGTCAGCGAATAATTCTCTTGCAGATAGTGGATATAGCCATCAGCCCCGATGCCGATAGTCGTCGTAAAGTTGGTATTGCTGAAAAAGGGTTGGAGCTGCGAGGCCACCGGGACGATCTGATCAACGGAAAAACCGAGCGACTCCTCGGTGACACCCACCATCGTGACCAGATCCATCCCCTGAGTGAGAAGGAGGGTCAGCAGTTCGGGGGAAGTCAGCAGCGCGGTGAAATCGAGGCCAATGGTTTGAGTCGATAAGGATTGGCCGTCATAGTCCACCGGATCACCGCTGGTCACGGTAAACACCGCCGGATCATTCAACCAATAGAAGCGGTTGGCGCTGAGACCAGGAAGGCCGAGCAGCAGATTGAGGCCCAGCAGCACATCGGGCGTGAGTTCTTCATATGTCCAGGTTTGGCCGTTATCACGCGAGGTGTAGCCCCGGCTGCCGATGATAATAAACTCGGCCCCCGAAAGTGACTGAGTCGCCGCGCCCTGGATCATCTCGCCTTCGGTAATCGTGACATGCACGTTTGCGCCCAGGCCCTCTTCGGAGACGGGCACGACGACATATTCCATCGACCCTTTCAGCGTGGCGTGAGTGACTTCATCGCCGTTCACCATATCCAGAACCACCTCAAATTCGGGAATGGAAGCGGAGTCCACCTTATTCATCAACTGGTACGCATCGCGGCGCAGTTGACAGGTTTCGAGCGCTTCATTCACGGCACACCATGATTTGGCGGCAGGCAGGGAGGACATTCCGGCGGGGAGAGGAAAACCGCAAGCCAACATGGGCGCGGCGATCAAAATGAGCAGCATAAACAGATGACGTTTCATACCCTGACCCTTTTTAGCGAAAACAAGCTGCTTCATTATAAACATTTTTGCACGCCCCAACCATCAGGTACAATGCACAGCAGGGAGGAGACAGGCGATGTGGTGGCGGGAACAGTATATCAACCGGACGCGCACCGATTGGACACGCGCGGGTTATCGAATCCAGATGGGGCCGCTGGCGGCTGACTGTACAGGACACCGCCCACCCTACCACCGCCGCGTGTTCGGCGTGATCGGATTGGTGGATCAGCATCTGGTGTTTGCCGGACAGCGCCAACCACGTGATGACACCCACATCCCGTTTGAGGCCATCCGCCGGATCGAGATGCAGCCCGCCGCGCTGCTAGTGTATCATGCGGAGAACGGCGCGTGGTGGATCAGCCAGTTTTACATGCGGGAGGCGGAACCATTCGCGCACGAACTGAGCCGCCTGATCGATCTCCCCGTGCATCCGATCTGCACTTATGGGCCAAGCCGCGCGTTACGGCTGGTGCAGGATGTCTATGGCGACTGGCACCCGGATCGTGCCGATATACTCTGGCTGGGTGCAGAGGCCCTGTTTTTCGGCTGGCAGCCGATCATGGCGCTGGACCAGATGCGGCGGGTGGATGTGTATCCGAAGCGGCTGCGGATCGAATATACGGCGGATGACGAATTTCAAACCGTTGGATTCGATCTGGCACATCCCCAACACTGGGCGGACGCGATCAGCCGCCACGCTGAAATTCCGATCCACACCGGACGCAAAAAGAATCCGCGCTGAAATTCCGCTCCCAAACGGCTGACAAGACCTGTCAGCTTCAAAATCCAGTATAAGATAAGAAAAACAGACGGCTCTATTGTGGGGAATTCGTCATGGCGTCCGCTATCACCATCTTTTCATTCACCGCCATTGTGGTCGTAGCGCTGATCGTGGTCGTGCCCGCGGTCATCTATTGGAACCGGGCACGCGACAACCGGATGAACTTTCCGGGGCGCGTGCGAGCGGTCTGGATCAAAGCGGGGCGCGATGTGCCGCTGCAACCGGTGCTGATGATGCTGCTGGCGACACGTCCCCGGCGAGTTTATAGCGGGCTGCGTTCCTCCACATCACCGGGGATTCTCGGCGCGCTGGGCGTGGTGGATCGCGTCCTGGTGATGGAAGGCATGAATGGGGAAAGCCGCCGTATTCCACTGGATGCGATCCGGTGGATCGGCACCAAAACGATCCGTGTGCAGGAGGGTAAGTACGCCAACGCCAAAGAAGCGCTGGTGATCCATAGCGATGATGGCGGGCAGTGGCAGGTGTTTGTTTTTGTAACCGGGTCGAATAATCCTATCGGCAGCATCCCCGCAGCCTTGACCGTCGGGGCACGGGTCTTCGCGCGCGAACTGGCGCAACGGTGCCAGACCGAACTGCATCAATATTTTGGTGGGCGCGAAGACTTCGGCCCGGCCCATGCCCGGCAGATGAATCAGGATATGCTCGGCCAGTGGCATGCCGCTGATGGGGATGACAGCACGCTGGATGTGTCGTTTACAGACCTGATTTCGGATGTATCCACTTCACGCGAGTCGTTGTATCTTGCGCCGGATCGACTGATCTACGGATGGAAAGAGGCAATCCACTTGTCGCAGATACGCGGGCTGGATGTGTATGCTAAAGGCGTTTTCCGTAATATCAATCCTTTTGCACAAGACTTGCTGCGGATCGAATATGATGCGGACGGCAAACATTTTGTAACCGGATTTTTGGTCCACCGGGGCGAACAGTGGGGCGCGGAATTGTCGCAGCGGACAGGCATTCCGTGTGATGTGCAGGAAGGCCGCAAGAAGAAGCAGGAATTATAAACAATGAGCACCTGGATACCGATTGGCATTTTTCTTGTATTTTGGGTGATCGTGATCATCCAAATGAAGTCAGGGTGGCAAAAGGGATTCAACAAACGCATCCAGTTTCCCGCCCAGGTGAAGGCGGGCTGGCTGAAAGTGCCCCTGAAGATCAAACATGATCCCATCCTGATCTACCTGCTGTCCAACGCGCCGCAGGAATTTTACAGTTCGGGCAAACACAATCCCACCCATCCGGCGACGTGGGGCGCGGTGGGGGTTGTCGATCAGACGCTGGTGTTCGAGGGGAATACCGGGGATAACCAGTGGATCAATCTGAAAAATATCCGCTGGGTGGGCACCAAAATGATCAACTTGCAGGAAGGAAAATATACTTATCTACGCGAAGCGCTGGTCGTCCACGCGGAACAGGACGAGGAATGGCGCGTGTTGACCTTTTTATCGACAGCGGCTAATCCGTGGGCCAATATTCCCACCAAACTGGACTACAAGACACACAACTTTGGCAAGCGGTTGGCGGCGCTGTGCAAGCTCGAATTTCAGGATTTTACAGGGCAGAGCGAAGACTTTGGCCCGGCCCGTGCGCAGCAGATCAATCAGGATATGTTGGGACAGTGGCACCCGGTGAACGATAATAAACTAGACCTGTATCTGGCACCGGACCGGCTGGTCTACGGGGGAAAAGCTATCATCCATCTGGCGCAGATTCGCAAGCTGGATGTGTATGCCGAAGGCACACGGCGCAATGTCAACCCCTTTGCGCAGGATTTGCTGCGGATCGAGTATGAGGCCGACGGTAAACATGTTGTGACGGGCTTCCTGCTGCGCCGCGCGGATGAATGGGGCACAGAACTCGCCAAACGCACGGGGATTCCCTGCGATTTACAAGAAGGACGTAAAAAGAAAAACGGGGATTTATGAAAAATGTATAAATTTTTACTTTTACCCTGCTCTAAAGGTTGAAATTTGATCCGAAACAGGTCAAAATGATGTGTAGGTAACAACCAAGGGGGTAAGGAGACTGTTGTGAAGCAACCTGATTTCCCAGGTCCAGGTGAACAAACTGGCCCGGACCACATCCCGACTGAAGCCAACGATATTCCCATACCGGATGGGGAGCTACGCGCGATAGACTGCCGTCATACGCAGGAATTACCTGCGGTCCGTTTATATGATCCTGAAGAATGGCATGAACTTGCCGAAGGAAAGCTGCGCCGCACGGGAACGGACAGGGATCGTATCCCCGCTGTCCGGGCGGAAATGGTCGCCGAAACGCGCCTGGATTATTCCGCCTATGGGCGCGAAGTCTCCCTGGATACGGTTCAGGACGACTCCGGTCCCCAATCCGATCAGGGATAGCCGGAAGCCCTGCGTCATCATCCCAACCACCGCGCCGATACCAGCGAGCATCAGCGCGGTGGTTTTATGTTGGATCAGGGGGTGCTGTAGCCCGCCGCCACGACTTTGACATCGGTGATCTGAGTCGATTCAGCCGCCAGGAAGGGGAACATGACCTCAAAGGGAGCGCTGGCTCCTGGCGCGATGGTTCCGGTCATCGTCTGCGTATTCGCCACACCCACAAGGTTATCATCCGGGCCGATCAGCCCCAGGTTGATCACAATTAGCAGCAGTTCGCGATCCGTATTATTTTGCACCGTGCCGCGCACCGTGTACGGGATGCCGTCGCTGCCCGGCCCCTGATAGTCAATCGTCGCGGGTAAGTTATAGTAGCCCTTGTAGGCGGATGCTTCAGCGACAGGCGATCCCGTAACCCACACCTGCATATCGGCATAATCGGGCGTTTTCTGGAAGGTCGTGCCGAGATACACCACCTGCCCCGCCGGAATATCTTCGGCCATCAGGGTGCTGGTGGTCGAGCCGTTGAAGCGGTAGCCCTGCGCATCCAGCATATAAATCGTCAGTTCCATCAACCGCAGCGGATCAGGGCTGTCGTTGCGGACTTCCGCAAAAAAATAAATAGTGTCGTCAGTTTCGCCCTGGCTGTACCGTTGCAGGCTAACGCCGCCCACCGGGTCCATAATTCCCGGCGTGAAAACGC
This sequence comes from uncultured Anaerolineaceae bacterium, assembly GCA_964472565.1. Taxonomy (GTDB): domain Bacteria; phylum Chloroflexota; class Anaerolineae; order Aggregatilineales; family Aggregatilineaceae; genus DATAMF01. The sequence continues at coordinate 8,054 of CAYYNB010000090.1, forward strand.
TGTAATCCCCGCCCGTCTCGACAGGCTCCGTGCCTTCGGCTTCGGGCAGCGGCGTCGCAGCGGGCGCGGCAGTTGAACTCGGTTTCTGATCTTCGTCTTTTTTATCGTCATCGCCACAGGCCGCCAGCGCCAAAACCAGCACCAGCAGCAGGGTAAGCAGCGCGCGTGTTCGCATGGGTGGTCCTCCATATGGAATAAGGAAGTCTGCGTTCATTATACGAAGGACTCCCCAACGCGCCATAAAACGCTGGGCGACTGGTCAAATCGACGGGCCGCAACCGGAAGATTTTGGGTACACTTGGATCGAACGTCATCCACGAGTCGCCATTATGGAGCAAATTTCGATCAAACAGACGCCGGGCATCGAGTGTCTGCGCGCCCACCATCTGAATACGCAGTTCAGCCGCCACAGCCACGATACTTATGTAATCGGCGTGATCGAAGCGGGAAACGCGGGAACCTTTTACCGGGGCAGCACACGCTATCTCGCACCGGGCAGCATCATGGTGCTGAATCCCGGCGAGGTCCACAGCGGCTATGAAACCAATCATGGTACGCTCAGTTATTCGCTGTTTTATATCGAACCGGAGACAATCCAGACGCTTCTGCCCGAAAATTCCGGCCAGCCGCATTTTTTGGACATCCACATCGAGAATCAGCACTGGGCACAGCAGCTTCAAATGCTGCATGCGGCAATTCTGAACGGCGCGGAGTGCCTCGCCGAACAGGAACTTTTGATCCGCTATCTGGGCGGCTTTACCCGGCGATTCGGCTGGAAGAATCCGCTGGAGGTTAGCCCGGCGGCGAACGAAACCGCCGCGATCCGCACGATCAAAGATTATCTGCACGCCAATTACCAGCGGGTGGTGAATATTGACGAGCTGGCGGCGCTGGTCAATCTGCACCGTGATTACCTGATCCGGGCGTTTTCGCGGGCGGTGGGCATGCCGCCCTATGCGTATCTGCTGCAAGTGCGGATCGACAAGGCCAAACAGCGGCTAATGGACGGCGCGCCGCTGGCTGACGTGGCGCTGGAATTGGGATTTGCGGATCAGAGCCATTTCACGCGGCATTTTAAGCGCATCGTCGGCACATCGCCCCGGCAGTACGTGACAGGTCATTATCGTTCAAGAAATTTCCGCGCACCGGATTAAGCTGATCAGTAGTGTTTCAGCGTTCAGTGCAGAGGAATAACCCTATGGATGATATAAGCGTGCTCATTGTCGATCAATCCATCGCGCACAGTGGCATTCTGACCAATCTTGGATTGGTGATCGGGCTGACGGCGGGGCGGCTGCTGCCTGATCAGACGTTTGGCCCCGATCTGATCGATGGGGATGGCCGAGAACATCGCTATCTGACCAGCGTGGTGCATGTCGTGCGCAAAGCCGGACAGAACAAACTGCGCGATCTGCGGGCGTATTTCGAGGGACAGCCCGGCGTGATCCTGGTGGATTATACCGACGATGCAGCGGTATCCAGTTACGATGACTACACCCACAGCCTGACAGGACATTCCGGCGAGGCGATCAAATACCGCGCGCTGTATCTCTACGGCCCGCGCGATCTGCTCTATCCGAAAACCAAGAATCTATCCGCCCTGTCGTAAAACCTGATCGGGCCGCTGTGCGTATTCAACCATAAACACAGAGGCCCACCATGGAAGTCTCAATCGCCTTGCCCGCCCCATCCCCCTGGCCGCGCCGTTTGGTGCGTTTCGGCGTGGGATGGGCCATGTTCTTAATTCCCTTCACGGTGATCAGTGAACCCACCCGCGAAAACTGGACGCTTTCTATTTCTATCGCCTTCAGCGGCCTGTATACGTGGTTGCTGTATCAAACCCGTTCGCGCTGGCTGCCACGTCTCAGCCGAATCCGCCCGCTGCGGTATGCGATGGCATTCGGCATATTCAACGCGGCGCTGATCGAAACGGTATTTCTGCTGATCGAAAAATTTATGGGAGCCGAAGGCGTCGCCGCCCACCCCAACCTGCTGCTCGATCTGATCCTGACGATGCCCTGGTATATTGGTATGGTGATTATTTTTGTGCGGATGCACCACCGCCGCCGCTTCTCCGCACCGACAATACTGCTGCTCGGCGGGCTGTACGAAGTTGGTGCGGATGGAATCGTGGGCGGGGGGATTATGGGACTGCTCGGCGGCGATCTCACCTTGTTTTCGCCCGTCTTCTGGCTGTTTCTGGTGCTGTTCGCCTACTGGGAATTTATCCTGGTCTACAGTTCGATGGTGCTGCCGCCCGCCTGGATCGTGAATACGCTGCCGCGCATCGAGCCGCCGCCGACTTCCGCACGGCGGGATGCGCTGCGCCCGCTGAAATGGCTGGTGCCGTTCACGATCTATCTGGTCATTGTGCTGATCATTTTGAGCGGCGTGATCTGAAAAAAACGCCAAAGAATCGTTAAATTAGCCATGCGGTTCTATAGCCTGTACAATGGACAGCAGATAAGATTTGATCCACGTTATGGTGAGGATGCCTCGTGTCCAATTCATCCACTCTACTTCCTGCCGGATTAATGGCTGCCTATGCAGTTACCCTGCTGCTGTTTGCCCGCCGCCAGCGTGAACAAATCGGCATGGGGAAACGGCGCTGGCTGATGCTGACGCTGCTGCTGGCGCTGCTGAATGCCGCTGTTTACCTGCTGCCCGATGATGCCCACACTCAGGCGGATACCAAAAACTTTTTTATTGGCGAACTCACCCAGCCCGCGCTCGGTGTGATTCTCACCGGTCTGGTATTTGTGGCTTTTACCTACCACACCCTGCGTTATCTGCAATATCGCTCTGCGCCGCTGTGGACGGCTGCCGCGCTGATCTGGTGGGGGGCACAGGCGGCGGCCACAATCACCACCAAAGACCTGAGCATCGGGCAGGATGGCTGGCTCGGCACGATTTATGATCCGGTTGTCTGGCCGGGAATTGTAGCGATTGCAGGCTGGGCGGTGATCGGCGCACTGCTGCTGATCGCGGCGTTTTATGCCTTCTTCAAAGCGCACCTGCCCGAAGTGGCAAACCAGGCGCTCTTTTACGCGATCATCGTGCCGCTGGTGCTGTTGGGCGGCGTGTTAGGGACCAGCGGATCAACCGGGATGCGTGAGATCGGCTGGGTAGCGGAATTTTTCGGGCTGTTGGGCGCGGTCTACAGCATGATCGCCTACCGCGTGTTCGACATCCGCCGCACGCTGCGCCAGACGCTGGCAACCGGCATTTTGACCCTGTTCACGGCGCTGATCATTTTCTGGGTGCTGCTGACCGGGCGCGAAATGGATACCGACGGCGATACGCTCTATCTGATGCTGGGCTTGTTCGCGCTGGCTGTCGCGCTGATTTATATCCCGCTGCGCACCGTCGCGCAGAATATTGTCAACCGGCTGTTCGGCGGCCCGACGGAAGGCGTTTCGCAGGTGCTGCGCCAGTTTAGCGAAGACATCAGCGGCGTGGTCGAACTGGACGCGCTGGCCGATGTCACACAGCGCACCCTGCATCAGGTGCTGCGGGCGCGGCGCGCCGGGCTGATTTTGGTGAGTCCCGGCGACGATAGCACGCTGCAACTGGAACCGGTACGGCGCGGCCTGGGCGAGGTGCCGGATCATGGGGTGATTTTCCCCGACGGCCCGATTTTTGAACGGCTGCTTAAAGCGCGCGCCCCGCTGCTGCAATATGATCTGGACTTTGGCCGCACGTACGCGTCGATCAAATCGGAACAGCGCCAGTTTTTCGAGCAGATGCGGATGAGCGCGTATGCGCCCGTCGTGGTGCAAAACGAGCTGATCGGTATTGTGTGCTGCGGCTCGAAAACGTCCGACGATCCCTTCACCAACAGCGATCTCGAACTGTTGATGACGGTAGCGAACCAGACGGGAGTCGCGCTGCGTAATGCGCGCCTGGTGGCCGACCTGCGCCGCCGCGAGATGGAACAGGCCGAACTCAACCGCCGCCTGTCCAATACCAGCGATCAGCTTGCCCAACTGGACGGCGTCAAAACCGACTTTATCACCATTGCCAGCCACGAACTCCGTACCCCACTGGCCCAGATTCGCGGCTATACCGACATTATGGAAGCGATGAATGAACAGGGGCTGCTCGAACAGGATCAGATCGAGAGCATGACGGGCAACCTGCGCAAAGCCGCGGATCGCCTCGAAAACCTGATCGGCGCGATGCTCGATGTAAGCCAGTTGAACGTCAACGCGATGGACCTGCGCTTCGCCCAGACGAGCATCGAAAATGTGATGCGCATGGCGATTGAACCGCTCACCGAGTCGGTCAAAAACCGCAAACTGATGCTGTCGGCGCGCGGGCTGCGCAACCTGCCGCCCATCCAGGCCGATATGCAGCGGCTGGTACAGGCCTTCCGTAATGTCGTGCTCAATGCGATCAAATACACGCCCGACGGGGGCCGGATCGACATCAGCGGGTATATGAAGGACAACGAGATTATTGTGGAAGTGCGCGACAGCGGGATCGGCATTGACCGCGCGCACCAGCAGTTGATTTTTGAGAAGTTTTTCCGCGTGCAAGACCCCAGCCTGCATTCCACCGGAACCACCAAGTTTATGGGCGCAGGGCCGGGTCTGGGCCTGACGATTGCGAAGGGTGTAGTCGAAGGGCACGGCGGGCGGATTTGGGTCGAAAGTGAAGGCCAGGATCCGCAGCGGATGCCGGGCAGCACTTTCTTTATCGCCCTGCCACTGACGCCGCCCGCCGAAGCCAAACGCGTGCTGCCCTTTGAGCAGGGATCGAAGCAGATGGAGAACTTCATGCGCTCCCAGAACCCGGATGCGCCTAACGGTGAACCCGAAGCTACGCTGCTCAAGCCGCCGCCCGGTATGCGAGGGTAATATGATCCGGTTGATCGCCTTCGACTGGGGCAATACCCTGATGCCCGACGATCCGAACAGCACAACCCCGATGGTGGAGTGGCCCGAACTCTCCACCATGCCGGGCATCATCGAGGCGCTGCAACAACTCCAACCCGACTACCGGCTGATCATCGCGTCGAATGCGCTGATCTCGACGGTGGATCAGGTCTGGGAGGCACTGCGCCGCGTGGACCTGCACCCCTATTTTGAAACGATATTGACCGCCAAAGCGATCGGGTTGAGCAAACCCGATCCGGCGTATTACCAGTACATCGCCAACCTGTGCGGCGGCGATCCCGCTGAGGTGGTCATGGTGGGCGACACTTACGCGACGGATATTCTCGGCGCGAAACGGGCCGGTCTGCGCACGGTGTGGTATAACGCCGCCGCGAAGACTCCGCCCCCCGATGCGCCCGACGCCGCCGATGTGGAAATCCGCGATCTGCTCGATCTGCCGGATGCGATCCGG
>CAYYNB010000090.1:13502-23192 GCA_964472565.1 uncultured Anaerolineaceae bacterium
AAGTCGTGAATCGCCGCGATCACTTCGGCCTGTTCGCTGTCGGTCATCGTGTTATAAAACGGCAGCCGTAAAAGGCGATCACTGACATCTTCCGTCACCGGACAATCGCCCACCATCCCGCCGAACCGTTCGCCCATTGGCGACAGGTGCAGCGGCAGATAGTGGAACACGGGCACGATGCCGCGCGCTTTCATGTGATCGATTAGGGCGGAGCGAATTTTCAGCGAGGGCAGCAGCATATAAAACATGTGATACGACTGCTCGCAGTGCGCCGGAACCGTCGGAAGCTGCACGTTGAATTCACACGCCCAATCGTCCAATGCTTCGCGGTACGTATGCCAGATGTGCTGCCGGGCGGATTGGATCATCGCGTGGGCTTCGAACTGTGCCAGCAGAAACGCCGCCAGCAGATCGGACGGCAGATAGCTGGAACCGACATTCACCCAGGTGTATTTATCCACCTGCCTCCGAAAAAAGCGGCTGCGATTGGTGCCTTTCTCGCGGATAATTTCGGCCTGCTCCACATACTGCGCGTCGTTGATCAGCAGCGCGCCGCCTTCGCCGCACTGGAAATTTTTAGTTTCGTGAAAGCTCTGCGTCGCCATCTGCCCGAACGTACCTAACAGCTTGCCTTTGTATTTCCCGAACAGACCATGTGCGTTATCTTCCACCACCGCGATCCCGTGCCGCCGCGCGATCTCCATGATCACGTCCATCTCGCAGCCCACGCCCGCGTAATGCACGGGGAGGACCGCTTTGGTGCGCGGGGTGATCAACGCTTCCAGCCGTGATTCGTCCATATTCAGCGTGTCGGGGCGAATATCTGCAAAAATCGGTTTGGCTCCGCGCAGCACAAAGGCGTTCACCGTCGAAACAAAGGTAAACGACGGGACGATCACCTCATCACCGGGCTGAATATCGAGCAGCAGTGCGGCCATTTCCAGCGCGTGGGTGCAGCTTGTGGTGAGCAGCGCCTTCGGTACGCCGAGAGATTCCTCCAAAAAATGGTGGCATTGTCTGGTAAACGGCCCGTCGCCAGAAATATGCCCGTTGGCGATGGCCTGCGCGATATAAGTTTGTTCGTTCCCCGCGAACGAGGGACGGTTAAAGGGGATTTTATAGTTCATGCTCAGTCCAACCATTTATGAAAGGCGTGCCGCGCGTCCGCAATGCGCCAGCCTAAGCGGGTGTAACCGCGCTGCATCGGATAATTGTTGATGTGTGTCGGCCCCTCGATCACGTCCGCCAGCCCGTCTAACAGTTCCATCCCGCGATAGGTCAGCAGGCCCAAGAGTCCGCGCCCCGCGAAAGCCGGGTCTACGCCCACGATGCTGTAATGCCCCACCTTCAGCGCTAAGGCTTGTTCCGCCGTCGATGGCTTTTTCCAGGTCGAAAAGCCTGCGCGCTGCCCCTCGATTTCGGCCACTACGATCCAATCGGCATACCCCGCACACGACGAGCGCAGCCATTCTTCATACACCTGGGTCGCCTGTTCGCGCGGAATACGCGGATCGGAATGGTAGCGGCCAAAATGCCCCGCGAATGAGCGCCCCGCCATCTCGATCAGCGCAGCCTGATCGGATGGTTCCGCCAGCCGGATTGTCACACCCGGCGGAGTCAGCGGCTTTTCGACCTGGCTCAGCGGCGGGCGGCGCGAGTCGTAGACAAAATCGAGCAGCGTATCCACCAGCCGAAAGCCCTGCCGTTCCAGCGCATGGATCAGCGGCATGTCGTTAGTATAGGTTTTACACATCAAAAATTCGAGGCCCGCCGCGCGCGCCCACTGCTCCACACATTCCAGCAGATCGTCCAGCACCATTGCAGACCCGATCAGGGTTTTGATCGTGCCCATGCGCTTCTGGAACAGGCGCGAATCCCAGGGAAGATCGTCCACCACCGCCAGCCCGACGATCTCCCCACCCTGCACAGCGGCAAAGACCGACCTGGACCCGGCAAGGCTGTCGAACCAGTACGCGGTCAACTCCATGTCACGCGCCAACCAGCGGTAGGGTTTATGTGGGTGGCGGTCTAACAACGGGCGCGCCTGCTCCAGATCGTCTAATACTATGATCTCAATCATGCGGCTTGTCTCCGATCTGCTGGCGGATCACATAGTTGGGGCGATCCATCGTGCGGAAATACATCCGCGACAGGTATTCTCCAATAATCCCCAGCGCGAACAACTGCGCGCCGGAAAAGATCGCAATGGTCGAGGCTAAAAATGGGAAGCCGGGCACGCTGTAACCGAGCATGAGATAGCGCCCGATCACATAGAGGAACACGGCAATGCCAAACAACGTCAGCGCGAAGCCCAGCCAACTGGCGAATTGCAGCGGCAGCGTGCTAAACCCGGTTGCCATATCCATCGCATGCATCACCAGCTTACGAAAGGTGTAATTCGAGCGCCCGATCTGCCGGGGATCGTGGCGCACGAACAGGTAGGTGAAGCGCGTGGTGCCCCATGTCAGCAGCACATCGATGGAAACATAGGGGCTTTCAAAGTGATTGAACGCGTCCCGAAGCTGGGTGCGAAACACGCGAAACGCGCTCACATTCCGCGCCGTATCCACGCCCATCGCGCGCCGCAGCGCCTGCCGCAGCAGCCATGACGCAACCCGCCGCCAGATGTTATGCTGCTTGCTTGCGGGCGACCCGTACACGACATCATAACCTTCGTCCAGTTTGGCGAGCAGGAGCGGGATTTCTTCCGGCGGGTGCTGCAAATCATCATCGAGCGTCACAACAAGTTCATAATTCGCCGCCCGGATGCCGCACAGCAGCGCGTTATGCTGTCCGAAGTTGCGCATCAAATTGATCCCGCGCACGTTGGGGTAGGTCTGCGCCAATTGCATAATGGTTTCCCATGTTCCGTCCTGGCTCCCGTCGTTGACCAGGATGATCTCACTCAGCGCAGCGTGTTCGGCTAAGACCGGCTGAAGGCGTGGAATCAAGAGTGGCAAAGATTCGGCGCTGTGGTAGCACGGAATCACCACAGATATGGAATGCTGGCTCATGCGATTAATCCATTAACAAAAAGTGGTATAGCATTCAAGCATAGCGTCTGCTACGCTAATTTGCGACTCGCTACCCTGAAAACATGACAGATTACACTAGGGACGACGAGTTTCACACGGCATACTATATTCAACTTTCTGAATATAGAGGCATACATGATCTACGACGATCTCAGCCAGCAGTTCAAAGCGCTCGCCCACCCCACCCGTCTGCATATTCTCGATCTGCTGCGCGGCGGCGAGGTGTGCGTCTGCCATATTGAAGCCGCGCTCGGCAAACGGCAGGCTTACATCTCGCAGCAGTTGATGGCGCTGCGCGAGGCGGGATTAGTTGAGTCCCGCAAGGATGGGTTGAAGGTCTACTACCGGCTGAGCGATCCCCGGCTGGCCGATCTGCTGGCGGTAGCATTGGGTCCAGCCCCGCGCGTCAAGGCGATTGCGGGGTGCCCGTGTCCGGCCTGTGAACCATCATCTGTGCCTCTCACCGAAGGAGAATTCCATGCTTACGATTAAAGTCCTCGGTTCCGGCTGTCCAAACTGCAAAAAAGTGGAAGCCAATGCCCGCGAAGCCCTCGGTTTTTTGAATCCGGTAGGCGGCTTCGAAGTCGTCAAAATCACCGATCCGGTGCAGATCAGCGATTATGTGCTGCGCACGCCGGGCCTTGTGGTCAATGATAAAGTCGTGTGCGAGGGGCGCGTGCCCAACACCGACGAGATTGTGAGCTGGCTGGCCGACGCGCTGAACTAGGCCCGTTTGACAGGGGCAGATGCCCCTTTTCTTCTGCCGTTTTACATTCATATTTCTGAATATAGTTGAGGTCACTCCATGGAACTGCTCTCCGACATGCTCCGCTCTGGCTGGCTGGGGCTGCTCGATTATCTGGCGGCGCATGTGCTGCTGTGCCTGGTCCCCGCCTTTTTTATCGCCGGGTATCTCAGCGGCCTCATGCCGCGCGAAGTCATCACCCGCTACCTGGGGCCGAAAACGCCGCGCTGGATCAGCTATCCGGCGTCGGCTATTGGCGGCTTTGTGCTGGCGGTCTGCTCCTGCACGATTCTGCCGCTCTTTGCGGGCATCTGGAAGCGCGGCGCGGGACTCGGCCCAGCGGTGACATTTCTGTTCGTCGGCCCGGCGATTAATGTGCTGGCGGTGAGTTATACCGGCTCAGTGATCGGGATGGATCTTGCCATTGCGCGGATTATACTGGCGATCACGTTTGGGATCGGCATCGGTCTGATCATGGCGGCGATCTTCAAACAGCCGGACACTGATCCGGCCAAAGCGGGCATGTTCGAGCAAACGGCCCAGGTTCGCCCCGCGCTGTGGATTCTGTTCGGGCTGCTGGTTGCCATTCTGATCGCCGGGACGCTGCAAGTCAAACTGCTGACCGGGACGATCCTCTCAATGCACCTGCCCTTTCACGAACCGCTGCACGATCAACTCCATGAAATGCACCTGACGCTGCAAGGTGCAGTGCTGATCCTGCTGCTGCTGATCATCGCGCCTGTCGCCTGGAAAGGCATGAACAATGTGTTAAACGGCTTCAACCGCTGGACCTGGGCGGCGCTGGGGCTGGTGATGCTGACCCTGCTGCTGGCCGCGCCCACCACTAAATCCGGCAGTCTGATCATCAACCTGACCGGGCGATTCGCCGCCGAAGTGATTCTGATCAGTAGCGTGGGGTATGTCGCCGCTTATCATCTGGAACGCGACGAATTAGCCCACTGGCTGTGGGAAACATGGCGCTTTGTCAAGCAGATTTTCCCGCTGTTGATCGTGGGGGTGTTTGTGGCGGGTATGCTGCGCGGCATCATTCCCGAAAAATGGGTGCGCGCGATTGCCGGGGAAAACACGCTTGCCGCGAACTTTCTCGGCGTGCTGTTCGGCGTATTTATGTATTTCCCGACGCTGGTTGAAGTGCCCGTTGCGCGCATGTTTCTTGACCTGGGCATGCATCGCGGGCCGCTGCTCGCCTATCTGCTGGCCGATCCTGAACTGAGCGCGCAGAGTATTCTGGTGACGAGCCGCATCATGGGCCGCCAGAAAACCGCCGTATATGTCAGTCTCGTGGCGGTGTTCAGCACTATCGCCGGGTACCTGTTCGGCCTCGTGCTATCGGCAGGTTAAAGAAAATTTAAGCGCGCTTAACCTAAAATGCATTGACACCTATCAATATATGCGACTATCGACACGCTCATGATAGGAGATAGCCATGCGTAAACCGAAAGTTCTCTTTCTTTGCACCGGAAATTCGGCCCGGAGCCAGATGGCCGAAGCATTTATGCGGCGTTATGCCGGGAATTACTACGAAGCCCACAGCGCCGGATTAGAACCGAAGGGCATCAACCCCTTCACCCAACGGGTGATGGACGAAGCTGGCATCGACATCAGCCAACAGTATTCAAAAAGTGTGCGCGAATACATGGGCCAGGTGCATTTCGACTATCTGATCACCGTCTGCGGCCATGCTGAGGCCAACTGTCCGACCACGTTTCTCGGCTTTGGGCAGCGTTATCACTGGGGTTTTGACGATCCTGCTGTGGTAGAAGGAACGGACGAGGAGAAACTCGCCAAGTTCCGCGAGGTGCGCGATCAAATTGACGCCCGTATCCGGCAGTGGGTTGCTGAATTAGAAACAGTCGAACCGTAAACTTATATGAAAGGAACAGCCATATGACGTCTCATTCTGCCGCCGCCCAAACGGGTGCCGTCTTTGGACGCTTGTCCCTGTTGGATCGTTTTCTGCCCCTGTGGATCGTGCTGGCGATGATCGTCGGGGTTACGCTGGGGGCGATCTTCCCCGACATTCAGGATACCTTCGATTCACTGCGGATCGATACCGTCTCCTTCCCCATTGCCATCGGCCTGCTGTGGATGATGTATCCCGTGCTGGCGAAGGTGAAATATGAGGAACTCAGCAATCTACGCGGACAGGGGCGGTTGTTCGGCGTCTCCATTTTGCAGAACTGGATCATCGGCCCGGCGCTGATGGCAGCGCTGGCCTGGCTGTTCCTCTCGGATATGCCCGAATATCGCACGGGCCTGATCATCGTCGGGCTGGCGCGCTGCATTGCGATGGTATTGATCTGGAATATGCTGGCGGGCGGCAACAGCGAAGACTGCGCCGTGCTGGTCGCGCTCAATTCCGTGTTTCAGATCATCATGTACAGCCCACTCGCCTATTTCTACCTGACCATTGTGCCTAAATGGTTTGGCGCAGATACAGCAGAAGTCGGCGTGACGATGGGCGATATTGCCAAGAGCGTACTGATCTTCCTCGGCGTTCCGCTGGCGGCAGGCATCATCACACGTTTTGCCTTGATCCGCCGACGCGGGCGCGAATGGTATGATAGCGAATTTGCGCCGCGTCTGGGCCGCACCGCGATCATCGGCCTGCTGTTCACCATCATTGTGATGTTCAGCATGCAGGGCGAAAAAATAGTCGATAACCCCGGCGATGTCGTCCGCATCACGATTCCGCTGCTGGTGTACTTCGCGCTGATGTTTATCCTCAGCTTTTATCTCGCGCACCGCATGGGCTTTCATTATGACGAATCGGCCACCCTGTCGTTTACGGCTGCCAGCAATAATTTTGAACTGGCAATTGCCGTCGCCGTCGGATCGTTTGGTATCGCATCCGGCGAAGCATTGGCAACCGTTGTCGGCCCCTTAATCGAAGTCCCCGTGCTGATCGGGCTGGTTTATGTCGCGCTGTGGCTCGGACGCCGCTTTTACAAAGGTGACACAACCGTTCCCGCCTGATTTACAAAAAAGCCCGGCTGTTTAAAGGCCGGGTTTTACCCCACTGTTGAGCCATATCTGAATTCACTACTGGCGCAATTCATTAAGCTACAATAAAATATAAATACTTCCACAATATATATTCAGATCACGAGGGATCAAGATGCCTTACAAACTCGAAAAATTACCGGATGAGCCAATTTTGATCTTTACGATCTGGGGTGATTTTGACCTCGCCAAGAGCCAGGCGCAGATCGCTGAAAAGGTGGCCCAACTGATTGCCGACATCGACGGCGACTATTATATGATCGACGACTACAGCAGCCTGTCGAACGTGGATTTTGGCGACATGGTAGCCGTGATGGCCGAACAATCCAAACCAGACCTGACCGGATCGGTGAACGATCCGCGCGCCCATCATGTGCTGGTGGGCAGCAATTCGCTGATCGAATTCGCAGCCAAAAGTTTTAATCAGGAACAGTATGGTGGTGTCGCGCTGCCCATTTTCACCAGACAGGACGACGCCCTGAAATATGTGCGCAGTCAGTAATTTAAGTTATTGACTTTTGCACTAATTGGGAAGACAATATGCACACTCTGTTCATTGAATTATGAAGGATCCGATGAGTACGGAAACTGCCTTAGCCGACCCTGGCTCTGCCCAGGGACCTGCAATACACAATCTCATATTGCAGCTTCTCCGGTAAGGCGGACTTCCATTCGACCTTCCGCACCTCCGGGGAAGCCTATTTCCCGGAGGTGTTTTTATGGAAACCCCAGTGCTGGACAGCATCCTGGCACGGCTGCGCGCCGCCCTCGAAAACGACAATCTGAGCGAAGCTACCGCTATCATTGAAGGACTCCGCCCTGGTGATCAGGTTGAGTTGTTCTCCGAATTGGAGGACGACGATCAAAAAGCCCTGCTGCCGGAACTCGATCCGACTGACTCCGCTGACATTCTCGAACGGCTGGACGATGCCGACGCCGCCGAACTGGTCGAAGAACTGACCAACGCCGAACTGATTCGCATCGTGGACGAAATGGAACCCGACGAAGCCGCCGACCTGTTGGGCGATATCCAACCCGAACGCGCCGAAGAAGTGCTGGCCGGGATGGAAACACCCGGCGATGTGCGGCCCTTGATGGAACACGCCGACGACAGCGCGGGCGGCCTGATGACCTCGCAGTTTCTGGCGCTGCGCGAACGCGTCCCGGCTCAGGATGCGCTGGAAGCGGTGCGCACCTGGCACCCGGATTCCAAAGCGCCACATTATGTTTATGTGGTCGATGCGTATGACCGGCTGAGCGGCGTGATCAGCCTGCGCGAGTTGATCGAGGCGAACCCGGTCCTGCCGTTGAGCGAGTTCATGAACACCGATGTCATCACCGTTCCGGCGGGCACGGATCAGGAAGAATGCGCGCGGATCATGCTGCGCCATGACCTGATGGCGCTCCCGGTGGTCGATCCGACGCGTAAACTGGTCGGGATCGTCACGCTGGACGATGTGGCCGATGTGCTGGTCGATGAAGCGACGGAAGACATCCAGCGGATGGGTGGTGCGCAGCCCTTGCACCGCTCGTACCTCGAATCCGGCGTGCTGCTGGTGATGCGCACGCGGATTAGCTGGCTGCTGCTGCTGTTTGTGACCGAAAGCCTCACCGGAACCGTGCTGCGCTACTTTGAAAACGAGATCGAAGCCGCCGTTGCGCTCTCCTTTTTTATCCCGCTGCTGATCGGCACAGGCGGGAACGCCGGATCGCAAACCACCAGCACCATCATCCGGGCGCTGGCCGTCGGGGATATTGATCTAAAGGACGGCTTAGCGGCGCTGTGGCACGAAATGCGCGTCGGGATGCTGCTCGGTATTGGCATGGCGATTATCGCCTATGGCCGCGCGCTGACGTGGGGTTCCACATCCGAACTCGCGGCAACGGTTGCGCTGGCGATCTTCGCTATTGTCGTGTGGGCCAACACGCTGGGATCGCTGCTGCCGCTGCTGGCAACCAAGCTCAAAATCGATCCAACGGTGGTATCCGGTCCGGTGATGAGTACACTGGTCGATGCCACCGGATTATTTATATACTTCAAGATAGCCGATCTCATCATGCATCTATAGGGAAAAACGCTATGTCTCGACAGCTATTCTATGCGACGACGAACCCCGGCAAAGTGATGGAAGCCCGGAAAATCTTCCAATCGTTCGGGCTGGATTTTGTCGCCCCGGCAGAAATCGGCCTGACTCTCGACGTGGAAGAAACCGGAAGCTCGCTCGAAGAAAACGCGACGCTCAAAGCGCGGGCCTATCTGGACGTGTTGGCGGGTGAGGATTATGTGGTCATCGGCGATGATACAGGCGTGGAAATCGACGCGCTGAACGGCGAGCCGGGCATTCATGTCCGCCGCTGGCGTAATCATCGGGATCGCATGGCCGATGAGGACATCATCCACTACTGTTTGCAGCGGATGGCGCATGTGCCGCCAGGCAAACGCGGCGCACAGTTCCGCACGGTGTTTGCTTTGGGTGTGCCGGGCCAGGCGATTGAGCGCTTTGATGGCACGCTGCGCGGAGAAATTCTGCTCGAAGCTGCGCCGCGTCGCATCGAAGGTTTCCCTTTCGAGTCGATCTTTTTTGTGCCCGAATGGGGGATTGTGTTGGGCGACGTATACGATCTGACGCCGGAGGAAAAAGCCCGCTGTGCCACGCACCGCCAGCGCGCGCTGGCGAATGCGCTGCCGCGAATTCGGGAATGGATGGCCTAAAAGGACATTTTTAGGCAGGTCTAAGTTTGATCTTAGACCTGCCTTAGATCAACAATTTCTCGCTCAGAGGAGTTGAATTGTGAATCTTGCTCCCAAAAGTTATCCCCCCTTGGGTCGATGTCTGAGAGAAAACCAGGGGTAAAAAAGGGTGTTTTGTTGAACATCGACCCAAG
>CAYYNB010000091.1:0-6105 GCA_964472565.1 uncultured Anaerolineaceae bacterium
TTACCCCTTCCCTCAGGGAAGGGGAGTCAAACCAGATGAATGGAATGATTATTTTCTTGGATCGGCCTTATTGGACGGCATTGGTGGGCAGCGGACGGCCACCCCATACGAGGTCGAAGTTGGGGCCGAGGGTTGCGGCGCGGACCCAGAGGAAGTTACCCGCGAAGATGATGTTATAAAATTCGCCGGTTGCGTCGGGACCAACCACCAGCACATGCTTGCCTACGGGTAACGTGACCAGGGGTTGGGTGATTTTGTCAGCGGACGGTCCCCAGTACAGCGCGGCGCTGCTCACGAGGGTGCCACCAACGGCTGAGGCGGGAATAGCGACCTGATCGGGACCCGCGCCGCAGGTACTGGCAATGTCGGGCACGTAGGGATCAATCTGATCGTATGCGCCACTGCCAGCAAGATAGATGCCGATGCCCGGTGCGCGACGACCCAACACACTTAAGTTGAACTGCACCTTATAATAGGCATCCGCGATTGAGGCCCTGATGCTGGCGGTTTGGAGTAATTGACCGTCGTCTACCAGATTAACTGAATAATCGCCTGCCCGATACACATGAACTTCGACAAAAAGGCTGCAATTTTCGGCGGTGATACTGCTAATGACGGCTGAGGACGCCGCATCCGCCGATTGGAAGGTGAATGCCAGGGCGGCGAGGAGAATGAGCAAAGCGAGATGTTTCATAGTCGTTTCCCCTGTATGAGATAGCCTGTTTGCCCATTATAGGGCGATCCTAAAGCGGAAAGCTGCATAATCTTTATAAAAAGCGGTCCTCATTCGTAGAAGGTCGGGACGATGCGCGAGATAAAAGGCAAGTTCGCCAGATCGCGGACCGTCTGCCAGCCGGCATCATTCATTGCGCCATGACGTTCCACACACATCCCTTTGGTGTTCACCAGACATAATACCTCGTCGGGGATGTTACAACGGGCGCGGCCCCGTGAGCCGATACATTCTACGTTGGGGGCGATGGCCTGGACGGCAGCCAGGGCTGCGGGATCGTTGGCGGGGAGGCAGAACTCGAAGCTGCCGTCATTATTGCAGCCGTCGGCCTGGGTGAATTGAATTTTTTCGGTGGGCGTGGGAGATAGGCCGGGCAGTTGAACACCGATCAGCGCGAGGATCACCAAGATCAGCGGCAAACAACCTTTTTGTGCGAGCCACATAGGACCTCCTTGAACATCACTTACCTTAGTGTAATGCCAAATGGCATGGTATAATCTATACGCACATCTGTTCATATCCTCAAAGGAGCGGCTCTATGAAGCGCCCAATCCTGGTTCTGGTTGATGGTCACGCGGTGGCGTACCGCCAGTTTTTTGCACTACCTGTACAGGGGTTTGCGACGAAAAGCGGCGAACTGACGAATGCGAGTTATGGATTCGCCCGTACCCTGCTGGATATTCTGGATACGAAACCGGATTATCTGGCGGTGACATTTGATCAAGGCATGTCGGGGCGCGATCAGTTGTACGGCGAGTATAAGGGCACACGCGAAAAAATGGATGAAGGACTGCGGAGCCAGCTTAACCGCATCCGGGAACTGGTGCTGGCCTTTAACATCCCGATTCTGGAAATGGAAGGCTACGAGGCCGATGATGTGATCGGCACGGTGGCGCAGCAGGCGGAAATGCAAGGCGTGGATGTGTTTATCATCACCGGGGACCGGGATATTTTACAACTGATCACGGAGCATACATCGGTGCAACTGCCGGGCGGAAAACGGGACGCGGCGGCACAGGTGTATGATCTGGCGCGGTTCCGCGAGGAATACAAATTTGAGCCGCCGCACCTGGTCGATCTCAAGGGGTTGATGGGCGATCATTCGGACAATATCCCCGGCGTGGATGGCATTGGGGAGAAAACAGCCGCAACGCTGATCCAGACGTATGGCAGCGTGGAGGGGGTGTACGAACGCCTGGATGAGGTTAAAGGGAAACTGCGCGAAAAGCTGGAAACAGGCCGGGAAATGGCGTTTTTGTCGCAAACGCTGGCGCGTATCCGGCGGGATGTTCCGGTGAGCATCGAATTGGAAAAATGCGTGGCGCAGGATTACCGCTACGAGGATGTGGAAAAGCTGTTCCGGGAGCTGGAATTTCGATCCTTGATCGGGCGGCTGCCGGGGCGTCCGGCGGGAGAACCACACCTGCCCGTGATGGCGGGGGAAACCCACCAACTGTCGATGTTTGAGATGGCACAGGAACCTGTGCGGGCACACGTGAGCGAGCCGGTGGTGCCGTATGAAATTGTGGACGACGCGGCGAAACTCGCGGCGCTGGTGGAACGGCTGAATCACGCCGAGTCGATCAGCTTTGATACAGAGGGGACCGGGCTGGATAAAATGCAGCTTGCGCTGGTCGGGATTTCGCTGGCGGTGAATGGCGAGACGGGCTACTACATTCCGGTGGGGCATCTGGCGGCAAACGCACCCGCCGCGCCGGATGTCGAGCAGCCGGATTTGATCGAAGGTTATTCGCCGCGCCAACTGCCGATTCAGACGGTGATGGATGCGATCCGGCCCGCGCTGACGAATCCCAAGATTCCGAAATATGCGCATAACGCGGGGTTCGATCTGGTGGTGCTGCGGCGGTATGGGATCGATGTGCAGCCGATCACGTTTGATACCATGATCGCGGAATGGGTGAACGATCCGATGAGCCGCAACCTCGGGCTGAAGAATCTGGCCTGGGTGCGAACGGGCGTGCAGATGACGCATATTGAGGAACTGATCGGCAAGGGGAAAACGCAGATCACAATGGACCGCGTGCCGGTGGAGCAGTGCGCGCCGTATGCGGCGGCGGATGCGGTGATCACGCGGCGGCTGGTGGATGCGCTGCGACCTGATTTGCAAGGCGCACAGTTGAAGCTGTTCAACGAGATCGAAATGCCGCTGGTGCCGGTGATCGCGGATATGGAAATGGCGGGGGTGCTGCTGGATGTGCCGTATCTGCACGATCTGAGCAAGGATTTAAATGCGCGAAGCCAGGGATTGGCAGAGGAAATTTACGCGCTCAGCGGCGGGTATGGGGCGTTTAACATTGGCAGTCCCAAACAGTTGAATGATGTGCTGTTTGGCAAACTGGGATTGTCCACCGAAGGGCTGCGCAAGACCACACACGGACTCAGCACGGATGCGGATACGCTGGCGGCCCTGAAAAATGAGCATCCGATTGTGCCGCTGATCTTGCAGTGGCGCGAACTCAGTAAACTGCAAAGCACGTATGTCGATGCGCTGCCGCTGCTGGTGAATCCGCAGACGGGGCGGGTGCATACGAGCTTCAACCAGACGGGGACGGCAACGGGGCGCGTGTCATCGAACAACCCGAATCTGCAAAATATCCCGATTCGGACGGACGAGGGGCGGCGCGTGCGGCAGGCGTTTATTGTGCCGGAGGGCTACCGGCTGCTGTCGGTGGACTACAGCCAGGTGGAACTGCGGATTCTGGCGCATTACAGCGGGGATGAAGGGCTGCTGGATGCGTTCCGGCGGGGCGTGGATATTCACCGGGCGACGGCGGCAGCGGTGAATCATATTCCGCTGGAAGCGGTGACGCGGGAGCAGCGCAGCTTTGCGAAGTCGGTGAACTTCGGGCTGATGTACGGCATGGGAGCGTTCCGGCTGGCGCGGGAAAGCAATCTGACGCTGGCGGAAGCGGAGCGGTTTATTACGGATTATTTCCAGCAGTTCCCCGGCGTGCGGGCGTACCTGGATCAATCGCTGGAACAGGTCAAAGTGCAGGGGTATATCGAAACGCTGTTCGGGCGGCGGCGCAAGTTCCCGGTGTTCCAAAGCACATCAAAGGCGAGTTTCCAGGACCGGCAGCGGGCCGAACGCGAAGCGATCAACATGCCGATTCAGGGCACGGCGGCGGATATTATCAAGATCGCCATGATCGAGCTGGCGAAGCGGCTGCCGGAGGTGTGCCCGAAGGCGAAACTGCTGCTGCAAGTGCATGATGAACTGGTGCTGGAAGTGCCGGAAGATGATCTGGAACGGGTCGCGGCGGAAGTGGTGCAGACGATGGAAGCCGCCTATGAACTGAAAGCACCGCTGCGTGCCGATGCAAAAGTGGGCTTGAACTGGGCGGAAATGGAGGCTCGCGGTGGCTAAAGGATTCGCGGACATCAACGGGGCGAAACTGTATTATGAAGTGGAAGGGCAGGGTGAGCCGCTGGTGATGATCCATGCGGGCGTGGCGGATCATCGCCAGTGGAATAACGAGTTTGCGTATTTCGCCAAACGGTACCGGGCGATCCGGTATGATTGGCGCGGGCAGGGGGCCAGCGAACCGGTGGCGGGGGATTTTTCGTATCTGAAGGATTTGATCGCGCTGCTGGATTTTCTGAACGTGCGGGAACCGGCGATTGTGTTGGGGTGTTCGATGGGCGGCGGTATGGCGATCAACCTGGCGCTGGCGCAGCCGTCACGAGTGAAAGCGCTGATCCTGGTGGGATCGGGGCCGAACGGGTTGGAACTCGATGTGCCGGAAGAACCCCGGTTTGCCGATGTAGAAGCGGCTTTCGAAGCCGGAGATTTGGATCGGGTGTGCGAACTGGAAACGCAAATCTGGTTTGACGGAGTCGGACGCACCGCAGAGCAGGTGGATCAAGCAGCGCGGCAACTGCTGTGGGATATGAACCGGCTGGCGGTGGGGCATGCGGCGAAAAATTTAGGGGATGAGCAGCCGGACCTGGAGCCGCCTGCCACTGGACGGTTGGGGGAGATTCAGGTTCCGGTGTTGGTTGTGGTGGGGCTGAATGACACGGTGTATATACGCGCGGCGGCGGATTATATGGTGGACCATATCGCCAATGCGCGTAAGGTGATGATGGAGAACGCGGCGCACCTGCCGAATATGGAAAAACCGGAGGAATTCCGGCGGATTGTCGAGGCATTTTTGCAGGAGATTGAATAATCCCTGCACGCAGATAAAAACGAACCTCACCCCCTCTTATCCCCCTCTCCAACTGAGTTGGAGGAGGGGGAAGATCGGGTGCGGCAAGCCAGCGCCGTTAACAGATGCTCGTCGATGGGGAAGCTGGATTTTTAGCGGCGATCCGAGACGATGCGCAGGATGTACCAGAACAGGTTGATGAAGTCCAGGTAGAGGCGCAGGGCACCGAAAATGGCGACGCGGCGAACGACCACATCGGCGGTGCCGACGCCGGACGATTCCATCTGGTAGGCGGCGCGTTTGATCATCTGGGTATCGTAGGCGGTCAGGGCGACGAAGATCAGCACACCCGCGTAGGTGATCAGCCAGTAGAGGCCGGAACTGGCCCAGAAGATATTCACGATGCTGGCGATGATCAGACCGATGAGCGCGGTCAACAGAATGCCGCCCATCTTGCTGAGATCGACCTTCGTTGTATAGCCGACAATGCTCATCGCGCCGAACATGGCGCTGGTGGCGAAGAGGGCGAGGGTGACATCAGCCAGATCTGCGATGTAGAAGGCCAACGAAAGCGAGAGGCCATTCAGCGCGGCATAGATCAAAAACAGATTAGTCGCCCGCTGGGCCGACATCTGGAAAACACGGGCGCTCAGCCAGAAGACGATGATCAGTTGGGCGATCATGCCGACCATCAACACCGGCATCAGCGTGACCGTGAGATTGGTCGCGGCCAGGAAGAAGGCAACACCGAAACTCAACCCCAAGCCAGCGGTCATCCAGAGGTAGACCTGCTGCATGACGGCGCGCATATCGATACGGGTATCCAGCGTTCTTAACTGCGGTTGTGGACGGTACAAGTCCATTGTATTTCTCCTCTTGAAACAACCAGCGTAACACCACACTCATTCTGATTCACGATTTAATTAT
The DNA here is from genome assembly GCA_964472565.1 of uncultured Anaerolineaceae bacterium. Lineage (GTDB taxonomy): Bacteria > Chloroflexota > Anaerolineae > Aggregatilineales > Aggregatilineaceae > DATAMF01. The sequence continues at coordinate 5,833 of CAYYNB010000091.1, forward strand.
AGCGGAGAACGGGCGCGTGTGCCGTAAGTTCTTGATTAGAAAGGTGGGGCAGGGCGGGCGCGCCCCTACCAATGGCGGCTAAACGAGTGGGTGGTGGGGGGAAATCAACGGGGGAACCTCACCCCCTCGGTCCCCCTCTCCAACCGAGTTGGAAGAGGGGGAAGATCGGGCGGGGCAATTCGTGAATCGCCCCTACCAATGGCGTGGAGGCAATGGAGTATTCGGGATGCCTACGGATTGTCGGCGGGGGGATTACGCGGGGCGGGGCGGCGG
>CAYYNB010000091.1:6115-23098 GCA_964472565.1 uncultured Anaerolineaceae bacterium
GGATTTGCGGGCGGGGCGTATGGCGATACGCCCCTAGGGGCACGTGTCGGGCTGCGCATCTAATGGTGTGGGTAAGGTATAGCCCAACTTGGTTGGAGAGGGGGAAGACGGTACCTCGTGCAGTGGCGTTGTTTTTGAATATCTGCTAGGCTAAGATTGTTGGTAGGATAACAGGCGGCACAGGGGCATGAGTCCACTATTGTGGTTTGGTGAGAATAGTCCTCTTTTAGAGGCGTGTTGGGCACAGGATCAGATTTATCATGTGCAGGACACGAAAGCGCTGCTCCAGGCGCTGGAGTATGGCGTTGCGCCGTGTCTTGTGATGGATATGGCTTTGACTCAGGTTGACTTCGGCAGTCTGCTGACGTCGATACGGGCGCAGTGGCCGCTGCTCGGTGTCATCGGGCTGCTGAATAATACATCCTCTTTTCCTGAAATTGATGAAACGATCAGCCCTAACGCTTCGGCGGAGCAGCTTTTGGCGACTTTGGAACGGATGGAAGAGCGGCTGCGCCAGCGGCGACTGGAAACGGGTGAATTTCTGGTGAGCGATTATCAAGAACTGGCGAGCCGGATGCGCCGCCTGGAAGGACTGGCGCAGGTGGGAGCGGCTGGGGAAGCCGTTCTGAGTACCAGCCAGATTCTTGGCGACTTGCAGCAAGTGGCACACCAGGCCGTTGATGCCGACGGGATCGCGATTCTGGTGTCGAATGATGACTATGATGACCTGCTGGACATCTTTCAGATGGGGGTGGTCCCCGCGTATCTGCATGTCTGCCGCGAGTATTTCCGATCTTTGCCGCAAAATCTGCGGACTTCGTATCTGGCGGAGGAAGTGCTGCTGCATGCACGTCTGCCAGAGATGCTAAACAGTGTGCCGCGCGTACGAGAGGCTGAGGCGGCTGGGGCGTGGTCGTATATGCGGCTACCGCTGATTGTGGAGCGGCGGCTGTGCGGGTTTGTGGCATTTTTTGCGAACACACCGGATCAATTTGACGGGGCGCATCTGCAACTGGCGCGGCTGTTCGCGGCCCAGGTGGCAACCGCTGTGCGGAATATGCAGCTTTATATGCGGATTAACCAGGCGGAACGGCGACAAAAAGCGGTCAACCGGATTTCACGCCTGATGGTGGAGGAAGCCGCGCTCGATATGGTGCTGACCTCTATCGTCGAGGAAGCGGTCAAGCTGGTGGATGCCCGCTTCGGCACGGTCATGCTGCTGGATGCGGATCAGGAATTGGTGATCCGCGCGCTGTATGGACATTCTTCGCCGCCGATTGGTTTTCATGTGCCGCGGGATGTGGGGCAGGCGGGGTATGTGGTCGAGACGGGCGAGTTCAGCATCGTAACGGATTACGATCATTGGGAACTGAGCAACCCTGCGATGCATGATGCGCTGCCGGAAGGGGCGATTCTGTACGGTGTCCCGCTGACCTATCGGGGGCGGGTGGTTGGTGTTTTGCAGGTGGTGGGTGTTCAGCAGCCCACGACCAATATGGGTGAAATTGAAGAGATGCTGATGGCGCTGGCGCTGCCCGCCGCGATTGCGATTGTAAACGCCGAGCTGCACGAAATTCTGCTGCAAGATCAGCAGCAGTTACAGGCGATATTGGATTACACCTCGGCGGCGGTGGCGGTGTTCGGGCCGGATGGCAGTGTCCTGCTGCTGAATCCTGAAGCGGGACGGGTTTTGGAGCGGTTGAACATCTCTTCGGATGGTGTCCAGGGGCGGCGGCTGGGGGATCTGCTGGCGGAGATGCTGCCGGACGAGTCCTTTGATCTGGCCGGGATTGGTTCGGTGGTTGAGATCAACCTGGGCGAGGTTGGGGAATATCTGGTGCATGTTGCGCCCATTGTGCTGAAGGGTGGCACGATCTATCGTTATGTCGCGGTAGGGCAGGATGTGTCGGAACTGCGGCGGCTGGATCGGATGAAGTCGGATTTGATCCACATTTTGTCGCACGATCTGCGTAATCCGCTCGGATTGGCACGCGGATCGATTGACCTGTTGGATGAACCGGACCTGCCCGCAGATCAACGGGTCCAACTCAAAGAGATGATCGTGTCGAGCCTGGAACGCATGGATCAACTGATCCGGGATGTGGTGGACCTGGAAATGGCGCAGTCACTGGGCGAGGAAACGGCGCTGCCTTATCCACTGCCCGCGACGATCCAGAAGGTGATCAAACGTAACGAACTGAAGGCGAACCAGCAGGATGTGGAACTGATCTACGAGGAATACAGCGTGCCGCCGGACAAGCTGAAGGGGCATGTGCTGTTGATCAGCCAGGCGATTGATAATCTGGTCAACAATGGGATCAAATATACGCCGGTGGGCGGACGGGTCCAGGTGTCGCTGGATGTGGAGGACGATTATGCTGTGATCCGGGTGGAGGATACGGGCTACGGTATTCCCGCGGAGCATCTGCCGCACCTGTTCCGACAGTTTTACCGGGTGAATGATAAACGAACACGGCATATCCAGGGGACCGGGTTGGGACTCAGCCTGGTGCGGGCTATCGTGGAGGCGCATGGCGGGCGGGTGAGCGTAGAGAGCCAGGTGGATGTGGGCAGCATATTCTCGATTTATCTGCCGCTGGAAACCTCGCGACCCTCGCAGGCGGTGGTGGGGGAGCTCAAACGGTTTGATCTGGCCGAGCAATTCAGTAAACGATTGGGCAGCCGGTAGCCGTAAAGCAGCCGCTGGAAACCCCTTGGAGATCAAGGGGTTTTTTAGTGCTAAACGGGTTCGGTCAGGCTGCGGTTGGCGAGCATGGCGGCTCCGAGCAGCACGGCATGATCACCGAGCGCGGCTTCGATGATGGGGAGGCGTTCGGGATCGACGGGGCGGAGCAGGTAGCGGTAGGTGGTTTCGCGGATGATGGGGAGCATCGCCGGACCACAGGCCTCGATGAGGCCGCCGCCATAGACAACACATTCGGGGTCAAGGGCGTTCACCATCGCGGCGGTGAAGATGCCTAAATGGTAGGAGGCACGCTCGACCACATTGACCACGAGTTCATCGTGGGCTTCGAGGGCGGTTGCCAGCGTGCCGCTGGTGATCGATTCGTCGTCGGGGTCCATCAAATTAACGATCATACTCTTGCGCCCGCCGCGCAGTTCGCCCAGGATGTCCCGCTCGATTGCGGTGCGGCTGGCGAGGGCTTCGATACAGCCGCGCCGACCACATCCGCAGCGCGGACCGTCGATGAGCACGACCATGTGACCGATTTCGCCCGCCGCATTACGCGCTCCGCGCCACAGCCGGCGGTTGAGGATGATGCCGCCCCCGATGCCCGTGCCGGGGAAAATGCCGACAACGGATGCATGAGATTTGGCCGCGCCCACACTCGCCTCGCCAAAGGTTCCCGCGTTGACATCATTTTCGACAAACACCGGGACGTGCAGCTCGTGTTGAAGACGCGGGCCGAGCGCGATATTGGTCCAGTTGGGCAGATTGGGAGCAAACTCGACCACACCCGCGTTGTAGTCGGCTACGCCGGGGGCACCGATGCCAACGGCCTGGATCATCGACATTTCGAGGTTGGAATCGGCAACGGCATCGTAGGCGGTTTTGAGGATGCGGTTGATCACTTCGTCTACGCCACGCTCGGCGCGGGTTTTGCGCTTGGCGCTGCCCAGAATGTGCCCGTTTTGATCGACCACACCTGCCATAATTTTGGTGCCGCCCAAATCAATACCGAGCGTCATCACAGGGGGATGATCAACATCGGAAGTGCTCGTTTTTTTTGACATCCGTAACCGTGCTCCTGTTTTGAATCAAAAGGGAATAATGTCTGATCATAGACGGAAGCGGGATTGTGTGCAATGCGATATATGAATGTGCGCTATAATTTAACACCAACAAAGTATTGAGCCTTGTGGAGGGGTTTTCTGATGGCTGATATACCTGGACGGGTGCATAGTGAAGGCACTTACCAGATGCTGTGGGATTGTAAGTTTTGCGGGACAACCAAGCTACTGGGCATCACGCACCGGCACTGTCCGAACTGCGGCGCGGCGCAAGACCCGGCGTGGCGGTATTTTCCGGCTGAGGAAGATATGATCGCGCTGGAAGATCACAAGTATGTGGGGGCGGATAAAATGTGCCCGGCATGCAGCCAACCCAACAGCGCGGCCAGCGAGTTCTGCACATCCTGCGGGGCGGACCTGGCGACAGGGAAAATGGTCCAGGCGCGGGGGGCGCGGGCGCTGGGTGCAGCGGGCGCTACCGAACTGAAGCAGGATGTGGTCAAAGAGCAGTTTCAGAAGGAAATGAAACGCGTCAAGGATGAGGAACGGGCAAAACCTGTTTTTCTGGGCCTGAAGCGGACTGAGTTGATTCTGGTGGGGGTCGTGCTGCTGGTGGCGGTGATCGTCGTCGGGGTTGTCTTCGCGCTGACGTACTCGAAGACGGTGAGCGGAGAAGTCAAGGCGATGTCATGGGAGCGGGTGATCGAGATCGAGGAGAATAACCCGCAAACGGTAAGCGCGTTCAGAGATCAAAAGCCCGCCGGGGGATATAACGAGCGCAACTGCCGGAATGAAAAACGGCAGGAACGTAAAAAGGTTGGAACCGAAAAGGAATGCCGGGATGTGGATCAGGGCGACGGCAGCATGAAGCGCGTGTGCGAAGACAAGCCGGTTTATGAGAATGTGATGGTGGACGCGCGGAAGTGTGATTATACGGTGGACCGGTGGAGCAAAATCCACGAGTATAAAGCATCGGGTGCGGCGGACATGCCCCCGGCATGGTCGGCGGAGGGTCTGAACTATTCGTTAGCGTCGGATGAGCGTCGTTCGAAGTCAGAAAAGTATACGCTGGTGATCCGGGCGGATGGTGAGGATAAAAAGTGTGAGTATGAGAAACAGGCCGACTGGGATAAGTTTAAGGTCGGGATGGCGGTGACGCTGAAAACCGGGATCACGGGAAGTCCGAAGTGTGACACGGTCAAGCAGAAATAATCGTCGATCAGGTTAATTCCAACGCCGGAGAAAACCCGGCGTTTTTTGTTGGGCGCGGGATTGGGAGGTTTACGGGAGTAAGCCGGACGCGGAAAGGGTCGATGCGGTGGTGGCGACGACGCGGAATTATAATACGATGAGCAAACTTCTGGAATTGGGGCATGCGACATTAAAAGAATAAGCACGGTATAGCGTGTGAGAGTTGTTAAAAACTGTATATAGTACGGTGCGGCGATTGTTTTTGAGCGTGGAAGTGTGGCATAATAAAGATATGCTAAACAAAGAAGAAACACGCCTAATCAATCGTGCGTGCCGAGGCGACCGAGACGCGATAGCTGCCCTCTACCAGCAGCATGTGCAGCTCATCTATCGCTATATCAGTTACCGGGTACCAGATTCCGCCGTAGCAGAAGACCTGACGGCGGAAGTGTTTTTACGCATGGTGGAAAGCCTGCCCCGGTATGAACAGAACGGCGCACCGTTTGAAGCGTGGTTGTACCGGATTGCGATGGCGCGGGTGGCGGATTATTACCGGGATCGCAGCCGCCGCCCCCAGGAAGCGCTGTCGGAAAGCGAACCGGATCGCGAATTGTCACCGGAAGGGACGCTGCAAGTGAATGAAGAGGCAGCGGAGATTCGGGCGGCGCTGTACCAGTTGAGCGAAGAACATCAGGATATTTTGGTGCTCCGGTTTGTGGAGCGGAAAAGTCATAGTGAAGTAGCGAGTATGATGGGGAAATCCGTTACGGCGGTTAAGAGCGCACAACATCGCGCATTGGCCCGGTTAGCGGAATTGATGGGGTCGAACGGGAAGATCAGACACTATTTGCGAGGACGCGATGAGTAGCGCGCCGGATGAACTAGCTAATCGACTGGACGAGGTTCTTCCACCACACCGTTCAGATATACTTGAACCCTCCGATGCCGATCCAGTGATCCAAGCGGCGGTACGGTTGGCGCGCGGGCCACACCCGGTATTGAGCGCGGACGCGGTGGCGCAGATTCAAGCGCGGATGTTGGCGCGGGTGCCACGCCAGCGAAAACCGTTCCAGCGGCAGATGGTGCTGCGGTGGGCAGCAGCGGCCTGCCTGATCATGGTGATTCTGGTGTCGGGAACCGCTACGGTTTCGGCGCAGAGCCTGCCGGGAGATACGCTGTATCCGGTCAAGCGACTGGTGGAGCGGGGGCGGCTGGCGCTGACCGGGGATGAAGGCGAAGTCGAACTGCGGCTGAAATATGCGGAACGGCGGCTGGACGAGTTCGCGGAACTGCAAGCGGATCGGGGCGAGATCAACGCGGATGTGCTGGACGATGCATCGGACGAAATGAACACGGCCTTCGGGTTGATGGAAAAAGGCGTGGGATTAGAGCGCGGGTATCAGGATAAGCTGGTGGCGCTGAGCGAACGACAGGCTGAACTGGCTCAGGACGCGTTGGAAACGGCTGATCCCGACGAGGCAGAGGAACTCCAGCAGGTGGTGTCGGAAGCGGATAATCTGAAGGAAAAGGTCCGCAGCCTGAATCGATCCGCCAAGCCGATGCGCGAGATTCCGGCGGGGATGTATACCCGGCATATTTTGGAAGGCGCAGCGACGCCTAATAAGCCGGATACGGTTGTGGTATTCGACGATACACCGACTATGATGGCGGCTACGAGCGCGGCTCCGGTATTTGTGCCGACGCGGAAACCGGCGGAGCATCCGGTGGTCGTGATCAATCCGCCGACACCGACGGATGAAGATGAAACACGCGATCAGGCGGGCGATGATGATCCGCCGGTGGTGGAAACGCCTGGTCCGACGGATGTGCCGGTTACGCCTGTGCCGACAGATGTGCCGACAGTCGTGCCAACGGATGTGCCCGTTACACCAGAACCGACAATAGAACCGACAGTCGTACCGACGGATGAGCCCGTTACGCCAGAACCGACGATAGAACCGACTATTCCACCGGCTATCACTGAGCCGCCGATGGTCGAGGAGCCGGAGGAAACGCGGGATCAAGCGGGGGACGGTGAACCGCCCGTGGTGGAGGAGCCGGAAATTATACCGACGCCAGAACCCACTGAACCACCAGTGATCGAAGAAGTGGTGGAAGAGGCTGTGGTTACAGCCGAACCGTAGGGGCGCGCGAGCAGAGAATGACCAAAAGAGCGTTGGGGAAAATCTTCAACGCTTTTTGGTTGGGCGCGTCGTGGTACAATGGGCATCAGAGGTGAGCCAAATTGCGACAAATATTTATCAGTTATGACTATGCTGATCAACCTTTTGCTGTACGGCTGGCTGAAGATTTGGGGAACAGCGGCGCACAAGTCTGGTTGGATGTGAAACATGCGGAACCCGGACGGAATTGGAGCCGGAGCGTGGAGCGTGCCCTGAGCGAGTCGCATATGATGCTGGTGGTGCTGTCGCCGTACGCATTGGATTCGGCGCATGTGGCGGTGGAATGGCAAGCCTATCTGGAAGCGAATCGCCCGGTGATTCCGGTATTGGCGCAGCCGTGTGCGCCGCCTGGCCCGCTGCGCACCCGACGCCCGGTGGATTTTACACGCGATTATTGGCGGGCCTTTCATGAACTAACGCCGCGCCTGATTGAGTATGGAATGCGGACGCAGCGGATCGATCCGGTGATCTGGACGATGCAGGCGGATGTGCAGGATTACCGGGAAGAAAAGGTTCCCGTGACGACGCCGGTAGACACGATACCGGAGCCGCTGAGTCTGGATGATGATCCGGCGGACAGCGGACTGCGGCGGATGGTGTCGGCGCTGCGGGATTTGCTGCGCCCGAAGCGCGGGGTGGCATCGTAGGGGTGCAGTAAGCAGCGCCCGCTTTTCTTGCGGGAAGGGGCCGGGGTAGTTTTTTTCTCCACACACGCGGGGCAAGGCGGTCAGAGCGCCATACGCTCCTTGTAGCTTGAACCTCACCTTCTCGGTTCCCCTCTCCTACTCAGTTGGCAGGAAAAAGCGGGAGCCACATGGTGGGATTCTGACAGGCGGCGATAAAATCGAGCATGCGGGAGAGCCAGTCGGGGGTCAGCCAGGCGGTACCAAAGGCGGCGGCATTTTTGACCACCATCCCAAATAAAAATAGTTGGCGCAGACCCGCAAAGGCCGGAAGCGCGGCATATTCGGCGGGAAGCAGCGGGCGCACAGATTGGTAGCCGTCGAGCAGGGCGCGGAAAAGGTCCTGGCGGGACCAGTCCAGTTGAGGACCGTTGATGATGAGCGCCCAGATGTAGGTTGCAAGATCGTAGATGCGCCAACCCAGCCCTCCGTAGTCAAAATCAATTAAGGTCACGCGGTCATCGGGGCCATAAAGGGCGTTGCCGCTCATCGAGTCGCCGTGACAGAAGCCATAGTAGGGCGGCACCGTGGGGAGCTGCGCGGCGCGATTCCAGAAGCCGGCGGCAGCGGCACGAAGCCGGGCCAGCGTATCCTGGGGGAAGAGGGGAAAGTTTGCAAGGCGCTGGAGCGGGATGTGGACGAAATAATGGGCGTCATGGGGCGGGCGGTTGAGGTCGCCGGGGTAGGTGGCGGCGGCGGCTTGCATGCGTGCCAGCGGGATTCCGTAGCGGCGGGCCGGAGCGGGGGTCGGCGCGGCGGGGGGGTGGTCGATATAGTCGAACAGAACGGCGGGGCGTTCGCCTTCGGGGGCAGAGAGTAGGGTTATATCACGCCCATCGCGGCGGGAGATAGGCGCTACAACCGGGATACCGGACGCCGCGAGATGCCGAAGCATGTCGATTTCGCTCTGAACGGCGGCGGGGGTGTGCCCATTGGCGGCGGTGATACGCAATACCCAGCGTTTTGCCCCCTGTGAATTGTGTACTATATAAACGTCATTGATGCCGCGCGTGTAGAGATAGCAGTGGGGATCGTTGTCCAGGGTATAGTGGGCGAGGCCGGCCTCGGTTAAGGCTGCGGGACGGCAGACGGAGCAGAAAATGGGCATACTCATGGCATCTCCTTATTGTGAATACACATTATCTGCAAGTTAGGCGAGTGGGGAAAATGGTGAAGGCGGCGGAGATACGGGCGGCGGCGGGGGAATTAGGCTTTAACCAGGTGGGGATTATTCCGGCGGCACCCTCCCCGCGACTGGATGCGTATCAGCGGTGGGTTGAGGCGGGGATGTACGGTGAGATGGGCTACCTGGCGCGAGCGGATCGGATGGTCCGGCGGCAGGATTTGAACGTGATTGTGCCGGGGGTGCAGTCGATCATTGTGGTGGGGCTGGATTATGGGACGTTCGCCGTGCCGGATGGCGTGCTGATGGACGCACGGCGGGGGCGAATCTCGAATTATGCGTGGGGTGTGGATTATCATGATGTGATGATACCCCGGCTGGAACAACTGGCGGCGCGGATCGGGGATACGGCGGCGCGGGTGTATGTCGATACGGGGGCGGTGTTGGAGCGGAGCCACGCCCAGCAGGCCGGATTGGGGTTTGTGGGTAAAAATACGATGCTGATTCATCCCCGGCGCGGATCGTTTATGTTTCTGGGTGAGATTCTGACGACGGCGCGGTTTGATGAATATGACAGCCCGCAGCGGGAAAGCATGTGCGGCACCTGCACCCGATGTCTCACCGCGTGCCCGACGAAGGCGTTTGCCCAACCGTATGTGCTGGATGCGCAGCGGTGTATCAGTTATCTCACAATTGAGTTGAAGGGCAGCATTCCAGAAGACCTGCGCCCATTGATGGGAAACTGGGTGTATGGATGTGATATTTGCCAGACGGTGTGCCCCTGGACGCGATTCGTGCAGCCGACGGCGGAAGCGGGGTTCTGGCCGGGGGAGGTGGATCGGGCTGCGCCGCTTCTGACGGATTTACTCACGCTGGATGATATTCGTTTTTCTCAACGATTCGTCGATGCTGCAATCATAAGAATTAAGCGGGATCGATTGGTGCGGAATGCGTGCGTGGCGGCGGGGAACAGCGGACTGGCGGCGTTTGGGCCACCACTGGAAGCGCTGGCGGCGGATGACCGATCGGAGATGGTGCGGGAACATGCGCGCTGGGCCGTGATCGTGTTAGGGGGATAAACGCTCAGCACCCGGCAGGTGTGGGCTACCGGGTGCTGATGCACAAGGAGGAAAACATTTGGCGCAACTCTGCGCAATTAATAAGGAGGAAAATCTCTTAAGAAAAGTAACTTGATTAAAGAATAGCTTAAACGTAGACGCCTGTCTTGTGATACTATACATAAAGAATAGAGGATTTTGTCATACCTTTAGCATTCTTAAGGAAAACGAAATACCGCATCCAGACTCCCCAGCCAGATGCGGTATTCTTGTAAAATAATATTTATTTATTTAAGGAGGCAGAAGAGAAACACCATCTCAATAGATTGTCTATTGAGAGATTGTCACACCAGCCTGCTGTCACACAATCAAAGGATACCGCGAACACGGGGAAATGAAACAGTTTACAAAAGCGTGAGATCGTGTGACTTTTGTCACCAGAGGGTTAAAGGGTCTTAATGAAGATGAATATGATCAAAAATTGGCAACTACGAATAAACAAAGTGTTTCTGGGCGTGTTTGGGATTGGGCTGCTACCGTGCCCGGACTGCGGACTGCCGCTGGGGCTGAAAATCTGGCCGGTGGCGGCGGTATGGTGGCTGTTCCAGCGATTCAGCCACCGCCAGGTGAAAAAGCTGGATTTGATTGTGCAGCAGGCATCCAGGGAGGATCAAGCGGATAAGGGGTAGGGGTGTCCTACAGCTCGGATGCGGCGGGGACGATGATCTGCGCGGCGTGGGGAACGATGTGAATGTCCAGGGCGGCGGGTGTGATCGGTTCGCCGTCGCGGATGATGGGCTGAGCGGGTGTGACATTGATCGTTACTTCTTTCGCCTGCCACTGCAACAAGGAATCCGCGATTTCGCCCTCACGAATGGCCGCCTGGAGGACGGTTTTGAGGTTGGTATCCTGGATTAGAATGACATCAAGCAGACCGTCACCGGGATCGATGGCATGAGCCAGTGTGACACCGGGGACGGGAATTTTGCCATAGGTTGTAACCAGGCAGCCAATGGCCTCCTGTTCGACGGTGGTGCCATCGATTTGCAGGCGATAGGTGGCGGGCGCTGGATCGCGCAGCATAGCAAAAAGGGCGGACAGAATGCCGGGGGAATCATTGGCGCGGGCTAGTTGGCCGATGCCCAACCGGAAGAATAAATAACCGCCCACAACGCCCAGATCGAGGGGCTGCACTGTGGTCGGGACGGTGCCTAATAAGGCGGCAGCACCAGCCAGATTGAGCGGAATAGCCAGTTCTTTGGCGAGCAGATTCGCAGTGCCGCCGGGAAGGATGGCTACCGGCATGTTGCGACCTTCCAGCCCGGCGACGACTTCCATCACGGTGCCATCGCCGCCATACACGGCGACGGCATCGACTCGATCCCGGATGGCTAACGCGGTTAACTGCTGTGCGTCGCCCGGCCCCTGCGTGACAAAGGCTTCCCAATCAACGCCGTGCTGCTGGAAAACATCGTTCAGGGTATTAAGGATCGGGGCTTCCTGGCCCGCAGCGGGATTAATGATCACATGGATGCGCTCGTAACGCCGCCCGCCGGTTGGGGCAGACTTATCGCCGGCGCTGATCATACCTTTTAGCTTATTGACCAAACCCGGTTGTTCACCCATGTTTTCCCTCGATTATTCGATAAATTCTGGCGATAGAGGCAGAAGCGCCGTGTCGAACTGCGTCGAAGGACTCAGCAGATCGGCATTCAGCCATGCCCGCGTCCCGTCGAGCGTTTCAACCAACAGCCATGTCCCATCGGGATTACGGCCAAAAACAAGTACCTCGGTGTTCACGGGCAAGCGGGCGACAATCTCGTAATCCTGACCGGGACCACTGCGCAAATTGTTCTGTTCGGCATTCAGATAACCGCGCCCCTGGATTGGACCAAAAGGCCGCGCGGGAAGCGTGGGAGCTTCGGCCAGCACGGGGATGTCGCCGGAGGTTTTGAGGTCCAGATAGTTGCGGGGCATCCAACCCATGAGGCCATCATAGGTGCGGACATAAACCCACTGGCTTGTGGAGTCCTGGCCGAAGAGGTTCACCGGCAAGCCCGCCTGAGCGGTGGCGCTGGTATACGATTCGGCTGCCGGACGCAGACATAAATTCACATCCTGGAGCACGGTGCCATTGCCGGGGAGGGCGATGAGTTCCATCACCGGGAGAACTTCGATGGGAATGTTTTTTAGCGTGTCACCCGCATAAAAACCGACCTCGGACGCTGTATCTCCGGTGACGGTGGATTGGTACCCAGCAAAGATGACGGTGCCGCTTTGGGATAAAATGGCTTCGCGGCTCAATGAACTGATCGTGACCCCTTGATTCTCTGGGGCGGTGATGATTGCTGTGCCGTTCACCGCGATATCTACGCCATTCACATGCAGGAGAGTCAGGCTGTTGGCGGGCGACTGAACCAGCACGCCGGGCTGGGGCAGGTCGGCGCAGGGGAGCGGCGACTCACCTGTTTTTAGATCAAAGGCCAGCCCATTGGCGTTTTCTGCAAAGGTTAACGTTGCATTGCCCAGCACCAACAGGGTGGCATAATTCTGTGCATTGACGGCATCGGGCAGATGCAGCACCACCAGGGGCCATTCATCGCCCGCCAGGGCATCAATCCGGCTAATTGAACGAACCTGAACCGCTCCGCCTGCCTGGGCGACCTGCTGACCGCCGAACGTTTGAAGCGTGACCCCGTTGGTCCCCGCGCAGACGGTGCCATTCTGCATCTCGGCGCATTCCTGTGCCAGCGAGGTGACTGCTACTAAGTAGACGGCCCGACAACTATTTTCGTCGGCCTGCGCGCCTACCGGAGCCGGAGCCAACGGGAGCAGTGCCAATACAAGTAGGGCGAGAAAAATAACACGTCGCATGCAATCCATTCCTCAAGATCATAACCTTACTCGAGCCGAATAGTATAACGAAGATCAATGGAAAACGGGCCACCGATTGTCCTACTGCTGACCGCTGGATGATTTTTATGATACACTTATTTACTCAATACAAACGGATTTATGAGGGGATACATACACATGGGATATAAGATCGAGTCTTTTCCTAAAGAGAAACTGATTGTTGAAACGTGGGGCGCTGATTACAGCCCGGCGGTGGATGGACCGCAAGCGGCACGTGATATTATCAAGGCGATGGATGCCCTCAACGAACCTGTCACGGTGATTGTGGATATGCGCGCGGCCCAACTCTCGTTTAATGATATTCTCACGTTGTCGCAGGTGGCGGCAGACAAAAATGCTCCGGCGCGGCACCCCCTGCAACGCCGCCGGATCATTGTGACGGACAGTAACATTGTGTCGATGGCAGCCCAGGGTCTGGATCATGAGGTGTTCGGGCATATTATGGTCGATATTGCGACGTCGATGGAAGAAGCATGGAAGATGGCGCAGCAGTAGGCTGGGCAGAGGGCGAAAGACTGTGTTATGCACGATTAGCCATCCGATGAGGATGGGGGCCGGTTTGCAAACCGGCCCCTACAAATGCCTACGCATTCTCGCCCACATTGGCAGGGGGGGAAAGCGGGAGCGTATCGCCCCCCACAAGAACCGTGCGAAAGACGTTATTCCGTTTCGGGCGGAATGAAGAAGATCATGCTGCCAAGCATGGTATTCAGCACGGCATCACCCTCATCGGCCAGCGCTTCGGTGGTATCCAGATCGATCACAAACGAGGTTGCCAGATCGGGCACATAAACGGACAGCACGGCACCCAGATGCGATTCGCCGTCGATGGTGAAGTAATAGGACAGGAGCGTGCCCGGATAGCCGTAGACGGTTACATCCTCATAAACTTCTTCGTCGTAGGTCAGATCATCAACCGCCAGGGATTCCAGATAACCGATCTGCGTATCATAGGCATCCTGATCAGAGGAACCTTCATAGGCGATGACGTAGATGTTGATAGTTTCTTCTTCGTTGCTGATGATTGCCTCGTAGCCACCCTCTTCATCCAGGTAGAAGGTCGGGGTGGGCCAGTCCCAGGGATAGAGGAAATTGATTCCCATCGTGATGTCGGTGTAACCGCGATAGTTGATGTCGAGACCCTCGTTATCGACGGTAATGGCGGTGCTGGAGAGATAGACGTTGCCCACGATGTCTTCCATACGGATGGTCAGGATGTAATCGCCGGAGACGGCGGGTTCATAGTGGTAGGTGAACGGCTCGGTCCCAAAGGTAAGCGGATCGGAATCGGCGGGCACGAGCACATATTCCCCGTTTTCGTCGAGATAGCGCCAGGTGGGCAGGAAATGATCGCCGGGGTTGGGGGTGAGGTTAAAGGGTGTTGATCCGGTGCCGGAAATGGCCCAGACGCTGACTACAGAGCTGGTGGTCAGGTCAAAGAGCAGATAGGCAGTCAGCGGTTCGCCACCCTGCGGGATATACTGCCCGCTGATGATCACCGTGTCTTCGCTTTCGTGGTCAAAGAGGAGCAGGGTGGGAATGGACACCACACCATCGGTGATGACCGGCATTTCGACGCCCCAGGTAAATTCGTTCGACTGGAAACCGTCGGGGAAGTCGATCAACTCTTCGCCATCCGGCCCGATTTCAGAGGATTCGAGCGGCGATTCGTCCAGCATGATCGAGACGGTTTCATCGATCACGAGAGTCGCGGAGAACGATACTTCGACAATATCCTGGCCGTTGGTGTTAAAGACGACAACCGGCGGCTGGTGGATGCTGACGACATCGCCAGGGAAGACACCCGTAATCGACACGGCATCTTCGGCGGCCAGAACGGGAACATTGGTGGCAGCGGTGCCGTAGTAGACGCCGAGGAAGTTCTGCCATTCGGCCATGAAGGGCACCTGCTGCGGATAGGCCACTGCGCCCCCATAGGCCTGGTAAACGCGGTCATTGGCGGGGAAGTAAACCGATACCCCGTAGGAATCAGACAGCGCCGCACTGGATTCGTGGTAGACCACCAGATTATCTGTCGCGTCGATGAGAGTCTGGGCGGCCTGATCAACGGCGCTGTTTTCGGAGAGATCGATCAACAGATTGAGGAAATGAACGAGATCGATGGACGAAAAATAACCGGCTTCGTCGGGCGTGCTGCCGCCAAAATAGAGGGCGTTGTTGCGGGCATCACCCATCGCGCTCAGAACATCGCTGCTGTTCGCGCCGACAATTCCGATAAATTGGGTCATGGCTTCTTCGGCGGCGGCGGCCTGTGACAGGTCGATGATGCCAAGATCAAAGCGGTCATTGCCCTGAGCGGCCCATTCACCTTCGGCATAGGAAAAAACGTAATCCTTGACGATTTCCGTCCCCAGGTCGGCCACACTCATGGCGGGGTTGTCGAGCAGCTTGGGGAAGGTGATGTCGTAAGCCCAGCCCATCGCGGGTTCGGTTTCTTCGGCGAGAATGGCGTAATCGGCGTAGGGGGCCAGCAGTTTGATCACGTCAAACTGGGCCATCAGACAGGCGTCGAAGCCGACCAGATCGAGTTGGCGGCCCAGCGTGGTGGTTATGGCAGAGAAAGCCTGATCAAGTTCGAGCATGCTCAGGGCATCGTCACCATCGGACTGATCCCAGCCGAAGCCGGTCCAGCCGCCGCCGTGATCCGACATGATCAGGGCGTAATGATCGGCGGGGTAGGTGGTGGCGGCCCAGAGGACAAAATCGGTAAGGGTCTGCGGATCACCCTGGTTGACTTCACCCAGCGAGGCGACTATGGGCGAGTTGACCACCTGCCAGTCGCCGTCCTGGGTGAGCAGGAAGCGGCGCGCATCGGTCCAGGATGGGTCGGCGGTGGTACGGTCTACCTGCGCCACAAACTGAACCTGATCGGTGCTGCCGACAAATTCGACTTCGTTGATGTCGAGCAGCATGCCCAGTTCGATGTCGCTGGTGTCGGCGGTGGAGTAGAGCATGATGGTCCAGGTGGCGGGAGATTGGGCCTGGGTTGGGGTGGGCTGGAATGCGGCAGCGATCAACAGCACCACAAGCAATAATAAGACTTTGAGGCGTAACTTCATAACCGGTTCCTTTTTGTGAGAAACAGTAGAGATGAAGTTAATATACAGTGGAGGAAAGATTGTGTCAAACAACGCCCCTTGTTGCTTGAACCGCACCCCCTCGATCCCCCTCTGTCAACTGGGTTGGAGAGGGGGAAGACAGACAAAAATTGTGAGCTACGGGGCGTAGTTGACGGAGGCGGCGATGGTGTTGATGGCATCGGTCCACTGGTCGAATTCGTCAGCGGGGCCTTCAGCCATCACGAGGATGGCGGTGTCATTGACGGATATTACGAGCAGGCGGGTTATGGTGGTTTCACTGGACAGGGAAATGGTCATGGCGGCATGATCGTTGATGGTGGTTTGTTCCGGTGAGCTAAAGGTATAGATTGGAGCCTCGCCGTCTTCGCTGAAGGAACCAGAAAAACTTGCCACGAAGCCGAGGAAGCCCGCAAAAAAGCCGGCCATAAAGATGGGATCGTTTTCTTCCGGGAGCAGCATGCCTTCACTCATGCCCGGCACGAGGGGGGCGACAGTGATCTGAAGCACGCCCGGTGTAGACTCGAGGAGATCGTCTGATTCTTCGGTGATTTCGACGTTTGAGACGTTGGCACCGATCCCATCTTCGCTGGGCTGCGCAAACCAGCCTTCGGGATAGGTGAAGCTCAAGCCGTCCTGCTCATACTGCTGATCGTCCTGAGCCAACGCGAGATTAGGCAGCAACAGGACCAAAGCCAGCGCGAGTACCAGTAGCTTTTTCATTGCTTGTCTCCTTGCGTGAATATGGATACAGGGAGAGTATATGCTGATACCGGATGGAGCGAAAATGAGGTAGGCAGATGAGACAGATTTTGATTACCAAAGCGGGACCGCCGGATGTGCTGCGGGTGGTAGAAGCGCCCGTTTCGGAACCCACCGCCGGGCGCGTGCGGATCAAGGTGGGCGCGGCGGGGGTGAATTTCGCGGATGTGATGGGGCGGCTGGGGCTGTATCCTGACGCGCCGAGTATCCCCTATG
>CAYYNB010000092.1:0-23094 GCA_964472565.1 uncultured Anaerolineaceae bacterium
ACATTTATCCCAAAGTAGGTTACTTTTATCCCAATTAAGGTTAAATAAGTAACCTACTTTTACCGATTCCTAACCTGTGGCCCGTTATAAAAAGGTTATTTTGCCGATTCGCCGTAGTGTACTAAACGGGTCTGTTAGCTGTGCTTATACATCGAAGTACAGCGAGACTTCGTAGGGGTGGGGCCGGTTCTGCACGGCGTAATATTCCACCTCGCGCTTGTAGTTGATCCACTGGTAGATCAGTTCCTCGCTGAAGACATCGCCCGCCAGCAAAAAGTCATGGTCCACTTCGAGCGCGTTCAGTGCCTCGTCCAGCGAAGTCGGCAGCCGCTTGATCGTGGCTCGCCGCTCCTCGCTCCACCCGAAGACGTTCTCATCAATCGGCCCGAAGCCCGCCGCCGTCGGATCGATCTTCCGCTGGATGCCATCCAGCCCGGCCAGCAGTTGCGCCGCCAGCGCCAGGTACACATTGCACGTCGCGTCCGGCGGGCGAAATTCCATGCGGGCGGTGTCCGGCTGGGTCGCGTATTTCGGGATACGGATCGCCGCGCTGCGGTTCCCCAGCGAGAAAAAGGCGTTCACTGGAGCCTCGAATCCCGGCACGAGTCGGCGGTAGGAGTTCGTGCTGGGGTTGGTCAAGGCCAGCAGCACCGCCCCGTGTGTCAGCAGCCCGCCGATATAGTACAGCCCCATCTGGCTGATGCACCCGTAGCCGTTCGGATCGTAGAACAGATTGGTGTTGTGCTGGCGAAGCTGCTGGTGAAAGTGCATCCCGCTGCCCGCTTCACCGTACAGCGGCTTGGGCATAAAAGTCACTGTCTGCCCGTGTGCGACGGCGGTCATTTTGGTCACATATTTGACGATCATCGTCGCGTCCCCTGCCGCCACCATGCCCATTAGCGGCGTTTCGATCTCGGCCTGACCCGGCCCGCCCACCTCGTGATGGTGGTACTTGACGGGGACGCCCATTTCCGCGAGATGCAGCGCCATTTCGGAGCGCAGGTTATACAGCCGGTCCTTCGGCGGGATCGCGTGATAGCCGCCGTGCAGTGGGATATAGTGCCCATGTCCGCCCGCGTCGCTGTTCCAGTCCGCCTCTTTGGAATTCAGGCGGTACCCCGCGTGATTGATCCCATTCTCGAAGGCCACATCATCGAAGACATAAAATTCGTATTCCGGCCCCCATAGGCTTTGATCCGCGATCCCCGTCTCGCGCATATAGTCCTCGGCGCGGATGGTGATATTACGCGGATCGTTGGCGAACACCACATGGGTATCCGCTTCGAGTGTCGTGCAGATAAAGCTGAGCGTGGGCACTTTCCAGAAGGGATCGAGCATGGCCGTGCTGAGATCGGGCACCAGCACCATATCGCCCGCCTTGACGCTTTTCAGGCCCACTGCCGAGCCATCAAAGCCAATTCCCTGTTCCATCAATGCGGGGGTAAATTGGCTGGCCGGAACGGTCAGATGATGCCAGCGTCCCCACAGATCGCAGAACTTAAGATCGACCATCTGAATAGTATGTTCTGCAATATAATGTTGTGCATCTTCAAATAAGTGGAACATAGATTCTCCTAAAAAATTATCATTTAACCAGCCGATCATAACGGGCGGCGTTGTGCTGCGCCAGATGTTTTGATTTCCCCTGCCTTTTTGTTTTGTGGAATGTTACAATAACACCCTTCGGAAGCCGTCTCAGGATAAAGCCGCAGATGACACGCCTTTATTACACCGACTCCTATACAACAGTTTTTGATGCACAAGTAGTCGAATATACCACTTACAACAATTCTCCCGCTGTGGTGCTCACCCAATCCTATTTTTATCCCACCAGCGGCGGCCAACCGTTTGACACAGGGGTGTTGAACGGCGTCCCGGTGATCGATGTGGTGCTGCGCGAATCCGATGGCGCGGTGCTGCACGTGCTCCAGCAGGAACTCTCGCGGCCCACCGTTTCCGGCCAGATCAACTGGGAACGTCGTTTTGATCACATGCGTCACCACACCGGGCAGCACATCCTGTCACAGGCATTTGTCCGCCTCCATCACGCTGAGACGGTTGGTTTTCACCTCGGCAGCGACAGCGTCACCATCGATCTCAACCGGGCTTCGCTTTCCCAGGATGCGGTGGAGGCGGCTGAAGAATTGGCGAATCAGGTGGTGGCCGAAAATCGTCCGGTGCGCGTGTGGTATCCCACTGATGAAGAACGCGAACGTCTGAACTTGCGCAAAGTACCCGAAGTCGAGGGCCGGTTCCGTGTAGTAGACATCGATGGCTTTGATATGACGGCCTGTGGCGGGACTCACGTTGCGCATACGGGCGAGATCGGGCTGATCAAAGTCCTGCGTGTGGATCGTCGCGGTGATACGTCGCGGGTCGAGTTTCGCTGTGGAACGCGGGCACTGCACGATTACCGCGAGAAAAACCGCCTGCTCTACCAGTTAGCTTCCGATTTGACGACGGGGTACTGGGAAATCCCCGCCGCCCTCGAACGCCTGCGCGAGCAGAACAAAACGCTTCAGCGCGATCTGCGTGCTGCTCAGGCGGCGCTTATTCAAAACGAGGCCGAACTCCTCTGGCAGTCCGCCGATCAAAGCGCTGGTTTTCGTCTCATTACACGCGCCTATACAGATCGCGATCTGGCCGACGTGCGCCAACTGGTCCAAACCCTGATCGCACATCCGGCCACTATCGCCATCTGCGGCGTTGCAGGCGACAAGGCCCAGATCATTGCCGCCCGTTCCGACGATCTGCCCTACGATATGGTGCCTGTGTTGAAGCAGGGCCTTGCGGTATGGGGTGTTGAGCGCGGCGGCGGGCGTCCTTCGCTTGCCCAGGGAGGCGGGACCGCTGCTTCCCACGACCAGGTTGAAGCGGCCCTGGCTGCTGCCGTTCGCCATCTTCGAGGATAACGCGGTGCAAGAAGTCAGTTCTGGTGTATTCATCACAACCGAGTTCCGGCGTGTCACGGTGGGGGCCATCCTCACCGCTGAGGGTTTTGTGCTTATCGATACGCCCCCTTATCCTGATGATGCGCTTCGTTGGCGCGAACAGCTATTCCAGCTTTCCAATAAGCCGGTACTGGCAATTATCAATACCGATTATCACCGGGATCGCGTCTTGGGCAATTGCTGGTTTGACTCCAAAGTGATCATCGCGCATGACGATACCATTGCGCAGATGCGCAATCTCCCCGCTGCGTTTCTCGATTCCGCTATTGAATCCTTGATTGCCGACACAGGCGAACGCGGCAATTTCGTGGGGGTTCAGCTTCAGGCTCCATCAGTTGGTTTTTCGCGCCGGATGCAAATTCGTTATGGCGGGCGCTCTATTCCTCTTCTGGCGATGCCTGGCCCTACGACGGGGAATCTGTGGGTGCATCTGCCCGAAGAGCGGATTGTGTTTGTTGGTGATAGTGTGCTCGCGGATCAGGCTCCTTATATTTCCAGTCCGTGTACCAAAAGCTGGTTGGATAATTTAACGATCCTGCGCCGGGATCGTTTTCCGGCGGACATACTGATTCCGGGGCGTGGGGTGCTCACCGATAAGTCAGCTACCGACCCGATCTCGAATTATCTGCGGGTTGCTCGCCGCCGTGTCCTCAGTTTGTACCGGGCGGGACGGCCTCGGGCCGATACCACCACCATCGTTCCCGAATTGCTTGAATTGTTTCCTTATGAAGAAGAAGACCTGGAACGGATTCAGCGCCGCATCAAAGCGGGGCTGGATCGAATTTATGAAGAATACAAGCTTAACGATCATATGCCGCCGAAATGACATGTTTCACAAAATTTTCAGATGTAATATGCGTAATAGTATTGGAATTGAGTTATAATGCGGATGGGTCTAGAAGATTCTAAATTTGGGGCACCGGAAGATGAATACAACCATCCTGTTTGTGGAAGACAACGAAGAATTACGGGAAAATGCAGCTTTGGTGTTGGGTCTGGAAGGCTATTCCGTCAAATTAGCGCGTGATGGGCGTGAAGCATTAGACTTGTTGGAAGAGGGGTTTGTCCCCGGCCTTATTGTCAGCGATATTATGATGCCCCGGATGAATGGTTATGAATTTTTTGAGGCCGTTCGCCAAAAAGATCATTTGAAGGGTGTGCCATTTATTTTTCTGACTGCTCGCGGTTCGCGGCGTGATATTTCCGTGGGGCGTATGTTGGGAGCCGATGATTATCTGGTCAAACCCTTCGATCCCGAAGATTTTTTGCTCGCGGTCCAGAATAAGTTACAGCGTGCGGCTGAAATACGCGCCCAGGCTACCCAAAGCCTCCATGAGGCGCGCCGCTCGTTAGTCCAGATGCTCTCCCACGAACTCCGCACGCCCCTGACCTATGTCACCGGGGGATTTGCGTTACTGGCCGAAGAACTTGAAACCCAACAGGCTCCCAGCACCAGCGAAGATGTGCGTGTCAGCCTGGATTTGATCCAGAATGGAACGCAGCGCCTCAACCGGCTGGCCGAACAGATGGTGCTTTATTCGGAGATCATCAGCGGTTATATTCAGAGTCAGGTGGCGGCTGCCAGCGAGGAAGTGGACCTTGAAATGCTGGTAAGTGATGCGCTCGGTATCTTGCTTGTGCCTGCGAGTGAGCGCCAAATTACCTTCCAGCGCACCTCCCAATCCGATTTTCCGGTGGCTACCTATGGTGTGCGCGAGTTATTGGTCACGGCAACATCCGAAGTGATTCGGAACGCCATACAACACTCCGCTGAAGGTGCATCAATTGAACTGGTGGTGGCGCGCGATAGCGACTTTGGAACCATCACGGTGATCGATCATGGTACCGGCATCCGCCCTGAAGATCAGACCTCGATCTGGGAACTGCTCTCACAGTCGGAACGCAGCCGCGATGAACAGCAGGGCGTGGGAATGGGATTGCCCATCGTCAAAGGAATTGTCACAGCCCATAATGGTGATGTGTTTCTTTACAGCGTGCCCGGTGTAGGGACCGAACTCACGCTCCGTTTGCCGCTCTATCCTCCTGGCACCTAAAAACCGAGTGTCGCGCCGCCGTCGATCAGAATGGTCTGCCCGCGAATCATGAAGGCTTCCGGGGAGCACAAAAAAGCGACTACCCCGGCAATATCCTCCGCTTTGACCACGCGGGCAGCAGGCGTTCGTTTTAGGGCAGAGGCGACCCGTTCTTCAAAATGTTCGCGCATACCGGGGAAATGCTGCAAGGCATCCGTCTCGACCAGTCCGGCTGATATAGCGTTCACCACAATTTTTTGCGGGGCCAGTTCAACCGCCAGATAGCGCGTCACCGCCTCAAGCGCAGCTTTGGATGCGCCCACCACGACATATTCCGGCAGAACTCGCGACGATCCCACGCTGGACAGGTTCACAATTGCCCCACCGCCGCGTTTTTCCATCAGCGGTGCCGCCCGCTGAGCCAGAAATAGCGCCGCCCGTGCATTGATGTTCAGTGTCCAATCCCACCCTTTGACGCGCTGCTCCATCACCGGGCGGTTATAGCCGGAGGCCGCGTTGTGAATGAGAATATCCAGCCCGCCCAGTTCTTTTGCGGTTTGATCGACTAACCGTTCCAGGTCTTCGGGCTTGCCCACGTCAGCCCGCACTATCGCCGCGTGCCGCCCCATCACTTGAATTTCAGCGGCGGTTTCTTCGGCAGGTTCGCGGTTGCGGAAATAGTTAATCACCACGTCAGCCCCTTCCGACGCCAACCGCAGCGCAATCGTCTTCCCGATGCCGCGCCCACTGCCTGTTACCAGGGCGATTTTGCCCACAAACCGTGTCATAGCTGCCCCCTATATAGGTTGGATTTTAATTTCAGCCAATGCTAACCACTGCTGTTGATCGGTCTTTAACACGCCCCATCGAAAACGTCCCTGGGGCGTCACAACGGCATACTGGTTATCCATCCAGGCGATAAATCCCAGCGGGCCTTTGGGCGCATGCGGCGACTTATGCACCGGTTCCCCATCCACGCGGAAGAGCACGCGATCTCGCAGCCAGTCGAGTTCGTAGACATGCATTTCGCTCAAATCCACCGGGAGCACGCGCTCTGATACGCCAATCGCCCATTGTCCAATCGGCCACAAACGGCGGTACAGCGCCGGGACTCGCATCAACAGAAAGCCAATCGGCGCGAGCGGAAACAGCAGCAGTGCGGGCCAGCGTCTGGCATCGAAGGTTGCCGCTTTCCAGCCGTATCCTGGCACATCTTTTGCGACAGCAATATTCCCCGGCGGCGATCCAAAAAAGAACCAGGCGGTGCGCGGCAGTCGCGGCAGGCTGTGCCCCACCGGATCATTCCAAAAACCAAAGCCTGCCGTGCCTTTGAGTTGATTGGTAGGATGCGAAGCCCAGGCGCGTACCGTCAGCCGCACCGGCGGATGCCAGGGGAAGGCGCGGCGCGGTAGGCCCTGATAATCTGTAACCTGCGCGTCGCTGTACTGCTTCTCGCGGACAGGTTCCAGCACACAGCGCAGCCCTTCGAGGCGCCCTGTTCCGACTGCCCACGCCTTAAAATCAGAGGGTTGTGCTGGCATTACACGCCCTTTAAATGTTCCGCCAGCGTTTGGCGGAACTGTTCCGGCTGCTCACGGTGAATCGGGTGTCCGCAATCGAACAGCACCAGTTTGCCCTTCGCTACCCGCTGCACCAGTTGGCGACCCGCTTCTGGCGGATTCAGTTGATCCTGTGTGCCCAGCATAAGCAGCAGCGGGCAGGTGATCAGATACGCTTCGTTCAGGCTCACATTCCCGCCGCTGTCGATAATCTGCTTCATGGCATTGATCCACCCCAGCACGATTGGCTCAATCGGTTGGGGCGCGTGCCGGGCGCGTATGGCGTCCGTGACCCAGGTAGCGGGCCATTTGGACTGCACATACTGGCGCAGATCGGGCGAAAAATAGCCGACGGCCCCCCACGCTGCCACCGACAGCACGAGATCGGGCCGGATGATTGGCATTAAAATAGCCACTTCGCCGCCATCACTGAAGCCCACGATATGCGCGGCTTTGATGTGCAGCACATCCAGCCACGCAGCCAAATCTTCGGCGTCCCGGCGGTAAAAATCGCGGCTGTAGCGGCGCGGCTGCGGGCCGGATCGTCCATACCCACGCCGGGTAGGAGCCAGCACCCGGTAATCGTTTTTCAGCCATTCGATTTCCGGTCCGAATTCGCTTTCGCCCGTGCCCAACCACCCATGAATGAGCACCAGCGCGGGTTTATCTCCCCCGCTGTCCACATAATCAATCGAGGCTCCATTGGCTTCTATGAGGGGCATTATGCTTTATCCCCCGTATTCAGCAGCGGTTCCAGTTCCGCGCGGACATCCGTTTCTGCGCGATACAAAATCGTAGAAATGCCCATGCCCTGCGCTACCCGGATATTGTTCAGCGCCTCATCAATCACGACAGCTTCATCCGGGTTCACTTTGAGTTCTTGCAGCGCCACTCGAAATGCCGCCGCATCCGGTTTCATAAACCCAATTTGCGCTGAGATCAGCACGCAGTCAAATAAATCATAAATTCCTAATTCGCGCAGTTTGACGTCCAGTTGCAGGCTGTCATTCGCCAACAATCCCTGGTAATAGCCTGCCGTTTTAAGCTCTTGGATTAAGGTGATCAGTCGATAGTTCAACCGGTCCCCGGCGAAATAGTCTTTCCGCAATTCGCGGATCAGGTCCAGATTATCCCGGCGAATGTACAGCAGTTCAGCGACACCCAGCCAGTAAGCCTTCTCGGTAACACGCCCAAGTTGCGCCTGCACCCAAATATCGCTGCGCTGTACGGCCCGCTCGACGCTGCCAATGGGTAGCCCCAGGCGTTGATCCCAGGCGTGACGCGGTCCCTGATCCTCGGTGCGCATCAGCACCCCATCGAAATCCCAGATAATCGCTTTAATTCGTGCCATTTTTGTGTTAGAGTCTCTTTGTAAATGAATGCACTCACAAGGATAACGAACAGACGGCGTTTAAACCAGTGACGACTTCATCTCTCAACCAGAATCCAAAGCAATCGACCAAACTTCCTTTTTATGAACGATGGTGGATCTACGCGAACGCGATGACTGATGGCCTGCTGTATGATATTTATCAGGCCGGGGATCGCTTTAGCAAACATGGCTTTCATGAGTCGGCAGCGCTAGCCTATTACGCCGTATTTTCCTTGTTTCCCCTGCTGATTCTCTTGCTGGTTGTCGTCAGTACGGTGCTGGGTCCCGCTGCCGCCCGCGATCAGATTGATGGGGTCTTGCGCCTCTTTGTGCCCGTCTCTACTGCCGATTTTGTGCAGGAAAATATTGCCGAGTCGTTAGAGCAGCGTGGTTCGTTCGGGCTGATGGCCGGCATTACGCTGTTGTGGTCGGGGCTGGGCCTGTTCTCGAATCTCAACAGCGCTCTGAATCGGACGTTTGGAGTCGCATCTTTTCCAAATACATTTAAACGCCGCTTGATCGCTCTCTTTATGATGCTGGCGTTGGGCCTTTTGTTAATCGCATCCTTAGCCACGACGGTTTTGTTTGGCCTGATCGATCTGGTCTTCTTTTTTCAAACGTCATCCTGGGTCACTACTGGCGCGCTGTTAGTTCCCCTGAGTATCAACATCGCTATCTTTGCCTTTCTCTACCGCTTTTTACCCCGCCGCCGTGTGCGGTGGGATACGATCTGGACGGTAGCTTTCCTGTGTGGTATTGCCTGGGAAATCGCCAAAGAAGGTTTTGCCTGGTATCTGGACAATCTCGGATCATACAACTGGATTTACGGTTCGGTAGCGACGCTGATCGTGTTGATGTTATGGGCCTTTGTGACTGGCATCATTGTGATTTTTGGCGGCGAGTTGTGTGTTTCTCTGGAAGAGTGGATGACTCGCCGCTCCGTTCAGGACTTGATCATTGCCTCAACCGAACTAGAAGAAGAATACGAACTGGTTGAATAAAGGGCAGATTCCCCGAACCTGCCCTGTCATCCTTATACATCTCGCTCTAACACATACACCAGCCCGCATGCCGCCGGATCAAACGGATCACCGTTGAAGGTGCGGTTGCGGCTGTGAACACGCAGCCCTACCTGTGCAAACAGGCTTTCCATATCATATGGCGACGGCCACCACGTCTGGCGGCGGTATTCGAGCCGTTCGTGGGCCGGGCCGAAGACCACCGTTTGAGTCTCGACCATCCGGCTCTGCTGGTCATACCGCTGGCGGTAGACTGCCGCGCCGCCGTCCCACTCGTCGTATTCCTGTGAGCGGCTGGGCAGTTCGGGCTGCCAGTCTTCCGACCCCAACAAAAACCGTCCACCGGGGCGCAGCAGGTTTGCTACGTTCCACAGCACATCACGCGTTCGTTCCCAATCGGCGAACCACGTCAGCAGGTTGTCACAGAACTGGGTTATCGCGTCGAATGGCCCACGCAGCGGCAGATGTTCCACATCCGCCTCGACCCAGTTCGCATCCAGGCTGCGCCGCCGCGCGTTGTATTTCGCCAGCGTCAGCAGATCGTGTGACAGGTCCAATCCGGTGACGTTCAGGCCGTAAGACGCGAAGGCCATACTGTGCCGTCCCCACCCGCAGCCCAGGTCTAACACCCGCTCACCGGGAGTGAGACGGAGTTGCCACAAGGCGAACTGCACTTCACTATCCGTATTTAATGCCCATGCGCCCGGCACCCCGCCTTTGATCATCCGGCGCGCCCAACTAGCGGCCATCTGGCGGTACCAGGCATTGTTGTCTGAATGATAAGTCGTGTAAGCGTACACGGCGTTATTCCTTTCGCAGACCGGCACGGGCACGCAGCGGTTTACCCGTTGCGCTTCAATTTACCCGTGCGTTTGGTGTATCGCTCTGCCCGCTGAAAAGCGTATACCCCCAGCGGTAGCATCACCAGGCCCATCAACACGAGGGGCCAAACGTAACTCAGTGGGTCGTGGTCCACTGTCCCTGGCAGCAGCGCCGCGCGCATGCCTTCCAATACATAGGTGCCGGGTGAAATCTTCGATAAAATTTGCAGCCATTCGGGCAGCACACTGACCGGGTAATAAATCCCCGATGCCAGCAGGAAAAACGCTTCTACGATGTGGGTCATCTGCGCCCCGCGTTCCGGGTACAGCAGCGGCAGAATCGACGCCACGATCCCCAGTCCCACAAACGAAATGCTACCCGCCATCAAAACCACTGCGGCGGCTAAAAAGTCCGCGTCGCTCAAATCGAGCGAGAAAAAGGCGGCGACGGCAATCCCGATTACAATCGTGAACAAAAAGCTGTACACGACGGCAAAAATCGTCTGTCCGATCATCTGGTTGAACCGCCGGATAGGAGCCATGAAAGTATATTCAATCGTCCCTTCCCAGCGCTCCCACTGGATCATCTCGCTGATGTTGTTAAAGATTCCGGCGAGAAACCGCCATACCAGCGTCCCGATCAGCAAGTAGGTAATGAGATAGTCGGTGTTAATGCCCTCTTGCCCGGTGATCGCCACCGCCCCCGCGCCGATGAACGTAACCGACAGGGAGTTGGCTATCGAATACATCAGCCATACCACTTCCCAGCCCCAATAGCGCTTCACAAGATTAAAGTTCCGCGCCACAAAAGCGTAAGACTGGCGCATTTCTAACTGCATACTCTTATACATCGGGATCATTTCCTTTCCCCAAAGAGGCGGAGCCTGCACCCCGCCCATCTATTGTCCTCGCCTAGCCCAGAACCTTTTCCGGTTCGAAGTTGGTCAGATCGTCTTTTTCCACCAGTTCCTTGCCCGTCAACTGCATAAACACGTCTTCGAGCGTCGGTTCGTGACCGTTGCGCTTCACCAATGTTTTCAGTCCGGCGGGTGTATCCAACGCGACAATCTTGCCGTCGTTGATAATCGCAATCCGATCACAAATCGCGTCGGCTTCGTTCATGTCGTGCGTGGTGATCAAAATGGTCGCATCATGCACATCGCGTAACTCGTTCACAAACGACTGCACTTCCAGCTTCGAGCGCGGGTCTAATCCGGTAGTCGGCTCGTCCAGCAGCAAGATTACGGGCTGTGTCAGAAACGCGCGGGCAATTGCCACTTTTTGCTGCATGCCCCGGCTCATCTCTTCCATCGGCTCTTTATAGCTGTTTTCACGCAGCCCCAGCCGCCCCAGAATCTCGCGTGCTTTTTTGTCGGCCACCGCCCCAGACACCCCATAGAGCCGCGCGCCATACAGTAGGTTCTCACGCGGGCTTAACTTTTTAAAGAATGCGGCTTCCACCGATACCCGGTTGATCATCCGCTTGACCTTCATTTCATCTTTCACTACGTCCAACCCAAAGGCGGTGATCGTGCCCTCGTCCGGGATCAGCAGGGTGGAGAGCAGCCGGATAAGCGTCGATTTGCCGGACCCGTTTGGCCCCAACACACCGAAAATTTCCCGCCGCGCCACATCGAACGATACATGATCGACAGCCGTAACCAGTTCTTTACCTCGCCGCGCCTTGACTTCATGTCCGTTTGTTTGCCCGTTTTTCCACCCGGCGATGCGCCGCCACCAGGGTTCCTGTGCCGCGTTAAACCGCTTCACGACGTTCTGAACCACTAAGGCTTTTTGTTCTGTACTCATTTCAAATCCTTTTCTCATACCTGTCGCGAAACGAAAATAGCCGTAAGCAGGGTTTGCCTACGGCTTCTTGGCGGTCCTCGAATAGGATTTAAGCCAAAATAAAAACCGCAGGCGGTGTATTGGGCCTGCGGTCGGTGTCTACCAGAGTAGTTCTACCGGGGAACAGGCACAATACGACACGGATCAACAGCTTCGCCGCCGTTGATGAACCGGTAAAGGAAGGTGATGTGTTGATCCATAATCACGCCTTTTCTCCTTTCATAAGAGTCTTTGGCAGTATAGCACGAGAAATTTAGAAATGTCAAGTATTGATTTTTATCTTAATAATTATATTTCAGAAACGCCAGTCTTTTTAATTGAATGGATGTTCTATTAGATTTGTGTTGGCATCCGTCAATTCCAGAACGATCCTCGCCATGCTATAATCTGCCTAATGTTTTTTAGCTATGCCTAATAAAGGATGTTTCACGATGGACTTTGAACTGACTGAAGAACACTTAATGGCCCGGCAGATGGTGCGGGATTTTGCCCAAAAAGAAATTTACCCCATCCTCAAGGAATATGATCGCAAACAGGAACCGATCCCCCATGTTCTGCCCCGTATGGCCGAACTGGGCATTTTGGGTATCAATATCCCGGTGCGCTACGGTGGTCAGGGCTTCGACTATATTTCCCTCGCCCTGGTTTGTGAAGAATTAGAGCGGGTGGACGCCAGCCTGCGCGTGATCATGTCCGTTCATGCCGGGCTGAACAGTCTCGCCATGTTGCAGTGGGGCACTGAAGAACAGAAACAGCGGTTTCTCGTTCCTCAGGCTAAAGGCGAAAAATACGCGGGGTATGCTCTCACTGAACCCGACGCGGGGAGCGATCCCGTCAGCCTGCGTTCTACTGCCCGCCGCGAAGGGGATTGTTATATTCTCAACGGCGAAAAGATGTGGATCAGTTTGGCGACCAAAGCTCATCATTTTCTCGTTTTCGCCAAAACCGATCCGCACGCCGAGCCAGCCCACAAAGGCATCACCGCTTTTATCATCACCAATGATATGAAGGGCGTTACCACCGGCGACATTCACGGTAAGTTAGGTGTCCGCGCGGGTTCCACCGGTTGGGTTTCGATGCAGGATGTCGAAGTGCCGGTTGAAAATCGTCTTGGTGAAGAAGGCGAAGGTTTCTATATCGCCATGAGCTGCCTCGATAACGGGCGCTTTACGGTGGGTGCGGGCGCGACAGGCTGCATTCGAGCGTGCCTCGAAGACAGCGTGAAATATGCGATGGAACGCCACACTTTTGGCGTGCCAATTGCCCAGCACCAGTTGATCAAGCAGAAAATTGCCTATATGCAGCAGTGGTATGATGCCGCCGAACTCCTGATTCTGCGCGCCGCGTGGCTCAAGAATCAGGGCAAACGCAACACCCGCGAAACCGCCGTTGCTAAGTGGTACGCCACCGATATGAGCGTCAAAGCAGCTCTCGAAGCGGTTCAGCTCTACGGCGCGTATGGCTTCAGCGATGAATACGATGTCGAGCGTTATCTGCGCAACGCGAAGGGCGCGGTCATCTACGAAGGGGCCAGCGAAATCCAACAGTTGCTCCAGGCGGACTATGCCTTCGGCTTCCGCAAGGACAAACCGCTGCGCTGCGAACTTCCCGCCTATAACGCGGACGAATGGCAGTCATAGGGACAATTCACAAATTGCACGAGATGTAGATACCGTTTTCTCCTCACACCTTTTGACTTTGGCTTCCCCCTCTTCCAACTTGGTTGGAGAGGGGGGAACGAGGGGATGAGGTTCTGCAATAACCTCTAATTTTCATACCTTACAGGAGGATAGAAGCCTTGCACGTCGTAGTGATAGCCAAAAGCACGCCCGACACGGAGGCAGCGGTGACGGTGGACGCCAGCGGAAAAGCCAGTTGGGGCGATAAGTTGGTCGTCAATCCCTGGGATGAATACGCCATTACCGAGGCGGTTCTGCTCCAGGCCGCTCATAAAGTCAAAGCGACTGTTTTGACGTTAGGCCCAGCCGAACAGAATGAAGTCCTTAAACATGGTTTAGCCATTGGTTGTGATCAGGCATTCCGGGTGTGGGACAATGCGCTTGAAGGACATGACAGCCTTGCTTATGCCGAATCCATCGCGGCGGCGATCAAAAAGCTGGGTGATGTCGATCTGGTCATCTTCGGTAAGGAACTCTCCGATATTGCCTCCGACCAGCACATCTATCAGGTGTCCCGCAAACTCGGCTGGAACATGATCGGCTTTGTTGCCAAAATCGAAGCGGTAGATTTTGCCGCCAAAACGATTCGCGTTAAGCGGCAGGTCGAACAGGGCATGCAGACGATCTCCAGCCAACTGCCCGCCGTGATCAGCGTGATCAAAGACATCAACGAACCCAAATACCCAACCTTCATTGGCATTCGTAAAGCCGCCAAAGCTGAAATTCCAGTCTGGAGTCTGGCTGACCTGGGCCTCGCAGGTGTGACCCTGCAAACCCAGGTTGTTCGTTACCAGGAACTCCCCAAGCGTGAAGGGGCTGTCGAGATGATCGAGGGTGCCTCCACCCAGGAAAAAGCTGCTAAATTGGTGGACAAACTCTTGCAGGAGAAAGTGCTATGAGCGCCTTTGTCTGGATCGAACCTCAGGCCCTTTCCGCTTCCTGGGAGGCCATTGGTGCAGCGAAGCACTTAGGCGCATCCGTGACCGCGTTGGTGTTGGGTCAGGGCGTTGATCAAGTCGCGCAGCAGGCCTTCCATTACGGCGCGGATCAGGTCGTTAAGGCCGACGATGCCACGTTGCAGGCCTACCGTTTTGAACCCTATGTTGCCCTGTTAGCCAAACTTGTGCAGGAGCATCATCCATCCTTCATCTTAGCTGCTGCCACAACATCAGGCCGTGAACTGCTCGCAGGTGCTGCTGCCGAGGTGAATGGGGGCCTCCTTACCGATGTCACCGATCTGACGCTGGAAGGCGGCAAATTGCACGCCATACGCCCCGTTTTAGGCGGTAAGGTGCTGTGCGCCGAAGCCGTGATCGGGGATGGTCCCCAATTCGCCACGTTGCGCACGCGTGCTTTCAAAGCACTTGATCCCGACACCAGCCGCGTCGGTGAAGTTTTAACCGCCGCCCCGGTCCTTTCCGAAAACCAGATTTCGACCAAAATCGAGGGTGTTCAGCAAGCCGCCAGCACCATCAGCCTCACCGATGCCAACGTGATCGTGGCGGGCGGGCGCGGTGTGGGTGGCCCTGATGGCTTCAAACCCGTCCGTGAATTGGCCAATGCTTTGGGCGCGGCCCTGGGTGCCAGCCGTCCCGCTGTCGATGCGGGCTGGATTCCCTACGAGCATCAGGTCGGCCAGACTGGAAAAGTCGTCTCGCCCGATCTCTATATCGCCGTCGGCATTTCCGGCGCGATCCAGCATCAGGCTGGGATGCGCACCGCCAAGACCATCGTCGCGATCAACAAAGACCCCGAAGCCCCGATTTTTAAACTGGCCCGCTACGGCATCGTAGGCGATCTCTTTGAGATTCTGCCTGCCCTGACCCAGGCCTTCAAGCAAAAATTGGGCTAACGAATTGCGAGTCAGGCTCCCTTTAGCCAGGAGCCTGACTCTTGTGATTTCAAAATGCCCCTTCGTATAATCTGGCTGAAAATCAGTCTATGACGAGGTGGGTATGCGCAAGCTTATTGTCACTAACATCGTCTCGCTGGATGGTTATTATGAAGGCCCTGGTAAAAATGTGATGGCCTTGTTTGACTATCGCCGGGAGGCCTACCAGTCCGACGAAAGTTTCGATATCTATAACTGCGAACGACTTCGCGCCGCCAGCACCTTATTGTTAGGCCGTTCCTCCTTTGAGGGGTTTAAAGGCTTTTGGCCGCGAGTAGCGGATAATCCCAATGCGCCCCCCATTCAGCGCGAAATCTCGCGGCTTAATAATGCCATTGACAAAGTGGTGGTATCTGACAGTTTGACCGCCGCCGATATTGCGCCCTGGAATAACACTCGCATCATCCGTCGCACCGATGCTTACGACCAGATTGCCGAACTCAAGCGCCAACCAGGTCAGGATATTTTGGTTTTTGGCAGTCGCATGCTTTGGAGCGATTTACTGGCCCATAACCTGGTGGATGAGCTGCATCTCATCATCGCTCCGGTAGTTATTGGTGCCGGCACCCCCCTCTTCAACGGCGCCCTGACCCTTCAGCTTATGGGTATACGGACCTGGCGTGGGTCCGGCGATGAGCTGGTTCAGTATGGTAAACCTCACCCTTCAGGTTAGCCCGTTCCGCGTATGACAACCTTGCCTCGCTGTGTTATGCTGAAAATGTTCTGGAGCTGTCTCCCTGGAACTCAAGTTCACAGGGAGATCGTCACACAAGGGATATAAACCGGATGGAATCTATCACCCTGCTGCACCACAAGCACATCATTCTAGGCGTGACGGGCAGCATTGCCGTTTACAAAGCCGTTGATCTCGCCAGCAAACTCACCCAGGCGGGCGCGTTGGTTGACGTAATCATGACTGCTGCCGCCCAAAAATTTGTCGCCCCCATGACCTTCCAGTCAGTCACAGGCCGCCCCATCTATACCACCATGTGGCAGACCGACGACAGCGGCGGGTTGCCCACCCATATCGCGCATGTGGGCTTGGGTGAAGAAGCCGATCTGCTGGTGATCGCGCCCATCACCGCCAACACTATCGCCAAAATTGCGCACGGTCTTGCCGATGATCTGCTCTCCGTGACCGCGCTGGCAGCCCGCTGCCCGCTGCTTATCGCGCCTGCGATGGACGGCGGCATGTACCAGCATCCCGCTACCCTATCGAATCTTGAGATCCTGCGTGCGCGCGGCGTGACCGTGATCGAGCCGGAAGAGGGTCGTTTTGCTTCTGGGCTGGTCGGCAAAGGCCGTTTTCCCGAAACGCCTACCCTGCTGGGTGAGATTCGCCGCATATTAGGCCGATCTGGAGGGCTGGGCGGGCGTCGAGTCATCGTGACGGCGGGCGGAACGCGCGAAGCGATTGATCCTGTGCGCCACATCACCAACCGTTCCAGCGGCAAACAGGGTTATGCCTTAGCCCAGGCCGCGTTGGATGCGGGTGCAGACGTGACTTTGATCACCACCGTACGCGATCTGCCCGCGCCGATTGGTGTATCCATAATCCCCGTCAATTCCGCCGAAGAGATGCTGCATGCTGTTCAAGCCGCTGCTGCGGATGCTGACGCTTTGATCATGGCCGCCGCCGTCGCCGATTTCCGCCCCGCCGCGCCCGCCGGCCAGAAAATCAAAAAATCCGACGATCCCACCGAAGGCTTACACTTGACGCTGACCCGCACCCCAGACATTTTGCAGGCTGTGAAAGCTCAGCGGGCCAAAACGGGGTGGCCGTGTGTGGTGATTGGGTTTGCCGCCGAAAGCCAGGATTTGCTTTCCAATGCCCAATCCAAATTAGAGCGCAAAGGCTTAGACCTGATTGTGGCGAACGACATTTCTGCGTTCGATGCGGGCTTCGAGGTCGATACCAACCGTGTGATCCTGCTCGCCCAGGACGGCAGTCAGGAAGCGCTCGACTTAGCCAGTAAATCGCGTGTGGCCGAAATCGTCGTGGCACGCCTGGGGAATTTATTAAAAAACTGCACCCACAAACATTAGGCTTGTGAGTGCAGCGCCTGACATGTTAGGAGTTTATTCCTTCGGAGGCAGAATATAGGCGTTAGGCAGCGGTTCTCCGGCTAGTTTTTCATAGCTCAGTTGTAGTAGTGCGACTGTATACCGCAGGTTATGCACGGCAGCCGCATCGTCCCGCGAGAACTTGAAGTTATAGACCGCGCCCTTGATGTCGGGGCCAGCACCTTCCGGCAGTTCGAAGTAGGGATAGTGATCGAGGACTACCACACCCTGCGCTTCCAATTGTCCCTGGACCGCTTCGAGCAGACCGGCAACTTCGGCCTCGTTTGTTTCTTCCGTGCCATCGCCATCATAGTCATACCGGGCGACAAACTCGAAGCTTGTAGCACCGTCGTGGCACTGCTGGCATACGCCGATATTTTCAGTCTCATCTACCGAACTGACCATAGCGAATGTATGTCCACCCACCGTATTATGGCCCGGCAGCGGCGTATCATCGCTGTTGTCGTCTGGCGTGCCCGCATCATCCATACCCGGCGTTGCGCCCATATGGCAACCGATGCAGGCTTGTTCGACCACGCGCCCATGGGTGCTTGTCGGCAGTTCCAGGCCCCAGGTGTATCCACCCGTGCCGCTCATCAATTCAGCCGCCGTCGAATAGTGCGGGGTGCTGAATCGTTCGCCTTCCACCGAGGCCACCGGATCAGTACGCGCATTATGGCAGCTCATGCAGGTTGCCCCTGCCCCTTGTCCGCTGACATCCGTGCCGTCTGGCAAGATCACCGCATCGAATACCCGTAGCTGGTTCGGATTAGCCGCATCGTGTGGATCATGGCAGACCGCACAGGTGATCACCTGATAGTCAGTGCGCCGTTCTTCGACAGGTTTACCCGCTGCCGCATCGATGAATCCGCCACCCGTGTGACAGCCGACGCAGGCCGCTTCTTCTTCGCCGATAGGATAGGTGAAGGCCATCGCATTCTTCTGCGCGTGTGCGCTCACTTCCCACTGCTGCGGATAAATATGATACGGCTCTTCCGCGTGGCACTGGGCACAGGTCCCATACGCCAGCCCGAGACCAATCATCGATTCGTCCGGTGTAGCTGCTGTCACATGCAGATTCCCCGGTCCGTGACAGCTTTCGCACTGGACATTCGCCAGTGCGGCCACTTCAGGGAACTCATCCACCATCGCGGACCAGTTGCCCGGTTCTACCGCTTCAGGGAACGTCCAGCCCGCTTCTGCCGCCACGTCATCGAAGCCGCCGTTATTCGCACCTTCCCGGTTATAGAAGCCGGTGGTATGGCAGCTAATGCAGTTCGGGCCATAATGATCGCTGGTCAGGCCGTCAATCGACCGGGTGAACATGGTTGCGTGTCCGGTGGTCTGCCATCCCGCGACGGTATCTTCATGGCAGAACGCGCAGTTCGTCATCTCTGGTTCGCCGACCACCCCACCATTACCGACATACGTCGTCGCGTAGACGTTCCAGGATGTTTCCGCCGCGTTACCGTTCGCATCCGTTGCCGTGAGTGTCAGAACATATTTGCCCTCGACATCGGCCAAAAAGATCGCCACTGTCCCGCTGATGAGTTCGGACGCTGACTCTTCCGGCGCTTCCAGACTCCACTCGAATGTGAAGCCTTCGACGACTGGTTCGGGCTGTACAAAGTCTTCAATCGTTTCCAGTCCCATATTCGGATGGATCGCGTAGGGCAGAATATACGCAACGGGGGGTTGTTCGGCAGGGTCTTCGCCCGCAGGGGTCGCAAACGCTTCGGCTGCAACATATGTGCCGATTCCAACCGAATCTGTTGCCGTAGTGAAGATCGGTACAGGTTCAAACTGATCTTCGGGGTTGTCGTCACCACCCTGGCCTCGCACGTCCATGACGCCCCAGCCCAGGAATACTGCCAGCAGCACCAAAACGCCGCCCACAGCTAAAACAATCTTCCTTGACATAAAATAGACTCCTTTCTATTTGTGTGTCTACAGGTAGGTTACTCTCTACCGAAAATAAAGGAGACTGCCACCCAAGCTGGCAATCTCCTTTATACCCACATGGAATCCACACCCGCTGGAGGCCCCGCCCGGTCACAGATGACGACTTCACGCGCTGGCACGAAAAAGAGCCTGTCAGGTTGTATCAGCGTGATCTCAACGGGCGGATCGAACATCCTCATGGCACGGCCAGCCACCGCTAAGGTGGGGCCGGACGAAATCGCTAAGACGTTCGGTTCCGGCGCAGGGGTGGTTTCTTTCAACTGATAAGGCTGTGTCTGAAGTTCGAGCAGAAAAATCAAGTACTCTAGCGCGGCTGCATCTTCATACAGTCGTAGCCAATCCACAGCATCCGCCTGGTTTCTGGATTGCTGGTAGATGCGCATGAATTCATTAACTGTGTTATGATATTGTTCTGTGTTAACATTCGGTATACTGAGAATGCGCTCACCCAAATTCAGGAGCCGGGTATCTAGCGCTGTGGGGGTTGTTGCCAATATTTTCCCGGCTATCGGTACATAATCCGGCGCTTGCATTGCATAAACAATGGGTGCTAGGTTGTCATCTTTGGTGGGAACGCTGTTCAGCGTGGAATGGCATGTCAGGCAGCCTGTCGTTTGGGCCAGCCGTGTCACCGCTTCTTGTACTTGAAGCCGCTGCTGCACAGCGTCAGAGGGTTCTGGGGCAAGCACGTAGAACACTGCTGTTGCCATCAGCAGCCCGATGATTATACCTGCCCAATAGTAAGCTCGTTTCGGCATTTCCTGTTCTTTAATCTAGTGACTTCTGACACTGACATTATATACCCAAATTCAATAATATATCAACATGCATTGTTTTATTGACCCGCTACTGTATAGTATACAGTATGTAGGAAAGGACAATGTACTATATGCGCCGGTTAACCCTTTTGTTACTCTTTTTTGTGGGGCTGGCTTTGTTTTTAGCCCTGTCTTCATTGCCCACCTCGGCTCAGGAAGGTGAAGAGCCAGCCTACGTCGGGGCCAATATGTGTTTCCGTTGCCACCGCGACATGGGCGCTCATTTTGAGTCTAATCATGTTCTCACGCTTCGCCAACCCGATGACGAAAATCCCGCCCTGGCCGATTTTGCACAGGGGGAGGAGCTTCGCACCGTTCAGTTCCCCGGCGAAGATGAGGCTCGTCCCTTTACCGCCGCTGATGTCGCCTTTGTGCTGGGCACTGGGCGGTCCGTCCAGCGTTATCTCTATCAGGTCAGCGAAGGCCAGTACATGGTTTTTCCGGCTGAATGGAGCACAGTCGATAATGCGTGGCATCCCTACCAGCCTGCGGATGAGTGGCCTGCTGAAGCGTATGACTTTAACCAGCAGTGCGCGGGCTGCCATACGACGGGGCTTTCCGCCGATCAGACCACCTGGGTCGATGTGGGTGTCCAGTGCGAAGCCTGTCATGGACCGGGCAGCGCCCATGTGCAGGAACGTGGCGAAGGCCCCATTGTGCTGAGTCCCGACCCGCAGATTTGCGGCCAATGTCACGGTCAGGGCACTGCTCCCGATAGTCATCCGTACCCCATTGGGTATCTGCCGGGCGAGACGTTAGTGGATGACAGCGTATTTACCCTCTATCCGCCCGAAGATACGGCGCACTGGTGGCCCACCGGCCACGCCAATCAGATCGCCATGCAGTACAACGAGTCGCTCTATCTCGGCCACAGCGGGACTCTCACCGCGTTGAAAGCCAGCGAAAGCGCTGCGGATGACTGTCTCTCGTGCCACAGTGAAGATTACCGCTGGACCGAACAGCGTATCAGCGCAACCACGGAAGGTGATGTCCCCGTATCGCTGACCGTTGAAACCGCTCAGTTCGGTGTGACCTGTACCACCTGTCATGAAATTCACCCCGTTGCAGCCGAAACCGAGCCAGCGGAAGAGAGCACGCTGGAAACGGCTGATCCGGCCTATGCGCTCTGTGTAAGCTGTCACCAGGGCTACGACATCGCTGGTGGGGTGCATCATCCGGTGCAGGAAATGTTCGAGGGTGCAAGTCTTGTCGCTGGCGTGGACGGCATTCCATCCGCGCATTTTGCAGCCCCAAACGGCCCCGACTGTGCGACCTGCCATATGCCTACCGTCCCGGTTGCTGACGGCACACGCATCAGCCACAGCTTCCAGGTGATTATGCCCGGTTTAGCAATGGACATACAGTATACCTGTTCCGCGTGCCACCGGATGCAGGCCGCCCCGTCCAATTTGCAGCGTTTGATCGATGACATCCAGACCAATACCCAGGCTCGTCTCGAGGCGGCACGCGCGGCGCTGAACAATGACAGCCCAGCTTGGGTGATCACGGCCTTAGATTTTGTGGAGGGAGATGGCAGCCTTGGTGTTCACAACTATACTTATGCTGATCGGCTGCTTGATGCAGTTGAAGCCGAACTGGAATCTCAATAAGCGAGGCGCGGCATGACTAATTCGATCCGCCGTCTGTTTTTCGGATTATTAGGCTTGGTTGTTGTAGGGGGAATGCTGTTTTTGTCTGCCGTTCGGTCTGCCCACGCGCAGGATGGCGGCGGTGATAAGCCTGATAATAGCTATTGTGCCTTGTGTCACAGCGCGGAAGGTGCCCAGGTGACTTTAGGGGATGGCACAGTGTTGGATTTGCATGTGACCCCCGAAACCCTCGCAGCTTCGGTCCATGCTTCTTTGGGCTGTGTCGATTGCCATGGTGAAGATGTTTTCCCGCACGATGATCCCACGCCGCCCGATGCTCGTACATTTCGCCTGAACGAGGTGGAAAAATCCTGTCTTAGTTGCCATGATGTTCAGCCCGACATGCGCCATCTGCAAGCTATTGAAGCGGGTAATCTGAACGCCGCTGTCTGTGCCGATTGTCACGGTGCGCACAACGTGCAGCCTACCGAAGATCAGCCCGAACTGGCATCCGCGACCTGTGGCGACTGTCATACGGACACGTTTACCGAGTGGGCCGCTAGCCCTCATATTCGTTTAGCCGATCAAGGCTGTTCGATCTGCCACCAACCACACGGGCAGCAGCTTGTCCAGGAGGCCCCCACGGAGTTATGTACCAGTTGTCATCGTACAGTCGAGGGTTTTGTTCACGACACCCACCGGGAAAGTGAATTCACTGTCAGTTGTACCAGTTGCCACATGCTGTTTGATCCCAATGTCACTCTCGTTTCAGATGAAGCGGGCGGCACGACTCATCACATCTTCGCTCAGGTTCTGGCCTGCAACGAGTGCCATGAGCAGTTGATTAATTCCGGCCAATGGAAACAACTGGTTGCTGACCCAGAATTGGTCGCCGAGCGCAACGGGTTGAAGCAGGAAGTATCCAACTTGGGGACACAGCTTGAGGTCGCGCGTGACACCTTAATCATGGAGCGTGAAGCCAACGACGAAGAGACCAGCTTTAGTTATGTCGAGATTTTGCTGGCGTTGGTCGTCGGCTTGGCAGCGGGCGGCATTGCCGTGCTAATTTTGCTTCACCGAGATAAAGCGGTCAACCCAGAAGGATAAGGCCACCTGTGTCTGGTACATCGAGGCGGGTGTGTCTTTTCAAGATACCATCTTCCCCCTCTTCCAACTGGGTTGGAGCGGGGGACCGAGGGCACAGGCATTAAGCGAAGGAATTTCTTGCATGTCATCAACCTGCTTTACACCTATCTGTGGGGGTGTGCTGGCTACACCACACATCCGTTCGAAATCAGGCGAAGAAATCCTGGCAATTTGACCACAGCCATACCGTCAAGCTGGCAGGGATGTACATCATGTTATAGACTGGCCCGGTTTGCACCCGGACTTGATCTTGAAAGGATATGATGATGCGTCTGATCGGTCGTATACTAGGTTCTGTTGACATTTGATGCAAGAGGCGGAGAATTACGCCTCATGACAACT
>CAYYNB010000093.1:0-3091 GCA_964472565.1 uncultured Anaerolineaceae bacterium
GGGATGATTATTTTCTTGGATCGGTCTAAATCTACGTTCATCATAGCACAAATGTTCACATCTGTCATCACCATCGGATGGCTAACTTCGATGGTTAACTCGGATGCTAATCGGGAGGAAGCCATGTACCAGACGATGAATTTATCACACGCCGACGCGATGAAAATCATCGAGGCGATCCGCGCGGAACTCGAAGCGCAGGGCAAAGCCGCCGCGATTGCTGTCACCGACGCACACGGGGAACTGCTCGCCTTTTTGCGGCTGGATGGGTGCCCGCTGCCGTCGATTACGATTGCAATGAACAAAGCCTTTACCGCCGCGCGCGAACGCAAGGAAACACGCGCCGTCGGGGAAGCATCCCGCGCGGAAGGCTTCCCGATGACGAACTTTGGCGATCTGCGCTATGTGGCGTGGGGCGGCGGCGTGCCGATTCTGCACGAGGGCAAAGTGATCGGTGCGGTGGGCGTCAGCGGCCTGCCGGAAGCGGTGGATATGGTGTTCGCGCAGAAAGGCGTGGATGCGCTGAAGTAGGAACCCCACCCCTGCCCCCTTTTCCCGCTGGCATAGAGAAAGGGGGAGGCGGCGCGGCATGGGCAGCGCGGGTCTACGTGGCAGGCGTGGAATTATGAACGGGGCAATTCGTGAATTGCCCCTACGGAACGGCCCCTTTCCCCAATCGCGCAGAGAAAGGGCAGGCATGAGCGGCGCGATTTTGGCGTGTATATGAGCACTTACCCGTTCTGCTGAAGAATCCGTATGAAAGTTTGTACTACTTCATCAGGCTCTTCCAAGCATCTTTGTCCTGAAAAGCGTTCTATAACTTTGATTCCTTGCTGTCTGAATTGACGATCTCTTTCATGATCTTGTGCAGCTTCTTGATGAAAAGCTTTGCCATCAACCTCTAAAATTCCCCATTTGCCGCCGCAACAAACCAAAAAATCAGGCTCCTTATTATGTCGATGCTCCGGCGGACCGAGGCGAGCCATGCAATTTGGCAAATACATAACGCCTGCCCGATCCAACGCTTCAGCAATCATCTTTTCAGCTTTAGACCAAAAATTGAGATTATTCCAGACAACGACAGGTTTTCTCTGACTACTGGGGTTTCCTTGATTAGTTGTTTTTTCGCCCTTTAACAATTGCTTTAAGTGTTCACGCCAGTCTTCTTCGTTTCCAACTACAAGCTGAGCTTCGGTTGCGATTAATACAGGCCTAGCTCGAAGAATGACTTCAAAAGCCTTTTCTATTTGAAACCTAAATGACTGTTGATATTCTTCCTTTTGCTGAGGTTCAGCACTATCCTCAAAACGTTCCCCAGGATCGGTTGTTCCAATGAGCGGTTGAATACTATGGGGTGCAGCTAGCGTGACACAAGTAAAAGGAATCACATGCACAACTTCGTCGTAGTCGAGGATTGGGTATTCATCTTTTTCGTAACTATCTAGCTCGCACTCTACAAGAAGTTCTGCCGAAGATTGTCTATTATTCTGTATCAGGAAAAGAACTGTATTGTAGAGTAGCTGATCTAGTGTCAAATCCTGAGGTTTGACCATAACGCCTCCCTCCTTGGAATCAATATTACTAATTCCTCTAGTGTATCACCGGAGTATTACTAATGCAGACGTGAGTTAGTAAGTGGGATAAAAGTAGGCGGCAAGTGAAAAGAACTGTTTCTCTTTAGGACTCAAAGCGCTTGGGCGGCAGAAACGCCATCATACTCCCTATATTTGCCCGCACACCCTGATCGGTTTTTTCCACCAAATTTAAAGCCTGTAATTGGTTCACATCACGCTGAATCGTCTTATCGGTTTTGCCTGCATACGCCTCGGCTATGCGCGGCGAAATATGCCGGAGTTCGGAAAGCAGCACAGGAGCTTCTTTTTTGGACAAATCTAAGACTAAACTCCGCTGCCGAATATCCGTCGCGCTGTTTTTATTCTTGAAACAATCATAAACATAATCGCGCCAGTGAATCTGCAACTGCTGCTGGGCGATCAATTGAATTTGCTCTTCCAGGTTATCGACGAATCCTTGTAGGGCATACTCAACAAAATCTAAAATGCCTTGTTTGTGCTGGTGGGTGTGATCAAGTTTTCTATAATATTCACTGCGGGTTTCGTTATAGTGATTGCTCAACAAATGCGCGGCGGTCATCGGAATCCCTGCCGAAAGCAGTATCTGTAATTCGACTAACCGGGCGACTCGCCCGTTGCCATCACCGAAAGGGTGTATCCAGGCGATATAAATGTGGGCAATAATGGCCTTCAAAATATGAAGGGACATTGTATCGATAAGGGTTTCAAAGCCTTCAAATTCGGAATTAAGCCAACTGCACAGTCTAGCCGTTAGATATTCCACATCGTCCGGGGGAGCGCCGCGATACCGACCTACCCCGACCTGATGGTGCCGGAATTCACCGGGAATAATATCCTCATCGGACAAGGGCAGGGCCTTGAGTACAACCGCGTTGTAACGTTTGATCACATCCGAATCAAGGGCAGTATTTGCCTCGTTTAAAATAACATTTCGGGCAATTTCATTGCAAGCTTCGACGATATTATCAACTTCCTGCCCCAGATATTCTTTAGAAGGCGGAAGTTTGAGTTTGCCAGCGATCCGATCTTGCACCTGTTTTTCGGTCAGGGTATTCCCTTCAATGGCGGTGGTTGCCAGCACCCCTTTGGCTAAATAGATTTTCATTAATTGCTGTGCCAGATCAGGGCGAAGAGGCATCCCCGCGACATGCGCACATCCGGCCTGAGCCTGGCCGAGCAAAAGCCACAATTTGATTTCGGCCTCACGCAGGTCCAATTGAAAATTAATCCAGGGATGAGTAGTCTCATATGTCCGCGTCAATGTCCGTACTCCTGTCCAGGTTTTTGTCCAGAATGATGTCCAGTATATTGTACCGTGTTTTTGGGACTTATCACAAAGGTGCGGAGCTATACAGGGTTTCCCCCCAGCCAGCCAAGTGGTTGAGGGGGAAATGGAGGGGGGGAGAGAGATGTAGTTGAGTCGCCAATCGTCGGCAGCGGCTGCGGGGGGGTTGGGGGGTGGGTTTAA
Organism: uncultured Anaerolineaceae bacterium; assembly: GCA_964472565.1. Classification (GTDB taxonomy): domain Bacteria; phylum Chloroflexota; class Anaerolineae; order Aggregatilineales; family Aggregatilineaceae; genus DATAMF01. Next base: position 3,064 of record CAYYNB010000093.1, read on the forward strand.
ACCCCCCCTGCGGGTGGCCGCCGGAGTC
>CAYYNB010000093.1:3101-22860 GCA_964472565.1 uncultured Anaerolineaceae bacterium
TTTGCATATTGTTTTGGAAGTTGTGCCAATAGCGGGGGCAACTCAGGGCTTTCCCGCTCTACCAATCCCGTTGGCGTGGGGGAAAGGGAGAAGGGGGTAGTTCAGTCTCCAGTCGACGGTAAGGGCTGCGGGGTGGGTTGCGGCTGGGCTTCGTCGTCCGCTTCGTGCCAGGGGATCACCCGCGCGGGGAGGATCAAAAAGGCCAGCAGCGACGCGATACCCATGATGATCGCGGCGACAAACAGGGCATCGACCATGCCGGACATAAACGCCTGATTCGCGGTGTCGGTGATGATCTGCGCGGCCTGTGGGATCGGCAGCCTGGCGGCGGCAATATGCGCGCCCTGGATGCTGCTTTCCACCGCTTCAAACACCTGCGGTGGCACATTCGGCGGCAGTTGGCGCGCCAGCCCACCCACCTGATCCAGATAGGTGTGGGTCATAATCGTGCCCAACACCGCTACACCCAGCGCCCCGCCCACCATCCGGGTGGTGTCGTTCATAGCGGACCCAACACCCGCCTTGCGCACCGGAACCGACCCCATAATCGAGTTGGTGGCGGGACTCATCGCCGTGCCCATGCCCAGTCCGAGCAGCGCCAGCCCGACAAACACCGTGCCATACGACGAATCGACTTCATACACCTGCGACATGTAGAGCATCCCCAGCCCGGCGAGCAGAATACCCAGGCTCACGGTCAGTTTCGTTCCGATCCGCTGCGCGACTCGCGCCGATATACCAGCCGCCGCCATGATGACAAGTGCCATCGGGAAAATACGCAGGCCCGTTTCCAGCGCGGTATAACCCTGGACCGACTGGAAAAACTGGCTCATGAAAAAGGTCGTGCCGAACATGCTGAACATCACCAGCGTCAGGGCGATATTCGCGCCGGTGAAGGACATATTCCTGAAGAATTGCAGCGGCAGCATGGCATTGGCGGCACGATTTTCCCACCAGGCGAATCCCGCCAGCAGCACGGCGGCGGCGACAAAGGCGGATACCACGTGCGAAGCGGTCCAGCCGTCCTGCCCGGCTTCGATAATGGCATAAACCAGCGCGAACAGCCCGCCGATGGATAAAAAGACGCCGGGAAAATCGGGCGCGGGGGCGTGTTCGTCGCGCGATTCATTGAGCGTCAACTGGCCCATGATCAAGGCGATCAGGATGATGGGCAGATTGATATAAAACACGGCGCTCCAACTGTAATGTTCCAGCAGCCAGCCGCCAATCGCGGGGCCGACGCCTACTCCCAATCCGAAAACCGCCGCCCAGATCGCAATCGCCTGTTCGCGTTCTCTGGGTTCGGGGAATCCGGCGGTGATCAGGGAGAGCGTCGAGGGCATGATCACCGCGCCCCCTACCCCGGACAAGGCCCGCATGACGATCAGCATTTCGGTGGACGATGCTAACGCCGCGCCCAGCGAAAAAATACCAAACCACACCACACCAAACTGAAGGGATCGCTTCCGCCCGATGCGGTCACTGATCGATCCCATCGTGAGCAGCAGCGCCGCAAAAACCAGGACATACGCATCGACGATCCACTGTAGATCGCTTGCGCTTGCGCCAAGATCCGCCGAAATGTTCGGCAGCGCCACATTGACGACTGTGTTATCCAGGCTGATCACGAGCAGCGAAATGCAGATGGCGATCAGACCCAGCCAGCGATTGTTACGCATTGATACCCTCTCCAGACTACATCGATCACGCACTTACTTAACGTTCACTAAGCTTGCGCGGCAAAAAAAGCGCTGATGGGCTAGCGCTGATATTCACCGGCCAACATCTGCACCAAACGAGCCATAAAATCATCCACATTGAACTCAAAAACTTTGTGCAGTTCCAGATGGATCATCATCTGACCGTAGCCGAACAGCAGAAACGTGATCATCCAGGTCAGTTGATGGGCCTCTTCATCGCTGGGTACGAATTTGCGGATCAGGGCTGTCAGGCCATCATGGAAAGCGGCGATCCGCTCATACACCACCTGACGTTCATCGACGCCAAAGTTATGAAAATCGGCCACCACCCAGCGCAGCCGCTGGCTCGACAGATACTTCGCCTCAGCGATCATGCCCAGGCCAAACCGCCGAATCAGTTCCTCTAATGAGGTCGCATCCTGGCACTGACTCACCACGCCTAACAGATTCGGCATATAGGCTTCGATCACCACGCCCAACAAGCCGCGCTTGCCCTCTTTGAAATGGTAGTACAGCGCAGCTTCCGTGCAGCCGACAGCCTCCGCGATCTGGCGGATGGAGGTCGCTGAATAGCCCTGCTCCATGAATAAACGGGCGGCGGCTTCCAGGATCATGTCGCGGCGGTTGACTCGTTCTGGCACGTGATTATCCTTACTTAGTGAACGTTAACTAACGTCAGTTTAGGACAAAACAGGCGGGTTGTCAAGCTTTATTCGTGCGGCGGGCTGATCAAACTTTCCGACAGCTCATCCAGAATCGACAGATTGAAGTGGCGCAGATAGTCGTGCTGCACGTCCATAAAATCGGCCAGCTTCTCGAAGGGGATAAAGCGGCAGCGCTCGGCCAGCGGCAGGGTGCGGCGGGCGAAGGTCGGGCGGTTGGCTTCGGCAGCGACTTTCGTTTTGCGTTCGGTGGGCGCGACAATATACATGTCGATGTTCAGCGCGGGGATCAGTGAGACGAGATCGGACATGCGCAGCAGGCCGGAATACACCGTTGTGGTGTGCTCGACTTCAAACAAATGGGCGGGGTGCTCGTCGCGGAGCCAGATCACGTCGATGTTGCGGATGATGCGCAGCGCGGATTCGTTAAACGGCAGCGGCGGCAGATCGGGCAGCGCGAGTTCAGCCAGCAGCGTGCCGTGATAATTCTGGTGCTGGTCGGCTTTGGGAATCCAGACCTGGAAGCCGAGCGCGTGGCCGAGTTGGGCCAGATAAAACTGCATCTGTGTGTGTAACGAGGGCTGCCCGGCAGTGTCGGGCGGCGCGTCGGGGCGGGCCTGGATCACCTCTTCGAGCATCCCCGCCTGTTCCACCAAACGCTGGGCAACCGCCGCTTGCAGCATCCGGCCCGGATTGAAGTTGTCCCAGGCGGGGGCCTGCACCAGATACCCCAGCAGCACACGGGCGGCAGCATCCGCGAGCGGCTGTGCGCCGAGGATCAGCACGATGCCATAGGCGCGCGAATGGTGCAGGATCAGCGCGCGGCGGATGTCCTCATTCGACATGGGCGGGCGCAGCGCGGGGTGGATAATTTTCTCCAGGCGGATCGGAATCCGGTAGGGATAGAGATCGCCGGGCCAGACCGGTTCGGGATCGTAATAGGATTCGCCTGTGATACTGAAAATGGCCGCCAGCGCGCGCTCCACATAGACGATCAACTGGTCGCCGGGAGTCCAATGGGCGAGCTTGTTGGTTTTGGACCCCCACAGCCCATCGAGGATGCAGATATAGAGGTTTTCCTCAGTGGTGAGTTGGAGAAAGTAGGCCATACTGCCGCAGCTATCCACACCCGAAATAGAAAATTCGTTCGGATAAGCGATCATACCACGTTTGAGGGAGAAATACAGGTTTTGGTGGTCACTATTGTGCGACGCGGGCGACTGATGGACTGCGGTTGACGCCGCCCGCCTATTTTACAGAGCTGACGGCGCAAAAGGTTTGCCGTGTCCCGGATAAATCATCTGAACAGGCAGACTTTTCACCCGTTCCAGCGACGCCTGCCCCGCTGCCCGATCAACGGTCATATGCAGTTGGGGGCGCGTGGAATTATTCAGCAGATCACCGCAAAACAAATCACCGTTGCCGGTCAGAACACCAATACTCCCCTTTGAATGGCCGGGCAGGTGCAGCACCTGGGCATCGATCCCGTAGATGGCGAGACTGTCGCCCTCGTCAAGGTAGAGATTCGGCGTGAAAGTGGGATAGCGGAGCAGCAGCGACATCGTTTTGAGGACAAAACGAGTCCCGTGATGTGCGCCGCGATTCCGGGTCATATCACCATGTTCAACCATGTCGCGATCCTCACGGTGCATAGCGATTTTGGTCCCATAGGTATCGCGCAGATAGACTGCGCCGCCCACATGATCGGCATCCCCATGCGTCAGGACGATTAGTTGCAGATCGTCCGCCGGACGGATGGCACGGTCCAGGTGATGCCGCCGGAATACCCAGCCCGTATCGATCAGAATCGCCCCCTCATCCCCACGCAGCAGATAACAGTTTACGCCGCCAAACGTCAAACTCCTGATGCTGTAAGTCATCGTTGCTCCTTCTGATGGGCCAGAGACACCGGGTGAATTCTAGCGTAATCTGAGGAAAAAATCCCGGTCTCTCGTAAGAAAACCCGCTTTTTGATTCCGTGTTATGCTGAGGGACAAATTGGGGCATCAACAAACGGAGCGAAAGTAATGAGGAAAAAGTTATTGAGATACCGGAAGCCGATCACCAAGCTCACGCTCGCGCTTCTTCTGGCAGCGAGTCTTTTAGGGGTAAGTCCTATCGCAACGGCCCAGGACCAGACCGGTAATGGGTTCAGCACCCCGGAAGAAGCCATTACTTTCTATATGCAAGCGCTGACCCAGGGTGACATCTCCCAACTCATGCAGGCCTGCGCCATAACGGAGATGAGCGAAAACTTCAGATTCGATCTTTTTACGGACCGGATTGAGTTAATAACCATGAACGCCCCGGCCCCATCCGACTATTCATTTTATATGGAGATAAACGAGGCGCAGTTTACCTGGCAAATTCTGAATCAGGTGAAAAATCTGGCTTATGGACTGCTGGCAACTGAAAACCAAATGACTGAGGGTTATTCTGTTCGCATCGACGCCGCAGGAACGAGCAAGTTCATGGAAGAAGTGGACCCGGCACGGCTGGCCGAGCTACAGGTGATGATGATTGGTCTGCCGGAGCCTCATATGGCGTCCGATGAACGCAATCTGGAAAACTGGAACGAGCAAGCCCAGGTCTACGGGGCTGACGAACTCACCGAACGCGTGGTCCTGTTCCTGTTTGAAGGAAATTACTATTACACAGGCTTCACGCTGCTGCGCTATGGCGAAAACTGGAAAATCAGTTGGGCAGCCTCGTACCTGGGCAATACGAATGCAATGGGAGCGCCCCAACCCACAACCGAGGAAGAATTCCAGGAATTGATCGACATTGATTGAAATCAGCGCCAGGTGTCTCGGCATCTGGCTTTTTTTGTGGGTTGTCCTTCTACCCTATTGACAATTTAGAAGAAAGGCATTTAAATAAATAGCGCTGCGGGAGATGTGTTCCGGTTTGAAAAGATCGCCTTAGATCATTACGGAGGAACACATGGCTCACATCAAGGCGCTGAGTGGCTCAGCCCAAGCGGCAAGCCGCGCAGAAAACCTCGTGGATTCAGAGCAGGCATTTCTGGTGAGCATCGCCAATCTGCCCTACGAGGAACAACAAAAACAGATGTGGTATTACCGTCTGGCGCAGCGACAGGGAATCATGGAGATCGAACAGCGTTCGACCTACCTATAACCCCCACGAGAAGGTCTTTGTGACCTTCTTTTTTTATCCCCCGGTCAGGTTGCGCTGGAGCCAGTTGCGGGGCAGATCGATATTAAAATAAACTTTGGCCGCCTGCCCTGCCGCGTTTGTCACATCCAGCACATCATACCAGTGCCCGTCATGGTTGCTCAGCGACTGGCTGGAATGGCGCAGGCCCATCACCCGCAGCAGGGTATATTCTTCGGGCACGCTGATCACAATAAACGCCGTCGAAAAATCGCGCCCAGTGCCCGATTCGATAATGGAACGCAGCAGCCCTTGTGCAAAAGCCCGGTGAAACGCCGCGTGCGGGGCATCATCCTGGCGAGTGTAGATATAATCGGCGGACATGTGCGCTTCGATGTCGAGATAGTTGAACTGCAAGAGGTTCAGCACCGCCGTCAGCGCGGCAGAGAGATCGTCGGCACGGAGCGCATGGCTTAACAGTTCCACGTTATCGGTGTCGTGAGTATACGGGGCATAATCTTCGGATTGCGCATAGGCCATCCGCAGGGCGTGAAAATCGGCCTCAACCGGATTTTCCTGGGCGGCAGCTAACAGGTCAGCGTAGGACATCATTTTTTCCTTTCCAACGCTTCAATCATAACGAAGCGGGCGGCGAATGCCCAAAAGGGTCTTGTGAACGCGGCAGGGCTGTGCTACACTGGCGGCGCTTTCACGGAAGGAATTGAGGCATGGCCCGGTAAGCAGACTCTACACACGACAAGCGATTTTCGGCGCTCTATAGCTGAGCGGCGAACGCTGTTGTGCTGCGCCTGCTGACTCATTTTTTTCCGTTTCATATCCGGTTTGTCCAACGCAGGCGTTTACGTCTGCGTTTTTTGTTATGTATATCAGGAGAATCAGATCATGACACTCATTTCACGACGCTACCAGAACCAGGATGATTTCTGGAAAGTCCACCGCCTGCTGGTCGAAACCTACCCGCTCACCCCGTGTGATTTCAACTGGGAAATCCGGCGGTGGGAAGGGCGGGCCTTCCATCATGAAGAACCGGGCTGGTTTGACAACTGGGCGCGGGAACGTGTCCAACTGTGGGAAACCGAAGACGGGCGGCTGGTGGGCGCGGTACATCCCGAAGGGGACGGCGAAGCGCACCTGGAACTGCACCCGGATTTCCGTTTTATCGAAGCCGAGATGTTCGAATGGGCCGAAACGCACCTCGCGGTGCCAACCGAAGACGGCCAACACCGGCAGATCGAAGCGTGCGTCTTAGAGTACGATGCCCCACGCCGCCGGCTGCTCGAAAAGCGCGGCTATGAAAAGACAGAATATGGCTGGGTCTGCCGCCGGATGCGCTTTGGCAACAAGCCGCTGCCCGTTGATCCGATAGCGGCGGGTTATATCCTGCGCGCGCTGCGTCCCGGTGATGCAAGCGAACACCAGCGCATCGCGGATATTCTGAACGCGGGCTTCAACCGCACGATGCACACCGCCGCCGAATTTCGCGCCTTCACCCAGTCGCCGTCATTCCGCTACGATCTGCATCTGGTGGCCGAAGCGCCGGATGGATCGTTTGTGGCGCATGTCGGGGTGACGCATGACGAGGCGAACCGGCGCGGCATCTTTGAGCCGGTCTGCACCCATCCCGATCACCGCCGCAAAGGATTAGCCCGTTCGCTGATGGTCGAAGGGCTGCACCGCCTGAAAGCGCTCGGCGCGACGGATATGTACGTCGCCACCGGGGATGCGGTCGCCGCGAATGAACTCTATGAGGCGATGGGCTTCACGGAAGCGTATAAGGGTTACGTGTGGCGTAAGATGCTGTGATCGCCTGCCGTCACATTCTGGTCAGAGTCCGCGCTTCGGGCTATAGTACGGCTCTTAGCGCGGATTGCTGTAGTGAGTGGATGCATGACTGAAGCAACTATTTCTGTTCAAAATCCGGTGACGGGTGAAATGGTCGGGACGGTGCCGAATTTAACACCGGAGCAGGTTCGGGAGGTCGTCGAGCGGGCACGCGCCGCCCAGCCCGCCTGGGAAGCGCGCGGCAACCGGGGGCGCGCGCGCCTGGTGCGGCTGTGGGGCGAGGAACTGTGGCGCGAACGCCAGCCGATGATGCGCACCATCCGCAGCGAAAGCGGCAAAAACGAGGTCGGCGCGCTGCTGGAAATGACCGTGCTGGATGTGGTGATCGATTATTATGCTCACTACGCGCCGAAACTGCTGCGCCCGGAAAAACGGCGTCCGCTGTTCCCGCTGCTGCAATACGCGACCATTTTCTATAAACCCTACGGCGTGACCGGCTTCCTCACACCCTGGAATTACCCGTATCTCAACGGGCTGATGGATGTGGTCCCGGCGCTGGTGGCGGGCAACACAGTGGTGATCAAACCCAGCGAAATCACCCCCTTTACCGTGCTGCAAGCTGTGCAGATCGCGCACCGAGTCGGCATTCCTCAAGACGTGATCCAGGTGGTGACGGGCGACGGGCAAACCGGGTCAGCGCTGGTTGATACGGTGGACTGCATCCATCTGACCGGCAGCACGGGCACCGGGCGCAAAGTCGCCCAACGCGCCGCCGAACGGCTGATCCCCTATTCGCTGGAACTGGGCGGCAAAGACCCGCTGATCGTGCTGGAAGACGCCGATATTGAGCTGGCGGCGGTGTCTACACTGCGGAGCGCGCTCGAAAATTCGGGACAGGTGTGTGTCAGCACCGAGCGGGTGTATGTGGTCGAAGCGGTATATGATCAATTCGTGCGCTACCTGTGCGAATACGCGCCCAAACTGGTGATCGGGCCGGGCGACGGGCTGGATATTCACATCGGCAGCATGACCAACGAGCGCGAAATTATCCGCTGCGAACAGCAGATCAAGGATGCGGAGCGCAAAGGCGCACATATCATTTTCGGCGGCAAGCGGCGGCCTGATCTGGGTCCGCTGTTCTTCGAGCCGACCATTTTAATCGATGTCGATCACACGATGGAGATCATGCGCGAAGAAACCTTCGGGCCGCTGGTCCCGGTGATGCGGGTGAAAAATTCAGAGGAAGCGATCCGGCTGGCCAACGATTCACGCTTTGGGTTGTCCGGCGCGGTTTTCACCCATGATCTGAAAATGGGCGAACGGGTGGCGCGGCGCATCAACAGCGGTGACATCAGCGTCAACCGCACGCAGATCGGTGTGGCGACGCCGTCCATTCCATCCGGCGGGCAGAAGGAAAGCGGCGTGGGGCGGCGCGGCGGGCGCGAAGGGCTGATGCGGTTTGTCGCACCGCAAACGGTGGTCGTGGATCGTATGTGGATGAACAAGCCGATTCTAACCCTGCTCGATCCGATGCAGTGGCGGCTGTTCCGGCTGTCGCGGGTGCTGCGCCGATTTTTGCCGTTTGTCCGCCCTGGGGTTTAGGGCTGCATATTCTGCTCCACCGTGCGCTTGAGTCCCTCGATCAGCGCGTCCTTTTCGGCCTCCGACAGGCGCGCGTCAGGATGCGCGAGGCGATACAGGCCGGGCGGCATAGCACCGCTGCGGATTTCAGCTTCAATCCGTTCGGCCAGCGGTTTCGGCGGGAAATTTTCGTTTTCCGCCGCCTCTGGCTGATCGTGTTGATCCCAATCGGAAAAATTCAGCGCCTCCCGGCCCTGCGTCACGTCATACCACAACACCCACGAAGACGGCGCGATCTTCGCATACCAGGGCCATTCGGTCTGGTTGCTGTGACAGTCAAAACAGGCGTCCACCGCCAGATCGCGCGTGTCGGACGAGTCCCACACCGGCTCGCGGACGGTGGGCGGCGGGTCATGATCCACCGGAATAAGTTGGATGGCAGCCAAGATCACCAGCAGAATCAGACCATCCCATGCCAGAATTTTGATCCACTTGCGCACAGCCACCTCGGATTGAGTCAAAGCCGCAGCAGACAACGCACTCCTGGATTATAGCAAACTAAAAAGGACCATCCCTATGATGGTCCTTCGCCTGCTCAGAGCGCTCTAAAAAATTAACTTTTCTCGCCCACGCCGTCCGGCTTCCACACCGTCCACACCTTGCCCACGAGATCGGGGCCGGGTTTCAGGGTGGGTTTGCCGGGCTGCCAACCGGCGGGCATCACTTCGCCCGTGGCGCGGTTATGCTGGAACGCCTTTACCTGCCGGATCAGTTCCACAATGTTCCGGCCTACCGAGGGCGTCATCACTTCCATCGCCTGGATCAGACCGTCGGGATCGATCAAAAACCGCCCGCGAATGTCCACGCCGCTGTCTTCGTCATACACCCCATACACGGTGCCAATTCTGCCGCCGGGATCCGATACCATCGGCCAGGGCACCCCGCCGGGGACCATCTTCGAAAGTTCTTCTTCTTGCCAGATTTTGTGGGAAAAATGACTGTCGGTGCTGAGTGAGAGGACTTGCACATCCAGCGCCTGAAGTTCGTTGTAGTGAACGGCAACTGCCGCGAGTTCAGTCGGTCAGACAAAGGTAAAGTCGCCGGGGTAAAAACACACCAGCACCCAGTGACCACGATAATCGGACAGGCGGACTGTTTTAAAACCTTTACCAACAAAAGCATTCGATTCAAAATCGGGGGCCGGTTTGCCCACGCGTGCTGTCATACGTTTTTTCTCCTCAACTGGAATGGATACAGGGACGGACTCGCCTTGTGTGTCGAGAATGGGACCACGCACCGGGCGAGTGCAGGATTCAACAGTTTCAGCCATAGAGTGACCTCCTGATACCATGAGCAGGCAATTACCAGTATAAAAGCATGTGAAGCGATGTACAATAAGCGCCATTTATGGCTTAGTGATTTTCAAAAGGAGAGCAATATCATGGGACGAGTTGACAACAAGGTAGCAGTGGTGACGGGCGGCGCGATGGGCATTGGCCGCGCCATAGCGGAACTCTTAGCGCGTGAAGGCGCACAGGTCGCCATCACGGATATTGTGGACGATCAGGGGCGGGCCGTCGCAGATGCGATCCAGCAGCAGGGCGGCACGGCGGCCTATTTTCATATGGATGTGTCGCGCGAAGCAGACGTGCAGGCAACCTTCGCGCAAATCGTGGATCGCTTCGGCCCGATCACGATCCTGGTGAATAATGCGGGCATATCCGGCGCGGACAAACCGACCCATGCGATCACCGAAGCCGAATTTGACGCGATTCTAGCGGTAGACGTGAAGGGCGTGTTTTTCTGCACCAAACATGTGATCCCGATCATGCAGGCGGCGGGCGGCGGCAGCATCGTCAATCTGTCCTCGATCTACGGGCTGATCGGCTCGGCGGATGTGCCGCCTTATCACGCGGCGAAGGGCGCGGTCCGGCTGATGACGAAAACCGACGCGATCTTCTATGCCAAAGACAACATCCGCGTGAACTCGGTGCATCCCGGCACAATTATGACCGAACTGGTCTATGATATGGCGCGCAATTCACCCGAAGGTTACGAGGAATATATGCAGGGGCGCAATCGCATTCATCCGATCGGGCACCCCGGCGAGCCGCTGGACGTGGCCTATGGGGTGCTGTATCTGGCATCCGACGAGGCGAAATTTGTCACCGGGGCCGAACTGGTGATCGACGGCGGCTACACGGCACAGTAAACCAGGCAGGCGGTTGTACCTGTCCTTTTTCATATTGAGGCTCTATGGACTCCAAACTGACTCCCAAAGCAGAACAGACACGCCAGCATATTCAGGACATCGCGCTGGACTTCTTTTCGACCAAAGGTTACACGGCAACCACCATGCGCGAGATCGCGGCGGCGGCGGGCTGTTCGCTGGGATTAACCTATCGCTATTTCGGCAGCAAAGAGGCGCTGGTCCTGTCCCTGTACGAACGGCTGGCTGCGGATACGCTCGCCGGAATCGATCAACTCGCGCCGGGTACGCTGGCGGATCGGTTTGGCGGACTGATGCGGCAGCGCCTGCCGCAGATGGTGCCCTACCGCGACGTGTTGGGGGCGCTTTTCGGTGCAGCGATGAATCCGGCGGCGCGCACGGGGATTCTGGGCGACAGCGCCAGCCAAACACGCGCGGATACGCGGCAGGCGTTTTTACGACTGGTGAACGGGTCCGGCGATGCGCCGAAAGCAGCCCAGGCCGAAGCGCTGGTCACGCTGCTGGTCAGCCTGCACTTCGGGATCATCCTGTTCTGGTTGGTCGATCACAGCCCGGATCAGCAAAAAACGTTTGAACTGCTCGACTACTGCTGCAACTCGCTGGCGATGTTACGCAAAACAATGATCCTGCCGCCCGTCGCCCGCCAGATGCTGCTGCTGGCGCAGATTATCGAGCCGGTCTTTTTCGGGGACTAAAACACCCTTTGCGCGCGTATCACTTAATGCGTATCACCATGAGGAGAAACTATGCATTCGGAACAGGAAATCGACCAGATTCTACATGCCATTTCCGGCGGGCACGTGCTGGATGTTGCTACCGGAATGGGCCACTGCATCGGGTGGATGAAAGACGCGCTCAAAGATTACATCGACTTCACCGGCATTGATGCGACGGACATCACCACGCGCCCGGATCAAAGCATTTTCGCGGCGGATGATGTGCGTTTTATCCAGATGGACGCGCACCAACTCGATTTTGAAGACAACAGCTTCGATACGGTGACGGTGTCTTATTCCCTGCACCACCTATCCGATCCCCGGCGCGCCCTCGCGGAAATGAAGCGGGTGCTGAAACCGGGCGGGCATCTGATCGTCACGGAGATGTACTGCGACAACCAGACCAACGCGCAGCTGACCCACGTGTATTTTCATCACTGGTGGGCGTCCGTCGATACCGCGCTGGGCATCACCCACAACGAAACCTTCCCCCGCCCGCAGTTGATCGATCTGCTGGACGGCATAGGGCTGGCTGCCATGACCTGCTACGATTTTGCTGATCTGGAAGCCGACCCGCGAAATCCCGAAATGATCGACACCCTGCGCGGAACAATTCCCCGTTATCTGGATCGCGCCAAAGATTTACCCAACTTCCCCGCGATTCAAGCCCGCGCCGCCGAAATCTCCACATGGCTGGACACCTATGGGCATCTGAACACCAGCGTGCTTGTGGCGGTTGGTCAAAAATAGCGCCGACGCTCAAGCCGCATCATTCATGGGGTGCAGCAAGCAGCGCTCTGCTCCTCCTTTCTCCGCGTGCGGGGAAAGGAGGTTGGGAGGATAGGGGTGAACCGAACAACGTCTATTTTCCCCTTATCCCCAACCGGGTGCTATTCTTCGGACTGCATCTCGTGAATCACCACAACCTGTTCCGGCATTCCCGGTTGAACCAGCAGTTCGTCTACTTCGGTCACAGACACCTCATCGGGCAGAATCGCCAGGAAAGACTCCAATGGTGCGCCGCCGCTAACATGTTCCGCCGGGACAAACCAGTGCATCGGAACAATCGTGCGTGCGTGAATGCGTTCCATCAGTGGCATAATCTCCTCCAGTGGCGGGCCAGCCGCATCCCCCACCGGCACGAACACCACGTCCGCATCATTCAATTCAGCGTACAGCGCTTCGTCTTCAAACGAACCAAAATCACCCAAATGAACTAACTTGATGTCTCCCATCTGGATCACAAAAACCATATTCTCCTCAGGTGATTCGCTCCCATAATCGCCATGTACTGAGAGATAGCCAGTCACTTCGGTGATCCCGAACCGTTCTGCCGACGGCACCTCATAAATCGTCACCACCGCTGGCAGGCCTTCTATCAGATAAAACGCCATGTGATCGTGGTGAGTATGGCTGCACAGAACGACATCAGCCTCAATATCCTCTGGAAACGAATAGGGCATATCCGTATAAGGATCGATAACAAACCGCATTCCGTCGGGCGCGACGATCAAAAAACTCGCCCGTCCTAAAAACTGAATCCGCACCTCGCCAGCAGATTCCTCGGTTGGTTCGGGGGTCGCAGTCAGCGCGGCGGCAGACATCGACACCGGGGCGGTTCCGGCCAACAAAAACAGGATCAACAGCACAGCAGCGGCACAGATCACGTATTTCATGGTGCATCTCCCCGTTTTTTGACGTTGTAATTTTATACGGAGTGATCGGATGCACTTCACCAAAAAAAACTCGCTGAAGGGGTCTCAGCGAGTTGCTGGTGTTCAATGATCACACACATCTTACTGCGCGTTGATCGTGATCGTCGCGGTAGGGCCGCGAATATCGTTGCTCCACGCCACCAACTGCAACACATGCGCGCCGCTGGTATCCGGCGTATAGGTGAAGGTGCCCTGCACATCCACCTGCCCGCTGAAAGTCAGACTGCTCAGGGTGAAATCCAGGCGGCGCAGTTCGACGCGCGTCACCCCCAGCGCCCCATGTGCGGCAAAGCTGATCGTCACCTCATCGCCCAATTCCACAGCGGTATTGTCGGCGGGCGACTGCACCACCACCGAAGGCTGGAGCGACGGCTCAACCGTCGGCGTCGGCGGGCTGGTCGGGACATCCACCGGCCCGGCTTCCTCCGTCGGAGTCGCGCCCGCTTCGTTGTCATCAGATGAGAGTAAATCCAGCGCCAGCAAACCCACCGCGCCCAGAATGATCAGCACGACCACGCCCGCCGCGCCGAACAATAACCAGCGGCTGAGCGTGGAACGGCCCCGCCCGTAGTCGAGTTCATAGCGCACCGCACCGGGCGATGGCGTATAGGGCCGGGGTTCGGCGTGATAGAGGGGCTGCGGCGGCGGTGCATAATTATTCGGCGCGGGGGGCATATGATAGAGCGGCGGCGCGCTCTGGATGGGCGGCGGGGTCTGCACCGGGCGCTGAGGTACCGCAGCCGGAGCAGGTTCGGTTCGGACGGGTGCGGCTGGCACCTCAAATTGAGTCTGTTCCGGCAGCCGCCCCGGAATATGCAGCGCCTTTTCCAGATCAGCGGAAAACTCGGTCGCAGCGGCATAGCGCTCGTCGCGGTTTTTTGCCAGTGCTTTGGCGATCACCGGCTCAATCGTGACCGGCAGATCGGGTTTGAGCGTATGCGGCGCGGGCGGTTCGGTGTCGAGGTGCTGGTACATCAAACCGTGTGGGGTTTCGGCGGCAAACGGCACCTGTCCCAGCAGCATCTGATATACAATAATCCCCAGTGCATACACATCCGTCCGGCCATCGACAGGTTCAGCGCGCCACTGCTCCGGGGCCATATATGTCGGCGTGCCCATCACCGCGCCCGTTTGGGTCAGGCCGGTAGCCGATCCGCCGCTGATCATCTTGGCGATACCAAAATCGGTCAGATACGCATTCCCCAGATCATCCAGCAGCACGTTCGTCGGCTTGAGATCGCGGTGGACGATGCCGCGCCGGTGGGCGTAATCCAGCGCCGAGGCGACCTGCTTGGTGAGTTCCAGCACGCGCTCCACCGGAACCGGCCCCTGGCGCAGTTCGTGCGCCAGACTGCCGCCTTCCATCAGCCGCATGACCAGATACATCAGGTTGTCATGCTTGCCGAAATCATACACGGGCAGAATATGCGGGTGCTGAAGTTTGGCAATAATCTGGGCTTCGCGCTCGAAGCGCGCCACGAATTCGGCATCGGTGGCGAGGTCGGGCGAGATCACTTTGATCGCCACGTCCCGATCAATATTCAACTGGCGGGCGCGGTATACCGTCGCCATGCCGCCCTTGCCGATAGGATGCTTCAAAATGTACTGGCCGATTTGCGTGCCGGAAAGACTGTTCATCATCTATTCGCCGGATAAATAAATATCAGATCTATCGCGTCATAGTATACCAGGATTATGGCGAGTGCTGGGCTTTTTGTGTCCCCCATAAACGAGGGTGATCAATCCGAACACAGCGTCAGTTCGTCGGCCTGACGGCTCGACACCCACCCGAAGCGCCAGCGCCCATCGTCCGTCGCGCCGTAGTACCACGTAGTGCCATCCGATCCCGTTTCCACGCGGAAAACCGTCAGCAGCGTGCCCTCATATAACAGCGCGAAACGGTTGGCATCCGGGTCCGGCCTGAAGCGCAGATCGGTGCTGGCCTGCGTCGTCTGGATGGTGCAGATCGCGCCCGCCGATGAATCCTGCGACGAGATCAGCGGCAGGCTGGCACACGCACTGGCCGGTTCGAGCACGACATACAGATCATCCACCCAACCTTCGGCCAGATACACAAATCCGGTAGTGGTATGCAGCAGCGCCGGGCGCGGATCGTCCGGCTGCAAATTGCCCACCGGATTATAGCCGGTGCCGGGGCCGTTGCGGATATTCACCGGAACGTTATTTTTCGGGCGAACCAGACACACACCGGGAGCTTCAGGCGTGAGGGTAACGGTTGGCGACACCATGATCGTATTCGTTGGCGGCACAACCGGCGGGGTAGCGCTGGCTGGCGGTGTGATCGCGCCGGGAGTCGAGGTTGGTTCGACGGGCACCAGCACACTTTCCGTCGCCGCGAGAGTCGCCGTGTCTCGCTCATCCTCGCGCTCGCCGTCGTCTCGATTCACGAACAGCACCACCAGCAGGATCAAACTCGCTGCCGCCAGCATCCCGCCCAGTATCAGCAGCGCCCGCACCCGGCGGTACAGCGCGTCCGAGCGTTTGCGGCGCGGCAGGGCCGGCTGCATCGGCGGTGTAAAGAAGCGCGGCGAATAATTCAAAGGGGCCGGGACAGGCGGCGCACCCTGCAAGCGCTGCGCCCAATCCGGCAGTTCCGCGGGCCGTACCTGGCGCAGTTCGTAGGTCGATTCATCGAGTTGCCCCACCCCTGTTTCATCCGTCGCCGGGTAACGTTTGGCCGGGCGTTTGGGCTGGTAATCGGGGCTGGGCGAACGCATGACCACCTGCCGGAAGGCGTCCGCGAAGTCCTGCGCGGAACTGTACCGGTCCGCCGGATGTTTCGCAATCGCCTTAAACACCACCGCTTCAATCGCCCCCGGCAGCGTCGGGTGGTAGCGTGTCGGGCTGGCGGGCAGCATATCGAGGTGACTGTACATCAGCGCGAACGGGGTGTCCGCATCGAAGGGCTGGAGTCCGACCAGCATCTCATACACCACCAGGCCCAGCGCATAAATATCGGTACGCGCATCGACGGGTTGGGCGCGCCACTGTTCCGGGGCCATATACGTCGGCGTGCCCATCAGATGCCCGCTGGCGGTGATATTCACCGTACCGGACAGCATCTTAGCGATCCCAAAATCGGTCAGGTAACTGTTGCCCTCTTCATCCAGCAGCACATTCTGCGGCTTAAAATCCCGGTGGATCACGCCTTTGCTGTGCGCATAGGTCAGCGCCGAGGCGATCTGAGTCAGCAGCGCGGCTGTCCGCCGCAGCGACAGCGGGCCTTTTGCCATCTCGCTCGCCAGCGTGCCGCCGCGAATCAGCCGCATCACGAGGTAGATCAGCCCTGCCTGCTCGCCGTAATCGATCACCGGCAGAATATGCGGGTGCTGCAAGTTGGCTATCGTTTCGGCTTCGCGGCGAAACCGGGCGCTAAATTCCGCGTCATCGATCAGATCGGAAGACAGAATTTTGACGGCCACATCACGCCCAAACGCCGTCTGCTGGGCGCGATACACCACCGCCATCCCGCCCTTCCCGATGGGTTCCAGCAGCCGGTACTGGCCGAGCAGTTGTCCCGCAAGCTCCATAACCTCGCGCCTTTCTGACAGCGAATCTCCCTATCATTATACCGGGAGAAACGCGATCTGCGCGGTGCTCAATTTTAAGGCCGATCCCCAAAAAGCCTAATCCGCCCACCGCCACGATCCCGCCGCCGAATCGAACAGGACGGTTTCTCCGGTGGGTATCGTGATCGACACAGGCTCGTAATTTTCCATCCGCGCCGTAGACAGATACCCCTGCTCCGCGCTGACCGCCCAGCTTAGACGATCCCGCACGGGCGCGAACGCCCCCCACACCTTGCCGAATCCATTTTCGGGGCGCACCCGCCCCACCGGAACACCCCAATACGGGTTAGCGGGCAGCGTGGCATACTGGCTGAACGAATACACTTCAAACAACCCGCCGCGCAGCGTATCCGCATCGTAAAACACATAAATATCCTGCGTATCCGCCCGCCAGATCATAAACCCATGATCAAACCGCTGGAAGGTCGTGCCCGGCTGATTTTCGTAAAGTTCCGGTTCCAGCACGTCCACCGCCAGCGTGGAGTCGTCTACATCCTCATACTCGTTCCCGTCGCTGGTATACGTGACGCGCACCGCATACAGTGTGATCTCGATCTCGCCGGGGACCGTGCCCACCGGAATCCGAACGGCCTGGCTGCCCACCGTTGGCAGCGCGGGTACCCGCCCGATGATCACGCCCGCGCTTTTGATTTCGATCCGCGCCGCTTCCACGCCGTGAACCGCCCAATTGACGATCACCGCGCTGCCCGTCTGGACGGTGGGTGTATTGGTGCTGAAATGGACGATATACGTATCGGGACTCGGTTCGCTCGTGTTGTACTGCCACGTGGTCTGGTCCGGGCTGATCTCGTACACGACCCCGTTGGATTGTGTCAGCAGGGTGCTGCCGCCCGCCGTCGTCCGAATCCGCATATAAAAGCCGACTTCCGGGTAAGTGGGGGAACCCAGCAACTGCCGGACCTGGGGATAGTTCTTCCAGACTTTCCCAAATCCGAAAAGGGGCGGCGTCTGCCCATCGACCAGCCCTGACGCATCAGGCAGCGCGGCATAGGTCGAGGCGGGAAAGGTGAGCACCGTCTGATTGTTCGCCAGCACCCAGATCAAGCTCGTATCCGCGCGCCAGAGCATAACACCGTTGGCGAAATACTGCCCCGTCGCATACACGACCTCATCCGTTTGCGCCGCCGCTGCGGGAGGCAGAGCGCATAAGACCACTACGATGATCAGGAACAGGAACTTTTTCATGCGGCACCTCTCCTCTGAATGACGAACAGTGTCATATCGTCTAACTGGGGCGCTGGCCCCATGAAGGTCTGGACATCGGCCAGCAGCGCGTCCAGAATGGTTTGCGCCGTGCCGTTCATTGTCGTCTGCCCGACTTCCAACAGCCGCCGCGCGCCGATCTGGTCCCCGCTCACATTTTGCGCCTCGCTGATTCCATCCGTATACAGAATCAGGGTATCCCCCAGCGCGAACGATACTGTGCGCTCCTGCCAGATCATATCCTGGAACATGCCCAGCGGAATCCCGGTTCGATCCAGGATCGAGGCAGTCAGGTCGCCGTGCAGCAGAATCGGCGGGTTATGCCCCGCGTTGGTATAGACCAGCGTGCCAGCCGCCAGATCGAGCACCCCATAAAACACGGTCACAAACTGGTCCGAGCGTGTATCCGCCAGAATCCGGTCATTGGCTGACCTCAAAGCCTGGGCGGGCGCATCGGGATACTGCACGGCGAAGGTACGAATCAGCGTGCGGCTGAGAGCCATAAACAGCGCCGCCCCCGTCCCCTTGTCGGTCACATCCGCAATCAGAATACCCAGTTTTTGCTCGCCCAGTTCGATAAAATCATAATAATCGCCTGTAGTCTGCCACAGCGGGATCAGGTGGGCGGCCATATCCCAGCCCGGAACCTGGGGCACAACTTCCGGCAAAAAGCGGTGCTGGACCTCCCCCGCCGTCGCCAGATCGTGTTTCATCTTTTGTTCGGCCTGCGTCTGCATGCTCCGTGCCTGATCAGACGAGCGCAGCCGCGCGCTGAGAGTCGCCATCATGCTCAGGGCCAGCGCGGCGTTGGATACCAGCAGATGCTCGAACGAGGTGCGGTTGATGATCAGCAGGCTCGACGGTTCCAGCGCAACAGCCGTTGCCGAACGACTCCGCTTTTCGATCACCGCCATTTCACCGATCACTTCCCCGCTGCCCCGGTAGCCCAGGACCGTCAGCGCCTCAGACTGCCCTTTGATGATGGCGATCTGGCCGGACCAGATCAGCGCCATAAAATCTCCCTCTTCCCCTTCGTCAAAAATGATCTCCCCCGGTGCGCAGTGGGTTTCGGTTGACCATTGGGCGCGCATATCGGGACTCAGCGAGGCGAAAAATTCAAAGAGCGGCGATACCGTGATCGTCGAGATGTCGAGCGTATGCAGCGAACTGGCATGCGCCGCGAGGAGCTGATCCATCGTCTGTGGTGTGAGCGAACGGCCCGTCATGACCCCTCCTCTAGCTGGTGCAGGGCGCTACCTGTGATTGTAAGACAGAAACCGCCTGAGTCAATTTATGCGCCAGAAGTCACCGTGGATTAGCGATAAGTGACACTATCTACAGCGTAAGGCTCCTGTTAGTGTGAACCTATAGATTTTGTTGAAAAACTCAAAGGAGGTAAAAAGGAGTAGAGTAGAAAGGAAAAG
>CAYYNB010000094.1:0-21902 GCA_964472565.1 uncultured Anaerolineaceae bacterium
CAGTAGTTCGACAAACTTCCCCGTCTCGCGACGCCAAATCGCGTTCGCGACGCCAAATTTCCCCTCAAACCTATGCAAAGGGGGGGCGGGGTATCCCAAACACTTTTGCGCCGTAATTCTCTGACTAATAACTAATAACCAACCACTAACAACTAACAACTCCTACACCGGCACCCGCACCATGAACGTGCTGCCCACGCCCAACGTGCTGCTCACCAACACGCGCCCGTTGTGTTTGTCCACAATACTCTTCACGATGCTCAGTCCCAGCCCGCTGCCTTCCGCCTGTGTTCCCGGCACGCGGTAGAATCGATCAAACAGGTGCGGCAGCGACGCTTCAGGAATCCCCGCGCCGTTATCGCGCACCGCAAATTCGATCTCATCCTCCACCATGCGCGCCTGCAAGGTGATCACGCCGCCGTTCGGCGTATATTTGAGCGCGTTGCTTGCCAGGTTGCTGATCGCGCGCGTCAGCAGCACGAGATCGCCGCGCAGCACCGGCAGATCGTCCGCCATTTCGCAGACAAGCTGCTGGCCTCTGTTCGCCGCCACCTGTTCCATTTCCGCCATCACGGCGCTGCACACCTCTGCCGGATTCACCGGAGCCAGCCGCACCGCTGGACCTGCTTCGAGCCGTGCCAGGTCGAGCACGCCCGCCACGAGATTACTGAGCAGCATCGCGCTGCGCTGGATGATGCGAATCCGGTCCTGCTGCAAATCGTTCAGCGGACCATCCATCTCGATCAGTGCCGCGCCCAACTGCACCACCTGGATTGGGTTTTTCAGGTCATGCGACACCGCCGCCACCCATTCCGTGCGCAGTCGATCCAGTTCCTTCAGCGGCGTAATATCCTGCATCACGATCACCCAGCCGACATCCCGCACCGGCGCAATGCTGGCATTAAATGCGACTCCTTCCGGTCTCTGGATTTCGCTCATTTTGGCTTGGCCGCTGCGCTGGACGTTCGCCAGCGCTTCGACCAGTTCCGCCGATCCCAGCGTCTGCACCATCTGCCCCAACACCTTCTCGCGGCGCACCTTCAGGTTGCGTTCTGCTGCCGGATTAATCATCCAGACTTGATTCGACAGGTTCACCACGATGATAGCGTCGGTTGTATCCGTCAGAATCGCCGCCAGCCGGTCCCGCTGGGTTTGGGTAGCCGCAAACAGCCGCGCGTTCGCAATCGCCGTTGCGATCTGTGCTGCCATCGCCGTCGCGGTATCGCCGTCCTCATCGGTATAAAATGCGGGTTCGTCCTTATCAATCGTCACAATCCCAATCGCCTGCCCGCGCACGATCAGCGGTGCGCCGATCCACGACCGGATCGCCTGCATTTCGAGCAGATCATCCTGAAAATCGCCCCACTCCGCGTCGGTGGTCACATCTGAGATCACGCGCGTGCGTTTGGTCAGCAGCGTTTGGTAGCCCACATTCGCCCGGTCCGGCGCGATCACGTTTCCCAGCAGACGTTCCGGCTGGCTGAACCCGGCGCACGCCGCGATCACCAGGTTCGGCCCATCCACCAGAAAAATCGTTGCTGTGTCATACTGCACCACGTTCGAAAGCTGGCCCAGCGCCAGCCGCAGCACATCGTCCAGTTCCAGCGTCGCGTTGACAATCTGCGCCAGTTCGGCCAGTGCCGCTGCGGTTTGCCGCCGCCGCTGCTCCGACTCATACAGCCGCGCGTTATAAATCGCCGTCGCAATCTGCGAGGCAAACGCGCCCACCGTTTCGCCGTCCTCGTCGGTAAAAAAGTCGCGCTCATTTTTGTTGATCGTCAAAATCCCGATGCTGGTATTCCGCACCAGCAGCGGCGATCCCACCCAGGCATGGATCGTATGTGCGCCTTCGACATCATCCCGATCATGGCCCCATTCCGGCAGCAGTTGCACATCGCCCACCACGCGCGCTTCCCGTGCCTGCATCGTCTGGTGCGCGATATTATTTTCCTCCCAGCGGAACACCGATCCGGTCACCTTCTCATTTTCCTCGAAGCCCCGCGCCGCCGTGATCCGCAGATTCATGCCTTCGACCAGCATAATCGCCGCCGAGTCATAATTCACCACCCGCGCCAGTTGTTGCAGCGCCAGGTCCAGCACTTCATTCAGATCGAGCGTCGAGTTGATCGTTTTCGACAGCCGCACCAGGGCATCCGCTAGGTGCCGCCGCCGCTGTTCGACCTCATACAGCAGCGCATTCCACACCGCGCCGCCGATATGCCCCGCCAGTTGCAGCAGAAAATCGGCGTCGTTCGGCTGGAAGGCGTGCGCATATTCCGCCGCCAGACTCAGCACCCCGAAACACCGTCCCCACATCGCCAGTGGCAGGCACACATACGAATGAATCCCATCCGCCAGCAGCTTTTTTTCATCCGCCAGCGCGCTGTCATCACTCAGCTTGCCCACAATCCGGTAGGGAACGCCCTGCCGCACGATCTGTTCAAATGCCAGGTCTTCCAGCGGCGACACCCCATCATTCTGCACCGTTTCGCCCCACCGCTCATCTCGAACCGACACACGCACATGGGTGCGTTCGCCTTCGCGCAGCGTGATGCTTGCCCGCCGGAACTTGAACGCCTGCCGCAGTTGCTCCACAATCGCGTTGAGCAGGTCTTCAATATCCAGCGATTGGTTGATCGACTGCGAAATTTCGCTTAACACCGTCAGCCGCAGCACCTGCGTTTGCGCCTGCTGCGCCAGCCGGAACTGGTAGATCGTGAGCGCCGCCTGATCCGCGAAGACTTCCAGCGCCCGCACTTTGGCCAGTGTGGGCCGCTGCCGGTCCACCGGATCATCGACTGTCACCCAGCCGAATTCTTCTCCATCATAGGCCACCGGGACCAGCAGCAAATCTTCCGCATGCCATTCATCCTCGCCGCGCGGCCCCAGGTCAAAATGGTAGATGCCGCTCTGCGCTTCGTTTTCCAGCGGCCCCATTCGATGATCGACAAAATACGAGCGGCTGATCCGGTAGCGATCCTGTTGCCAGGGCAGCGCGGTCAGCGGATGCGGCTCCATATTCAAAAACAGGGTTTTGAGCGCGGGTTGTGTGCTGGCAGCGGCGGCAGAATAGGTCACTCGTGCTTTTTCGTCCCGCAGCACCACCACCACCAGATTCCACCCCAGATCGTAGATCGCGTCCGCCGTATGTTGCAGCAGACCTTGTAGCATGCCGTCAATTGCTCGAATATCCATCACTAAACTCGTTGGGTGCGGCGCACAGTTTGTTTCTCTATTGATTTTCATTGTACTCCCATTACAGGTGTGCGCTAGGCAGCACGGTGGGTAATGTAAGTCCCTGATATAGGGTATAATGGTCTGAGTGTATTCGCGCGAATCACGATAAGGAGACTTCATGAAATACGGTAAGCAAGCCGCCCGACGAATGGGTACTGGCGTGATCATCGGCATCATCGTGGGTATCGGTCTGGGCCTTGCCCTGGATAATTTCGCCATTGGCGTTAGCGTGGGTGCCGGTCTGAGTGTGGGGTTGGGATTAGGCATGATGGCTGGCGTCGTTAAATCTGGCAAAGATACCAAACACGAGCGGTCGGAATTGTAAGTCCCTGATTTAGGGTATAATGGTCCGAGTTTGTTCGCGCGAATCATGATGAGGAGACTTGAAACCATGAAATACGATAAACAAGCCGCCCGGCTAATGGCTATTGGCATGATCATCGGCATCATCATCGGTATCGGCATGGGTCTCGCCCTGGATAATGTCGCCATCGGCATTGGAGCTGGCGCAGGGATTGGTGTGGCGTTGGGATCAGGCATGATGGCGGGCACACAAAAAACAGCCGGTAAATCCGGCGAAGAGACAAAGCGCTAGCGAACAGCATAAACGGAAATGCCGCTCGCGTGCCGCACCCACGCGAGCGGTTTTGTGTTTACTGGGGAAGGCGCAGCACCCACCCCACCTGGATATAATCCACGTTCCATTTCAGCGAAGGATACTGCGGGTTAGCGTTCTGGATCGCGGCCACTGTGGTTTTGTACGCGGCGGCGATTTTCGCCAGTGTATCGCCCGCCTTCACCGTGTAGGTCTGGTAAGTCGGCAGCGTAAACGGCAGTTTTTTCTCGATCCAGCGGTTGTTCTCCCACCGGTACGCGGTATCCGCCTGGTTGATGCACCACACATCGTTCACATCGCCCACCGTAATTCGTACCGCCCGCGCGTTGGGATCCGGTTCAACCCACTTGTTCGCTTCGCGCCGGAAGATGTGCTGCTGCGGGTTGATGCACCACAGCGTTCCATCCGCCCCCGCCGAGAGTACCGAGGCGCGATCCGTCTTCGGTTCGGGTTGTATCCACGCGTTGCCTGTCCACTGGAAGATTTGCCCTTCCTTGTTGAGGCACCATACAAAATTCGCGTTGCCCACCGTCACCTGCACGGCCCGCGCGTTGCGATCCGGTTCCTGCCACACATTATTCGTCAGGCGGTAAAGCTGTCCGGCTTTGTTCACCAGCCACGCCGCGCCATCCCCGCCCACCGAGATATTGACGCCGCGCGCGTTGGCATCCGGCTCGACCCATTTCGCGCCGTCCCACTTGATGATGTGTTCATCAGGTCGTACCGCCCATACATCTTTGCTGTTGCCCGCCGAAATGAACATCGCCCGTTCGTTCGGCGCAGGCTGCGCCCACGATGAAGTGGCGGCGGCCCACCGCCAGATTTGCTGCTGTGTGTCCACATACCATACGGCGCTGTCGTACCCGGCTGTGATGATTGGAAAACCCATGTTGATTACGATGCCTCCTTGTATTCCGCTTAGGCTCGATGTTCGCAGCCGTTTTCTCAAATGCAAAGCGCCGGAGGTATTCCGTGTGCTGATCGTCATCCACCCGTCAGCTTTAGCGACACCGCTGGCGAACCTGCCCTTATGCCATAACTTATCTGCTGCTTGCCCCACACTCCCAAACCCTGTACAATTCCGCCGTCCTAAACTCGTTTCGTAAAGGGATCACGATGACCTTTACTCACATTCTCGTGTTTACAGCCGCCGCGCTGCTCTATCTGATCATCCTGCCGCCGCGCCTGCGCGCCTGGGCTTTGTATGCGGGCAGCGTCGTGGCGATCTTCTGGCTCCAGCCGCCGCTGCTCATCGACAAACTGGACTTTATTTTCCCGCTGCTGACTCTCGGACTGGTGGTCTTGTCGTGGTTGATCACGCGCGCCAAAGATCAGCGCTGGACCCGCGACGATACCGCCGCCGCCGTGTTGTTGATCGCACTTGTTTTTGCGGTGTCCGCCGGGCGTTATCTCCGCGCCGATCTGCGCATCACGCCCTCGCGTCCCCCGCTGATCACAACAGTAGCGCTGTGGGTTGGCGGCGGACTGCTGGCGCTGGCCGTTCTCGGCTGGGTGCGTGCCAACCGCTATTTGACGTTCGCCATCCTGCTGATCGTTGCCCTTTTTGTCATCATCAAAGCCGAACCGCTGGCCGAAGAAGCCGCCCGCCGCCTGCGTGACCTGATGGGTCAGCCGCCCGAACTCGCCCGCGCCGCCGAACTGGAATGGCTCGGTTTTTCCTATGTCGCCTTCCGCCTGATTCACACCATGCGCGATCGTCAGACGGGCAAATTACCGGCGCTGAATCTGCGCGAATACATCACCTACGCCATCTTTTTCCCGGCCTACACCGCCGGACCGATTGACCGCGCCGAGCGGTTCCTGCCCGATCTGCGCCAGCTTCCCGGCCTCGATCCGACCCGGCTTACACAGGGCGGCCTGCGCATTCTGATCGGCATCGGCAAAAAATTTGTGATCGCGGACAGTCTCGCCTATTTCGCGCTCGATGCGGCCCACGCGGATCAGGCAAATTCAGCGGGCGCGCTGTGGTTCATGCTCTACGCTTACGCCTTCCGCCTCTATTTCGATTTCAGCGGCTATTCGGATATTGCCATCGGCATCGGTCAACTCTACGGCATCAAGCTCCCGGAGAACTTCAACCAGCCCTATCTCAAGCGCAACATTACGACCTTCTGGCAGAGCTGGCACATCACATTAAGTAACTGGGTGCGCTTTTACGTCTTTTCGCCGCTCTCTCGCAGCCTGATCCGGCGCAAATATTCGCAGGCGCGGATCGTGCTGATCGGCCAGACGGCGACCATGATCATCATCGGCTTGTGGCACGGCGTCACCGGGCATTTTGTGATCTGGGGCATCTGGCACGCGCTGGGGCTGTACATCCATAAATTATATAGTGATCGCACGCGCCAGTTTTACGTGGATTTGCGCGACAGGCCGCGCCTGTCCCGCGCCATCGAGATCGGCGGCATCGTGCTGACGTTCCATTTTGTGCTGCTCGGCTGGGTCTGGTTCGCCCTGCCCGATCTGACCGCCAGTTGGGATGTCTTCACCCGCCTGTTCGGGTTTTAGGATATGGGGCAATTCATGAATTGCCCCTACAAAAACAAATTTATGGCGATCTGTGATGAGGTAATTGGCATTGCAAACGTTCAAATGGCTCTACACCAAACCTGTCAGTTGGGGCTTTGTCGGGCGTGTGCTGCTCAAGGCGGCGCTGCTGTTCGTCGCGCTGAATCTGATCTTCGCGTGGATCAAACCCCTCCCCACGTTGGGCCGTATCTCCGGCTACAATGTGCTCTACGACGGGCGCGAACGTTTGCCCTATGGCGAAAATGCCGCCGCCTCCTATAACCTCAGCCTCTACCAGATCGACGCCATGTTCGCCTCCCACACCGTCGATGATCTGGATTCTGGCGACTTCAACATTTTCATTGTTGGCGATTCGTCCGTATGGGGCTTTCTGCTCGAAAACGACGATACCCTCGCCGGGCAGATCAACCGCGCGGGCTACCACACCGCCGACGGTCAGCCCGTCCACGCCTACAATCTCGGTTATCCCGGCATGTCCCTCACCCAGGATTTGCTGCTGCTCGACTACGCGCTGGAACACTACCGCCCGGATATGGTGATCTGGCTGGTCACGCTCAAATCG
Source organism: uncultured Anaerolineaceae bacterium (assembly GCA_964472565.1). Classification (GTDB taxonomy): domain Bacteria; phylum Chloroflexota; class Anaerolineae; order Aggregatilineales; family Aggregatilineaceae; genus DATAMF01. Next base: position 6,966 of record CAYYNB010000094.1, read on the forward strand.
TTTGACCGCGCCCAGCAGTTGAGTCCCGCTTTCCTGAAGAACAACCGTGATTCCGTGCGCGATCTGATTGATCGTTACGCGCTGGTGCAGGATCAAAATGATCCGCGTCTGGTCGAAACCAATTTCTGGGACGAAACGATCATCGGGCGGCGGCGCGATCTGGCCGATCTGCTGCGCCTGCAATATAACGGCATCATGTGGGACGCCACCGGCATCGACCAGGAATACCCCACCGACTACACCCCGCGCGCCGTCAATTTTGACCCCGATCCCGCCTGGGAAGGGTATTGGCCGGAGCAGTTCGGCCAATCGATGACCCTTGCCGATGTGCTGTCCTTTGAAGTCCTGCCCGCCGGAGCCTACCGCGTCGGTTCGACGCCGTTTCTGCTGGTCAACGAGCCGATCTTCATCAGCGACGGCACCAACAGCGATCTCCGCTACAATGCCTTTTATCCCCGCTGGGCCTACGACGAATACCGCGCCCTGCTGTCCAAACTGGTGAACTTTCACCGCTGGCACTATCTCGACGCCTGGGACGCCCTGCCGGATGTCGCCTGTTATACGGACAGCCCGGTTCACCTCACCCCCACGTGTTCCCAGCAGTTGAGCGTGCTCGTAATGCAAAAAACTGCTCAAATCCTGGACAATGGTATAATAACGGACAACTAATACGCTTCTGAAATTCGCTGCTCCTAAAATAAATTCCGTCCTCGCTGAAACTTTTTAAAGTTTCAGCCGTAATTCTTTCTGCTGTTCATCAACATGAAGAGGAGTGATTATCGATGGCCGAATCCTTCATTCAGGTCCGCAATTTGGTCAAAACGTTCAACACCCCCGCCGGGCCGCTCAATGTCTTGCGCGGCATCAACATCGACATTCAGAAAGGTGATTTTGTCGCCATAGTTGGTCCGTCTGGGAGTGGCAAAACCACGTTTCTGAATATGCTCACCGGAGTCGATGCGCCTACAGGTGGTGATATTCTCGTCAACGGCATGCCCATCACCCAGGTGCCCCAGCGCAAGCTCACCAAGTGGCGCGCCCGCAACATTGGCATCGTCTTTCAGTTTTTCCAACTGCTGCCCACGCTTACCGTCGCCGAAAACGTCATCGCCCCGATGGACCTTTCCGGCGTCTGGAAGCCCAAAGAGCGCCGCGAAGTTGCCATGAAACTGCTGGATCGTTTCGGCATTGCGGATCAGGCATTCAAGACGCCCGATATGCTCTCCGGCGGCCAGCAGCAGCGTGTGGCCATCGCCCGCGCCCTCGCCAACAATCCGCCGCTGATCGTCGGTGACGAACCCACCGGCAACCTGGACCGCATGAGCGCGCAGAACGTCTTTAATCTGTTCCGCGAAATGGCTGACAAAGGCGCTACCGTCCTGATCGTGACGCATGACCGCGAACTCGTGACTCACGTCCCCAAAATTTTCGAACTGGCGGACGGCATGATCGGTGAAACCACCCTGGTGGCGGCAGCGGCTCGCCGGACTCAGGAATTACGCGCCCTCAAGACTCGTACCGGAATTCGGGAGACCAAACAATGATCAAAACTCGCCTGCGTAAAGTTCTGCGTGATGTCTGGTCCCGCAAAGGCCGTACCGCCCTCGTCGCCCTCAGTATTATGATCGGCGTGTTCGGCGCGGTGACGCTGCTTTCCGTCAACGATCTGGTGATCAAGCAGATCGAAAGCGACATCCGTTCCGAAGAAATCGCCATGTCCCGCCTCTATGTGACCGTCCCCACCGCCGGGACCAATGTCACCACCGACAGCGGCGAAGACCAGATTCTCAGCCTGCTGCGCGCCCAGATCGATGCTGACCAGCCCATTCCCGGCACTGTCGGCCTCACCGACATCGAAGGCAGCGTCTTTGTGCCCATCTATTGGCAGAAACCGGGCGAAAAATCCTTCCGCGAAGGCGATCTGGTTGCGCCCTCCGATCCCTTCGATCAGGTGCATATTGAGCCGATGCGCCTGCTGGACGATGGCACAAGCCGTTGGCCTGTTTCCGGTCAGCACGAACTGGTGATCGAGAAGCGCATGGGCGAAGAATATGATCTCGGCGTGGGTGACACAATCCAGTTCCGCACGCTGGGTGAGGGCGGCACGCCCGAAGAATGGACCATTGTTGGCCTCGTCTTCCATCCCTACTGGATCGGCGGCGAAAATGACAACAATCCCAAGCAGCGCATCTACACCAGCTTTGAAGATGCCCGGCAGATCACGATCTTTTCCGGCTACAGCTACTATTACATGCGCTACATCGACACCAAGTCGGCGCATGATCAAATCCAGACCTTGCAGGAAACCATCGCCTCTAGCACCAGCTATATTCCTGTTGGTTACTGGCTGGACAATCCCGACGATTATTTCCTGCTGGATGAAGTCAAGCAGATCACCAACATCCTCAACATCCTGGCGATTGTCGCCCTGGTCGTGTCCGGCTTCCTGGTCACGAACGTGATCAACACCATCATCGTGGAACAGAAGCGTCAGATCGGCGTGATGAAATCCATTGGCGCAACCCGTATGGACAACTTTTTCATCTACGCGGGGATCGCCCTGGTCTACGGCATCATCGGCACCATTCCGGGCGTCATCATCGGTGTGATCGTCGGCTCGCTGATGTCGCACAGTGTCGCCCCGCTGGCCTTTACGTCCATCGAAGGCTTCAAAGTCTCCACTCTGGCGGTGATCGTCGGTGTGGTGATGGGCCTCGCCGTCCCGGTGATCGCCGCCCTGATCCCTGTCTTCAATGGCACGCGCGTCACCATCCGCGAAGCCATGACCGATCTCGGTATCGGCAGCAAATGGGGTCGCGGCCCGCTCGCCCGTCTGATCAAAGCGCTGCCGCTGGCTCCCAGCATTCGTCAGGCTTTGAGTAATGTCGTACAGAAAAAAGGCCGCCTGCTGCTCACCGTTATCACCCTGACGCTTGCCGTCGGTGCGTTCATGGGCGTCATGGCCGTTTTCGACCGCATCACCACCGCCATTGATGACCTGTATGCCACCTTCGATTATGAAGTGATGGTGATTCCCACCGAGGCGCAGGACTTCGACACCATCCGTAACGGCCTCAAAGAGATCGACGGTGTGGATGAGGTGTATCCCGGCGTGGGCTTCAACGTCAAGATCATTGATCTGCTCGATACCAATACCCAGATCGACACCCCTGCCACCGATGACTCGGACGAACTCATCGCCTTTGGTTACAATCCGTTCACCTCGATCTTCGATATCACCTACAAAACGGGCGCCCATTGGACCACCGACACGCCCGCTAAAAGTGTCGTGATGACCCAAAGCGCGGCGGATCGCTTCAAGAAAAAGGTGGGCGATAAAGTCCGCATCGAAGCGGGTGGCCGCAGCGACGTGTTTACGGTTATCGGTACGGTGGAATATCCCTTTGAGTTCGTGCTCATGGACTGGCAGGACCTTTCCCAAATCGCGGGTTTCACCAACCCGTCCGGCGACCCACTGCCGAACGCCTTCTTTGTCACGCTCCAGGGCGGCGATAAGACCTCTAAGGAAGTGACTGCTTTCGTGGATCGCATCTCCGAAAAGCTGCTGAACATGGGTATCACCGCCGAATTGATCAATCAGGTGGAAGAGAAAGAATCCCAGGTTCAGAACATTAACGTTTTCGGCATGATCTTCCAGATCACATCGGGTGTCATGGCCGCTGTGGGTGCCATTGGCCTGCTGGCAACGCTCTCGATGGCCGTCTTCGAGCGCCAGAAGGAAATCGGCGTGATGCGTTCCATCGGTGCGCGTTCGCTGACCATCGTCACCCAGTTTGAAGTCGAAGGGATTCTGATCGGTGTGCTGGCGTGGCTTATCGGCCTCCCGCTGAGTTATCTGCTCGCCGTGGCCCTGATGGATGCGCTCGAATTCAGCGAATTCATCGAGTTCACCTATCCGGTTCAGATCATGCTGCTCGGCCTCGGCGGGATGGTGGTGATCGCCTTTATCGCCAGCCTGTGGCCGTCTGTTTCGGCTTCGCGCAAGACCGTATCCGATATTCTGCGCTATCAATAACCCCATCATCTGAACTCTCTGGCTTTGCCAGAGGGTCAGTGATAGGGTTATTGGAAATTGTGTATCTGGAAGAGAGAGAGACGACGATGGGAAGCGGAAAACCAGTCATCCAACTGCAAAAGGTGGAGAAAATCTACAAAACCAAAGCCGGTCCGCTGCGCGTGCTGAAAGGCGTGGACCTGAGCATCAACGAAGGTGAATTCGTGGCGATTGTCGGCCCGTCCGGGTCGGGCAAATCGACGCTGATCAACATGATCACGGGCATTGACCGCCCGACGAGTGGGGAAGTGCATGTGGCAGGGCAGCGCCTGACCAATCTGAGCGAAAACGCGGTGGCGAAGTGGCGCGGGGCGAATGTGGGGGTGGTGTTCCAGTTTTTCCAACTGCTGCCGACGCTGACCGTGCTGGAAAACGTGATGATGCCGATGAACTATGTCGGCACATACAAGGGCGAGCGCCGCGAGCGGGGGATGAGCCTGCTCGAACTGGTGGACCTGCCCGACGTGGCGCACAAGTACCCCAGCCAGATTTCGGGTGGACAGCAGCAGCGGGCCGCCATCGCCCGCGCCCTGGCGAACGATCCGAAGGTGATCGTGGGCGACGAACCCACCGGCAACCTCGATCTGGTGTCCGCCGGTCTGATGTTCGCCCTGTTCGAAGACCTCGTTTCGCAGGGCAAGACGATTGTCATGGTGACCCATGACCGCGACCTGGCCGGGCAGATTCCACGCGTGGAAGAAGTGCGCGACGGGCAGTTGGTGGCCCAGAGCGACATCGACCAGCGCCTGGTCGCCAATGCTCAGGAAGAAGCCTAGCACGTCTGGGGCAGTGGGGCGCGGCTTGCTGCGCCCACTTTTCCCCGCTCACTTAACCGAATGTCATATCCTATCTATTTTCCCCGCACACCAAAACCGCATACAATAAAGGTGAAGGGATAAATAGATTCTTTACTGGAGGAGCCATGAACATCCAAGAACGTGACCAAAACGGAGTCACCATTTTCACGCTGGAAGGCCGTGTTGACAGCGAAGGCGCAGTCGATATGGATTTGGCGTTGCAAGCGGCGCATTCCGAAGGCAAGTACAAAATGATCCTGGAAATGTCGCAGGTCCGTTACATCAACAGCGCCGGGCTGCGCACCCTGGCCGACATTCTCACCCGCAACAAAGAGATGGGCGGCGATCTGCGCCTCGTCAATCTCAGCACCAAAGTCGAGCGCGTTTTCCAGATCATCGGCTTCGACAAGTTTTTCACCGCCTATCCCACCCTCGAAGCGGCAATGGCGGGTTTCTAATCAAGCGGCGTTCAGCTTGATGAGTCTTATGATCGAAAAACAGCTCGCCTGGCCGGGCTGTTTTGCTAACCATCAAAGGATAAAGTTGTATGGCATTTTTGGGCGAACTCCGCGTCGATGCGTCCTCCGACAGTCTGCGCGTGATCTCGCATTTTGTACACGGCATTGCCCAGCGGCTTTCGCTGTCAGACAAAGTTCTCTTTGATCTGGAACTGGCGGTAGAAGAAGCCGCCACCAACATTATCAGCCATGCCTATCATGGCCTGACCTCTGCCCGCCAGGATATTCAACTGCTGGCCGAGTCCCGCGATGGTTTTGTGCAGATGTCGCTCACCGATTGGGGCGTTCCCCTCGATCCGGCCAATGTCCGCCCCTTCGACATCAACGCCCCCATCGAAACCCGCATCCAGGGCGGCATGGGCCTCTATTTTATCCATACCCTGATGGATCGCGTCGAGCGTGTCAACGGCGACGAAATCGGTGATCCCAACACCCTGATCCTTATCAAGCGGATTGAGCAGGCTCCGGCAGGCTTGCGTGCGCCCAGCGTTTTGCAGGAACTCAACGCCATGCGCACCATCACCGAAGTTATGGCCTCCAATGTCGAACTCGATGAACTGCTCAACCTGATTTTGAACAAGCTGCTGACCACCATTGGGGCCGAACGCGGCACGCTCTATCTGCTCGATGAAGCCGCCGGGGAACTGTGGTCCAAAGTCCTGCTTCAGGAAGACGGCAGCCTGACCGAAATCCGCGTCAGGCTGGGCGAAGGCATTTCCGGTTATGTCGCGCAGACGGGCGAGATTCTGAATATTCCCGACGCCTACGACGATCCGCGTTTTAACCGCGCCATCGATCAGACCACCGGCTACCGGACCCGCTCGATTCTCACCGCCCCGATGATCACCCCCAAGCAGCGGATTATCGGGGTCGTGCAGCTTCTCAACAAATACGGCGGCCCCTTCTCCGTTCGTGACGAGCGTATTCTGGCGGCGATGGCAGCCCAGGCCGCGATCAGCATCGAAAACGCGCGCCTCTACCAGCAGGAGATCGAACAGAAAATTCTCAGCCGCGAACTCGAAACCGCCCATGCGATCCAGGCCGCCTTCCTGCCCGGTTCGCTCCCCACCTCCGACGGCTGGGACATCGCCGCCATCTGGCAGCCGGTGCGTAATGTGGCAGGCGACTTTTACGATTTTTACCAGTTGGACGACGGGCGGCTGGCGGTCAATATTGCCGATGTCTCCGGCAAGGGGATTCCGGCGGCGCTTTTTATGGCCCTCACCGTGACTGTACTCCGCTTCGGCATGAGTCTCGGCCTCCCGCCCGCCGAAGTGGTGGATCGCGCCAACGAACTGATTCTGGCCGATCAGCGTTCGCGTATGTTCGCCACCGCCTTTGTCGGTTATCTGAATCTGCATAACGGCGAACTCTGGTTCGCGTCGGGTGGACACAATCCCGCCGTGTTTTATCACGCCCACAACCAGACCACCGAGTTAGTCTCCGCGCCCGGCGTCGCCATCGGCCTCTTCAAAGACGCCCAGTTCGACGCCTCCTCCCTCCAGCTTGATCCCGGCGATATTCTGGTGCTTTACACCGACGGCATCACCGAAGCGATTGACGCGGACGAAGACGAATTTGGCGAAGACCGCCTGCAAGACCTGATCGCCTCCCACGCCGACGCCTCCGCCGAGGAGATCACCCGCCTCGTGCTCGAAGCCGTCATGGACTTCAGCGGCGATTCCAACTTCGCCGACGACGCCACGATGGTTGTCATCAAACGCGCCTTTTAGTTCCGATTTTGTAGGGGCAATTCACGCATTGCCCCGCTTATTCCGCTTGTGGGCGCTCGGTTACTCCGAGGTCACGCTGTGGTCACGCTGCGGTCACGCTGCCGCGCTAAGCTACATCCGCGCGTATTTACTTTCCCCGGAGGAAATGATGTTTAAACGTTTTGTTCATATTCTGGTCCTGGTAGCTCTGCTGGCGCTCCCCGCTGCCGTTAGTGCCCAGGATGATGATGACCCCAAACTCACCGAAACCTATGCCTTTCCCAGCGGCGTATCCTTCAGCTATCCCGAAACCTGGGCCATCGATGAAGACACGGTCAGCGATTTTATGGTGATGTTGACCTCCCAGGAGGTCTTAGCCGGCTTTCTCCAGGTCTACGATCTGCCCGCGCTCTATGGCGAGATGGAACTGAGTCAGGACTTCCTCGAGGAAACCTATGTCAGCAGCCTCGCGGATACTATGGGCTTTGACCCTGCCGAAGCCGCCTTTGAAACCGTCGAAGTCAATGAGCGCGAACTCTCGGTTTTGGACTTTGAAGGCAAACAGAACAACATGGCTTCAGCGGGTTATCTCGTTACGATTCCCTACACGGACGGCGGTTACGGCCTGATTGTGACCTATGCCGTTGGTGGCACGCCGGAGAATTACGAAGCGGAAGTTCTCGCCATTGCCGCCTCGCTGGATGTTGATCCCGACGCCGCTGCCGCGTCCACATCCGGCCACGCGACCGAAGAACCCGAAGCCGAAGGCACCGCTGAACCCGTCGATATTGAAGGCGTCGAACTCACCGAAACCTATGCCTTTCCCAGCGGCGTGACCTTCAGCTACCCCGAAACCTGGACCCTGGATGAAGGCACCGTCAGCGATTTTATGGTGATGTTGACTTCAACCGAAGCTTTGGCTGGGTTCCTCCAGGTTTACGATCTGCCCGCGCTCTACGGCGAGATGGAACTGGGTCTGGACTTCATCCAGGAAACCTATGCGGGCACTATCGCCGACACCTTTGGCTTCGACTTTGACGCCGCCGACTTCAAAACCATGGAAGTCGCCGGGCGTGAACTGTCTGTTCTGGCCTTCGAAGGCGAACAGAACGACATGGCCACAGCGGGTTATCTCGTGATCATCCCCTACGCCGATGGTGGTTTCGGCCAGATCGTTACCTATGTTGTGGGCGATGTGCCTGAGGATTACGAACAGCATGTTCTCGCCATTGCCGCCTCAATGGATGTGGCTGAATAATCTGTACCAAAATGCCTCACTCCATTTTTGGAGTGAGGCATCCCTTTTCGTAGGGGTAGGGCTTGCCCTAGCCCATCTTCCGGCACACGAAGATCATAATCCCATCGTCCGCCGCCAATGGACGCTCGTCAAAATCCCCATAGCGTCCCACAACCTCCAACCCGTTGTAGTGTAACAGCGCGTCGAGTTCCTGCGGGAAGAAAAAACGCTGTTGCAGCGGTGCATACCGCACTTCCGCTTCTCCCGCCGCGTTGATCCACCGCCGGATTGCCGTCTCCGTTTTGATCTGCCGCAGCGGGTCGTATTCGTCCGTGCCGCTGACCACCACATCCTGCCCGGCGTGATTCGTATACCGGAACCATTCCTGCTCCGCCGAGTTTTCCAGGCTGTCCATGCTGGGGAAAAACACGTTGAACACAAACCGCCCATCCGCCGTCAGGTGGTCCCGCACATTCCGCAGTACCGCTTCCTGATCGGCCCGTTCCAAAAAATGTTGGAAGCACCCTATCGTAAAGATCAGCTTGAACTGTCGCCCAAGCTGAAAATTGCGTGCATCCGCCTCGATCCACTCAATCGCCAGCCCCTTCGCCTTGCTGCGTGCCCGCTCCAACATCTCCGGCACCACATCCAGCCCGGCGATCGCCAATCCCTGTTCGGCCAGCGGGATCGTCAGCCGCCCGGTTCCGCATCCAATTTCGAGCAATGGCCCGCCCAGTTGTTCCGCCAGCCGCGCCAGGTAGGGGCCATCCGGTTCAAACGCAAAATTTTCGTCATCATAGATAGCCGGATCGGAGTATTCGCTTAGATTGAAATTCATGGTTTCCTCTCATATTCATCATCGGACGCAATGGGGAATAACCGTTTTCGTTCATAGCGACCTCCTTCATAGCGCAAAGACAACGTACTGCGCTGTTAAATATAGCGAATATCAAGCAGGCAAGCGAACGAATCGCCCCGCGCTTTATGCCCGCCATTGGTAGGGGCGGGGCAAGGAAGCCGGGAGGATAGGGGTAATACCCCCACTATTCACCATCGAAGTTAACCATTCAAGTTAACCATCCGATGGTGATGACAATTCCGAACATCTGTGCTATCCTGTTTGTATCGCCCAACATCGCCCTTTACCAACCTTTGTAGAACTTCCCAGGTTCAAAACGCCAAAAGCGGGGGGACGGGGGAGATCATCCAGAAGATCAACAAATCTTCCCGTGTCGCGTCGTCAAAAGCGGTTTCGCGTCGTGAGTTTTCCCTCAAACACCGTCAAAGGGGGGGCGGGGATCATGGCGCATCCCCTTCGAATTCGCCATGTTGTAACCCAAATATTAATATATAATAACTAGCCGCTTACAACTCGTTCTATCTCCTCGATCTGATAGAACACGGGTTTTCCGGCCTGGCGCGTCTGTCATGGTCAACGCTCCTGTACATGAATGGGAATCAGTACAGGATATAAGCTACTTGTCCTCAACCGGCCAATCGACCTGAATTTGTGTGCCCTCCCCCAGTTGCGAATGAATCGTCAACCCGGCTCCAACCGCTTCCGCCCGCTCCTGCATAATCTTCAGTCCCAGGCTGGTCGCTTCGACATCGCCGCTCTCAAAACCGCTGCCGTTATCGGTCAGAATCAGGGCAATTCCACCCCCATTCCGGCGCAGCACCAGTGTCGCCTGGGTTGCCCGCGAATGTTTGACGATATTATTCAGCGCTTCCTGCGTGATGCGGTAAAACGCAATTTTGAGGTTGTTCGGCAGGCTGATCGTTTCATCGATCTCCGTCTCAATCCGGATATTTTTACGCCCCTGCGCCGCTGCAACGAGTTGGGTGATCAGTGCGGCCAAAGGCGCATCCGCAAGATGAGCCGGACGCAGTTCAAGCAGCAGGGTGCGCATTTCAGCCTGTGCGCCACATGTCACCTGATGCAGTTGCTGAAGCCGTGCCAGCACCTTTTCCGGGCTGCGTGCCCACAGGCGCGGCAGCGCTTCCGCGATCACCCGTGCAGAGAATAACTGCTGGCTGACCGCATCATGCAGTTCGCGCGAAAGCCGTTCACGCTCCTGGAAGGCGGCTAATTCCTGCGCCTGCTGGTAAGCCTGCGCGTTTTTGAGGGCAATCGCCGCTTGTTCGGCAAAAGCCAGCAGCCGGTCCGCGTGTTTCTGCCCAAAATAGTTCAGTTCGTCGCTAAACAGCCCGATAAAGCCGATCACAGCGCCCAGTGACACAATCGGCACACCGAGATACGAATTCCAGTTTTTGAGAATCGGAACGCCATACGGATCCGCGGTGAGGTTCGGGATGATGATCGGCAGCCGGGTGTTAACCATCTGCCTGAAATGCGGCGTCTCGCTCACCGGCAGGCGCAGCGACATCAGCCGCAGTTTTTCGTGTTCGCCATACCCTCGGCAGTCCACAATCCGCGCCATATGATCTTCGATGAGGGTAATCGCAGCCGCTTTATGCGGCACCACAGGTCCCAGATTGATCAGAATGCGCTTCAACACTTCGGGCAGTTCGAGCGTACTGTTCAGCGCATTGGCCACATCGCGCAGCGCTTCGGCCAGAAGCCGCTGCTCACGTTCGGCGGCTTCGGCGCGTTTGCGCCCGGTAATCACCTGGAAGTAGATCGACAACCCGTGTTTCTGCGGATACACGCGCACATGATACCAGTTTTCAAAAGGCGGAACGGTGTAACGCCCTTCGAACGAAAGAAACTGCCGTTCGCGGAAGGCCTCGGCATATTTTCGCTCAAAGATCGAACCGCGCGCCGCCGGGAAAATATCAAACAGGTTCCGGCCCAAAGCCTGCTCGCCCGGCAAATTTAAGATCTGTTCGGCTGCCGGATTAAAATAGGTAATCTGCCAGTTTTCATCGAGCACCATCAGGCCGTCGCTGATGCTGCTCAGAATGGTGCTCACTTCCTCTTTGGCGCGCGCCAGGTCCTGCGCCGCCAGCTTATGATCATGAATATCCGTCGCCGTGCCATACCACCGCAGAATCCGCCCCCTGGCATCCCGAACCGGAATGCCCCGGCTCAGATACCACCGCAAGCTGCCATCGGCGCGATAAACCCGGTGTTCGATCTGGTAAATGTCGCCCGTCTCAACCGAATGTGCCCAGGCCTCAATCGTGGCCTGCTGATCGTCGGGATGCAAAACCGGCGACCATTCATAAATTCCTTCGTCGTCGGATGCAATGCCGCTGAATTCCTCGCGGCGCTGGTTGTAATAATCCACTGCGCCATCCGGCTTAGCGGTCCAGACCAACTGCGGCATCGAGTCGGCCAACTGGCGAAAGCGTTCTTCACTTTCGCGGCGGGCCTGTTCGGCCTGTTTGCGGTCCGAGATATTCAGCGCCAGCGCGAGAATTTTGTCTTTTTCGTCGGGCAGCAGCACATCCATCAGCAAAACCCACACGCGCGTGCCGTCTTTGCGATAGTATTCTTTTTCATAAGGATCGCAGACGCCCCGTTCGGTCAGTTCGGTCATGGCGCGTTGGTCTGCCGCTCGATGTTCAAACGGCGTTGAATTATTCCAGTTGATCCGGCCCGCCTCGAATTCGCTGCGGGAATAACCCAACATATCGAGGAAATAATCGTTTGCTTCGAGAATCCGGCCTGCCATATCCGCCACCAGCACGCCGATCACACGCGTATCGACAAACCGCTGCAAGCGTGTATTCGCCGCCCGGAGTTCGCGCTGGGTACGCGTATGTTCGGTGATGTCGGTAATCGCGACGACAGCACCTGTAATTTGCCCCTCGCGGTCACGCAGCGGTGCCGCATGCGCCAGAATGGTCGCCGGCACGCCGTCAAAACGTTCAATATTGACTACATCACCGGCGCAGATTTCGCCCTTCGTCAGGGCGCGCATCAGTGCCCATTCCTGGGGCTGGACAGGCTGCCCGGTGTCGGGCCACCAGCCTTTATAGGAAGCGCAGTCATCCATGTTCTCCAACGCCGAGGTTCCGCCCCAGATGCGGCGGGCATTGGCGTTGGTTTCGACCACACAACCGCACGCATCGGCAATAAAAACGCCGACGGGTAGCGCATCCAGAATAGTACGCAAACGTTCCTGTTCCTGCTTCGCTTCAAGCTGGGCCTGCATCAGATTAGCTTCGGCCTGACGGCGGTCGGTGATGTCGTTGCCCGACAGCACCAGATGCGTGTCATCCAGGCGAAAAGCGACCACCAGAAAAGCGCGTTTGAGGCTGGGAAACGAAAATTCAAACTGCTGGCGCAGGCCAGACACCATCACCTGACGGGAGATGACCAGCAGCCGTTGGGCGTCTTCAGAGGCTAACAGATCGCCCAAACGCTGACCGATCCATTCGGCTTTGGACCGGCCAACGACTTCCACCGCGCTCACATTCAGATCTTCAAACACCCAATCGACGATTTGGCTTTGCGCATCGCAGACCATTTTAAAAATGAGAGCCGCCGACGCCAGATTTTCGAAAAGAAGGCGGTATTTTTCCTCGCGTTCGCGCAGCGCGATTTCGGCCTGTTTACGTTCGGTCATATCGCGGTCGATGGTAACGGTACCGCAGAGCTGGCCGGTAGGTTCTTCCAGCAGCCGCACGGAAGCATGGACATAAACGCGGCTGCCATCTTTTTTCTGGCGGATAGCCTCACCGCTCCATTGACCATGCGCCATCAGATAGTCAATGATTTTGTCGCGTGTTTGATCGGGATAGATGGGCTTCAGGACATCATAGGCAAGCTGACCTAAGACTTCATCAGCCGTCCAACCATAGATTTCTTCGGCAGCCCGATTCCAGCCGTTGATACGAAAATCAAAATCGGTGGTAATAATCGCATCGGATACGTGGTCGAGCAGTGTCGCTTGATTCTGGAGCGGTGTGAACATGGTAGTGTCTTTTCCAACCCCGGAGACGTTAAACAAATTATAAACTACAATAGAGAATTAAAAAGGGACTTATAAAAGTTTTTCAGTTAAGGGGCACGGATGAAAAGCCAGCGATGGTTGTTCAACTATCTGCGCAATGCGGACACCGACATTCAACCTGTCAGTTGGAGCGTGTTCAAGCGGGTGTTCCAGTATGCGCGCCCGTATCGCGGGCCGATTGTGGTGCTGCTGCTGCTGATTTTGGTCAGCACCGGACTCAGCCTGCTCAGCCCGCTGATCTTCCGCGATCTGATCGATAATACGCTGCCAAACAAAGACCTCGCACGGCTGAATCTGATGGCGATTGGGTTAGTGCTGCTGCCGATTGTGGGCGGCGTGGTGCGCATTGTGCAGCGGCGGCTGAACGCGATCATTTCGGCAGGACTGGTCTATGATTTGCGGCTGGCGCTGTACGAACATATGCAGCAGATGTCGGTGCGCTTCTTTACGAACACCAAAACGGGCGAACTGATGAGCCGCCTGAACAATGATGTTAACGACGCGCAGCGCGTCATCAGCGATTCGCTGATCAACATCATCACTACCGGCGTGCGGACTATCGCGATTCTGGTGGTGATGTTCACGCTCAACTGGCAGCTCTCGCTGATGGGACTGCTGGTGCTGCCGCTGTTTATTCCGGCGGCGCGGCGTTCCGGGGTGCGACTGCGCACGATTGCACGCGAGTCGATGGATCACAACGCCAAAATGAACGTGATGATGCACGAAACGCTGAATATCAGCGGCGCGCTGCTGGTCAAGTTGTTCGGCGGCGGGCAGACAGAAATAGACCGGTTCGGAGATCGAGCGGGACGGGTGCGCGACATCAGCATTGAGCGCTCGGTGATCGGGACACGATTTTCGGTGCTGATGGGATTAGTGGGCGCGCTGGGCACCGCGTTGGTGTACTGGATCGGCGGGTATCTGGTGCTGAAGGATGTGTTCACCATCGGGACGATTGTTGCCTTTAACGCCTATCTGGTGCAGCTCTACAACTCGATTCAGAGCCTATCAAATTCGCCGGTGTCGTTTGCAACGTCGCTGGTGAGCTTCGAGCGCGTGTTTGAAGTGCTCGATCTGCCGCTGGAGATTCAGGAAAAGCCGAACGCGGTGGAACTGGCGAACGTGCGCGGCGCGGTGACATTTGAGCATGTCACCTTCTGGTACAGCGGTGAGACGCTGCTGAGCGAGGTTAAGCGGCGGGGACAAGCAGACGGCGCGGCGCTGTCGGGAACGGTCAGCGAAGCTGGATCGAACGGCAAAACGAGCCAAGCCCGCGAACTGGCGCTGGAAGATGTCTCGTTCCAGATCAACGCGGGCGAACTGGCTGCGCTGGTGGGTCCGAGCGGCGCAGGGAAAACGACGATCACGTATCTGATTCCACGACTGTATGATCCCGGCGAAGGCCGGATTCTGATCGATGGGATCGATCTGCGGGATGTCCGGTTGGAGTCGTTAGCGGCGCAGATCGGGATGGTGACGCAGGAAACCCATCTGTTCCATGATACGATCCGCATGAACCTGATGTATCCGCAACGGGAGATGGATCAAGCCGAGATCGAAGCGGCGTGCAAAGCGGCGAACATTCACCAGTTTATTATGGAACTGCCGGATGGGTATGATACGGTGGTGGGGGAACGCGGATTCCGGCTCAGCGGGGGGGAGAAACAGCGGATCGC
>CAYYNB010000094.1:21912-22282 GCA_964472565.1 uncultured Anaerolineaceae bacterium
CCCCCCCGGGCCCCCCGGCCCCGCCCCCCCGCCCCGCGCCCGGCGCGCGCGCCCGCCGCCGCCGCCCCCGCCGCGCCCCGAAACAGCGGATCGCGATTGCGCGCGTGATCCTCAAAAATCCGCGTATTCTGGTGCTGGACGAGGCGACGAGTCATCTGGACAGCCAATCGGAAGCGCTGATTCAGGATGCGCTGAAAACGGTCATGGCGGGGCGAACAAGTTTGGTGATCGCGCACCGATTGAGCACGATTCTCGCGGCGGATCAGATTCTGGTGGTGGATCGCGGGCAGATTGTCGAGCGGGGAAAACACGCGGAGCTGTTGGCGCAGGGCGGATTGTATACCCAACTGTATCTGACGCAGTTCAAGGA
>CAYYNB010000095.1:0-22213 GCA_964472565.1 uncultured Anaerolineaceae bacterium
GACCATCACCCCGGTTTCTCCGGCCAGCATCCGTTCAACTGCCGCGACTCCCAGCCGGGTTGCCAGCAGGCGGTCAAACGCGCTCGGACCGCCGCCGCGCACCACATGGCCCAGCACGGTCATGCGCACTTCAAACCCAACTTCATGATTTTCGAGATACTCGGCGATCTCGTTAATCTTCAGGTTTGCGCCTTCCGCAATAATACCCATCGCGTGACTCTTGCCCTTGAGATACGCTTCGTTCAGCGAATTACCGACTTCTTCCAGCGTTGAGGGCTTTTCGGGGATGACGATAAATTCCGCGCCGCCCAGAATGCCGCCAATCGTCGCCAGATAGCCGCAGTTGCGCCCCATCACTTCCAGCAGAAAACAGCGTTCGTGGCTGCTGGCGGTATCGCGCAGTTTGTCAATCGCATCGAGAATCGTGTTCAGCGCCGTGTCCACGCCGATGCTCATATTGGTGCCATACATATCATTATCGATGCTGCCGGGCACCCCGATCACCGGGAAGCCTAATTCGTGCAGCGCCAACGCCCCGCGCAGACTGCCATCCCCGCCGATCACGACCAGACCTTCGATGCCGTGTTCGTTCAGACGGCGCAGACCGCGTTTTTGGCCCTGCGGCGTTTTGAATTCCAGGTTGCGCGCGGTTTGCAGAATCGTGCCGCCGCGCCCAATGATTCCGCTCACGTCGCGGTTATTCATCCGCTCAAAATCGCCCGCTAACAGGCCCGAAAACGCCTGCCGGATCCCATAGACTTCGACCCCATGCGCGGTAGCGGTTCGCACCACCGCGCGAATTGCCGGATTCATACCGGGAGCATCGCCCCCACTTGTCATCACTGCGATACGTCGCAACATGCCGCATTCGCTCCTAATCTCGACACAATAGCGGAGGTTTTATAACACTGTGCCGCCGCCGCGTCAATCGTCAGCTTGTACCGAATCTTTAGCGGATTTCCACCGATTTGATCATCTCCAGGATGTCATCTTTATACTGGTAGTAATACTGATCTTCCGGCGCAATGATGGTCCATTCGAAGGCGGTGGACTCATCAATGGGCGTATAAAAATGCACGATATGCAGCGCGTCCGGCGGATCAACATCTTTAAAGCCGCCGCCATCATCCGAGTCGATGTCCTCTTTATAATCTTGGGCGATCCCACACAGATCCCCAAACCGGATCACATCCAGATCGCCCGCCTGGGCTTCCACCTCGTCGCAGTCGAAGCTGGATAAATTGAGACTGTAGCCCTCCTCGATATCCACGACATCACTCAACATGACCGCGCTGATAGAGCGCCCGGCCCGCAGCGAAACCGGATTCGTCTCGATAATACCAAGCTGGGCCTGATCATCCAGGTCGCGTTCGGCCACAGCCGCATCGTGCCAGTCCGTATCACGACCCTCAAACGGCACCAGCGCGTTGAGCATATCCGCCAGATGTTCCCACCATGTCTCGTTTTTAATCGCGGGGAACCAGCTCCGGGGCACTTTGATCGACACCTGATAGCCCTCGGTTTCAAATGTGACCGTTTTTCGCCCCATGTCGCCGGGGAAATAGGTGGCGATCAGGTCCAGCGGCCCCAGTGTGCCATCCGTGACGAGGGTTGATCCCACGCAGAGGATCGACGGCAGGATAAAAAACAGCAGGACGATGATCAAACACGGTCCCACACAGCCGCGCTTCTGGCGGGGCACCGGCGGCGGCGCGACATACCCCGGCCCGCCGTACCCATAACCGTAGGCGGGCGGCGGCTGGGGCGCGGGCGGGCGCGCATACGGGGGTTGAAGCTGGGCGAGTTGCAGCCGCGCCTGTTCATTGGCGGGGTTAATGCGCAGCACTTCTTGCAGCGCGCGCTGGTATTCGAACGTATCCGCAGCCGCCGACGCCAGCCACAACCACGCAATCTCATTGTTTGGCTCGGCCCGGACAACTTGCTGGAACAGCGCCCGCGCCTGATCCCGCTGGCCGGATTGCAGGAGTTGGATGGCGCGTTGGAGCAAATCAGCGGACATGCATTTCCCCCTCAAAGATTGACGTCTGAACGTGTGGAACAGGATCATTATGCTTCAGAACCGCGTTTGGGGCCACATGAAAAAATGGAGCGGATCATCGATCCGCCCCACAGCCCTATTCCAAAGCAAGGTTCGCCTTATGGCTCTTCCGGCTCAGGCCAGGCCGGAATACGCGGCGGGCCGTCAAACTGCTGAATATACAGCGGCCCCAACTGGTCAGCCCACCACGCCTGATAGACATCGTTGCTGATGTCAAAAATGAAGTTCTCGCGGTGACGGCATTCGCGGCAGATCGCCACCAGTTCGCTTAACCCCTGCCCCCCGCGATTCAGATGTGCGACCACCGCCAGCGCCCCGCCGCACTCCGGGCACGGTGTCCCCTGGACATATTCATGCTGGCAGGCGACATCTTCCGCAATGATATATCCGTCTTCGGTCCACCAAAACAGATGCTCATCCCGGTTCGGGTTGTATCCCGCTGGCAGATCATCAGATCCGGTCCCTTTACGTAACAACCTCATCCCCCCGCCACCACCTACTCTTCCGTACCCACTACAGCCACATCAACCACTTTCGCGTTCAGCACCCGGACGAGATCATCGACCTTCACTTTTAGATTCATCCCGCGCTGCCCGGCATTCACCAGAATCGCTTCGTGCGCTTTAGCCTGTTCATCCAGATACACGCCCCAGCGTTTGTGAACCAGGGCCAGCGCGCCGATGCCCCCCGCTTTGAGGCCCGTCGCCATTTCAGCCATCCGCTTGGGCGGCATACTGACCTTTTTCAGCCCCACCGCCCGCGCAAACTTCTTAAGGTCCAGCGTATGATCCACCGGGACCATCACCAGGGCGAACTTATTGCTGTCCAACTGCACCACCAGCGTTTTATAGACTTCGCTGGTGGGCAGCCCCATCGCCTCTGCTGCACGGATGCCATCCGTAATCGACTCATCATAGGTATGAGTCTCATAGGTCACAGTCTGGCTTTCCAAAAACCGCATTGAATTCAGTTTTTTCTCGCTGCTCATCTTATCCTCATGCATCGCCGTGACGCGCTGGCTGCCCCATATAGCCCATCACATTCCCCTTCAGGTCACAAATTGCATCACCATCAAGCAGCCACATCGGGGCATCGTTTACATCATGCACCAGCTTGCCGTGAACCACACCGATTCGATTCCCATCCAGGTCGTAGACAATTTCCTGGTCCATATATCCGAACATTTCCCCTTTTCGATCATAAATTCCTCTGGTGGACATGTTCTGCTCCTTCCCAGGTATCGCCCCTGCTAATCATTATATGTCATTTTGCAGACAAATCCGAATGGGTGATTAGTCCTTGAAATACAAGCCTTTTGTGAGGAGATAACCCGAAGAGATTAGCCTGCCGCCAACACGCGCCGGACTTCCCCGATCACGGTCCGCAGCCCGCGATCCAGGTCCCGCGCATCATACCAGTTCCGGCTGATCAGCGACGAGGGGATCGCAGTGGATTGTTCGCCCCGCACCAGCAGCGGAATCACCCAAACCCCGTACAGGCTGGCATACGAAACTTCACGCTCCAGCCACTTCGACACTTTACCGTCGGGCGACATCAACACCACCACGCAGCCCGCCTGTTTGATGGCCGCTTCGATGGCGTTGGTCCATGACATTGTGCCCGGAATCAGCCCATTCTGTGCCCAGGTCGCGCAGCCTGCCGCTTGCAGCGACTGCTCAATATAACGTTTTATCCCCCCATCTTTGCGGTGATGGGCAATATAAACGTGCTTCATTCCCACTACCCCCTGCATTAAACAGTTCTCTTACTTAAAGATAACGCTTAATAAATCAACCGGCAAGCTTTTTTTCGACTTTTTACAGATGTTTTAGTGCCTGAAACAGGCTGGCGAGTCCCTGGTCAAAATCCTGCGTAAAATCGAGCGGCTGGCGCATTTGCAGCCGGATGGGAACCTGGCACGCGCGCATAATGATCGGAACCACCAGCTTCCCTTTTTCCAAAAAATTATTCCACTCCGCGCCGATGATCAGTGATCCAGCCGCGTCGGGCGACAGCACGACGATCATCGACTGCGAGCGCTTCAACGCCCGCTGAATCGCCACATCCCAATCCTGCCCGGCGTCAATATCCTGGTGATCCACCCAGGGGACAAATTTGCCGTCCCGCAGCATCGCCTTAGCAAGGCGCGTTACCATCCCATCATCTTTATGCGAATGGCTGACGAAAACCTGTTTATAAACCTTCGTCTGTTCCAACACGGGAGCCGCCGCCGGTTCGCGAACTTCGGCCACTTCGATGGCTTCCATCGTGCGATTTTGCGCTTTGCGCCGGTACATGCCCACCACCAGCGGACTGACCAGTTTTCCGGTGGGGGCGTTCGGAATGTTGATGCTGACAATGCTCCGCCCCACCGTGATAATATCCCCGGCAGCCAGCGGCCCGGCCACCGCTTCCACTTTTTCGTCATTCAGCCATGTGCCGTTCGTGCTGTTGAGGTCTTCCACAAAATAGGCCCCATCCCGCGCGACAATGCGCGCATGTTCTCTGGACACATAGGTATCGTTCAAAATGAGGTGACAGTGCGGCATTCTGCCGATCAGCAAGGCTTCAGGTTCCAGCGCCAGACAGCGCTCATGCCCGGTGGTTCCCCATACGATCAGTAAGGGTTTTTGCTCCGGTAGCATCTCTTCCCCCCCAATAAGGCTGCACCAATATTTTCTTTACCCCTTCCCTGGGGGAAGGGGAGTCAAACCTGACAAATGGGATAATTTTTTCTTGAGACGGCCTAACATAGACACTACGAACGAAGGTTTGAAATAGGGATATAAATTATAGCATGAAGTTCCAAAACATCGATCAACCCAATGCAATAAAAAAGCGAGGCAGAAGTTTTCCCCCTGCCCCGCCTGGATGCGCTCAATCGACCGGATGAACTACCACTCCATCGGGCGGAGCAGCGTTACATTTGCCAGAGGCACATACACCGGCTGACACGCCCCGATAAACAGCCCAACCCAGCGCTCCCCCGCGACAGTCGCCTTTGTGATCACCACATACTCATCCTGCCCATTCCCATCGACATCATGCAGCAAATCCAAAACGCCCGCGCTGGTTTTCACCGCTTCCGAGCCGCCAGCCTGCCAAAAACCGGGCATGTGGTTTGTGACCAGTGCCGAACTCAGATTCGGATACATCTGATCACACCCCGGCAGATTCGGTCCCAATTGCAGATTGTCAATGTAGTTCTCTTGGCTGGGACGCAGCGCCATCAGGCTGATCTCATCGAAGGAGGCATCGGAAAACATGAAATAGCCCGCCCCACTGAGATACCCGTCATAGACCACCGTGAGCGTTTCAACATCGATCAGCCGCAGCGAAAAAGACCCGTTGTAGAAAAATCCGATCCCGGTGAACTTTTCGTCACCAGTCGGCTGAATCAGCATTGCCGTAGACGGATAAAAATAGCATTCCGGCGCGCCGCCCCCGGCATAATTCGTATCGCGGATTTCCGTATCGCCATCCTGACCAGCCCACAGCAGCGGGTTGGCATTGATCGCGTCGGCACACGGCGCGCCAATAGTCCAATCAAAATTGACCGAGGCGCTGATTTCAGCCCTTGCCGGGGCAGGACGAATGGAAATACTGGCAAGTAGTACCAGCAAAACAAGCATCATGCGTTTCATAGACTTGATGACTCCTGGTGAGGTGATAACACGCACTTGTAGTATACAGTTGCTTAGTCGTTTTGAGGTTAAATCAGGGGTCGTGACTTTATACAAAAAGCGAGGCAGAAGTTTTCCCCCTGCCCCGCCTGGATGCGCTCAATTGACCGGATGAACTACCACGTCATCGGGCGGAGCAGCGTCACATTCGCCAGCGGCACATATACCGGCTGGCAGGCCCCGATAAACAGCCCAACCCAGCGCTCCTCACCGACCAGGCCGCGCGCCACCACCAGATATTCATCCTGTCCATTCTGATCCACATCATGCAGCAGATCGAGTTGGGTTTTATTCGCCAGCACGATCTCATCGCCGCCCGGCTTCCAAAAGCCCGGTTGGTGTGTGGTGATCAGCGCCGAACTCAGGATGGTAAACGCCTGATCACACCCCGGCACATGCACGGTTTCTTCGTCGTCGTCCGCGTCAGGCGCGTTCACCCCAACCTGGGCGTTGTCAAAGTAATCACCTTCGCCCTGGCTGCCCAGATAAATATCATCAAATTCATCGGCCCCCGAATACGTAAAAACGCCCGCCCCGCTGAAGCTGGTCGAATACACAGTCGTCGAAGTCTGGGAATTGTAGAGTTGGACGGAAAACCGCCCGCTGTACAAAAAACTCAGGCCATTAAACATCGCGCCGCTGACTGGTTCGATCCGGAACACCGTAAACGGATGCATCAAACATTCCGGCGCACTGCCCCCGGCGTTTGTGGTATTGCTCACCTCGGATGTGCCATCTTCGGACACGATCAGAGATGGATCGGCGTCAATGACCTCGGCGCACGACACGCCAATCGTCGCCCCATCAAAGTTTACTGTCACGGTGACAGCCGCTGCCGCCGTATGCTGAATCGACCCTCCGGTCAGCAAACCGAGGGCCAACAACAACCCTATCATTTTTTTCATGAATTATTGCTCCTGGTAAACGCGCAGGTAAATATTATATTTTAGTCGTCCGCTCCGTCCATAAAGGGTCGTGGATGGTGGTTAGAGCGATTGGAGCCATTTCAGCGCGGCGGCGGGATCAACAAACACGCGCGTCCGTACGCCTTCCTGGATAGCATGCTGGACGGATTTGGTAAGGCTGATCTGGGCGTCGATATTCGGGGGGACAACCAACGCCCAATATTTCCAGCCCGCCGCTTTGGTTTGGGTAAACCAGGTATTGATCGCCCAATCCTGATCTTCGTAGGGCAGCGCCATATTATTGCGATCATCAGAGAGCCATTTATCGGCCTGATATTCCTGAAGCGCCTGGGTGCCCCGATTCAACACATCCTGAAAGGCGGCACCGCTGATAGGCCGGTGGAAGACATGATAAACCAGCTTGTGGTCGGGGTAGTAGTACAGACTGGCAACCTCATTCTCGATGAGCGTAATGGGTGACATAGCTGATTTCCCTAAAACGGGGGCGATGTGGCTGCACCGCCCCCGCGTACACACGGCGCTCGCTTAACCGCGCTGACGTTCGAGGAGAAGCATCATAATAAAGCTGAGCACGAAACGAATTTCTTCGTCTTCGGGCATGCTGGATACCAGCGGTTCAAGGCTGAAGACACCTTCCCAGAATGCGGGCTGCTTGGTGAGCTTCATGATGGGCTGGTTGGTCCCATTCTGATAAATGATGTAGCTGGGATGGAAAAAATAGCCGCTGAACATGCCCAGGACGGGAATCGAGGTCAGGCAGCCGTCCGCAACTTTAACCCAGGGATCGACCTCTTTGAGAAAATGAGTCGGCTGGCCGTTGGGGTCAAAAATCAGGTAGCTGGAACGCCACAGCGATTTCATACCTTCGCGCTTGATGGAGCCAAAAGCACGGCCATCGTAGCTGTTGGTGAAATTGTAGCGGGCCGACCAGTCGATAATACGATCCGCGCCGATTTTGAAAAGTTCCTGTGATTTGGACGAATTGGAATAGACTCCGATGCTTTCCTTGAGCTTGAACAGCTTCTGATGGATGTACATCAGGTCATTGCCCATGGAGTCACGCAGATAAATCTGCGGGGCAACCGCGATCAGCTTAAACGAGAGGCGCAGCGGATATAAAAATCGCATGGTTGAGTATCCTTGAGTGTATAGAAATTTACCGGGCAAACTATTGGTGCGACTCCCACTCGCGCACGACGCTTTGCAGCAGGTCGCGCACGTCGGTTTCGGTCACGTCGCCAATACCTTCATAAAATTTACCATCGACTTCGATACGCACCCCCCCATGCATTGAGGGTTTCACATGAATGCTGCGCGAACGGTAAGCGGCGATTCCGGCGATCCGCGCTTGCAGAAGTTCTTCAATCTGCTCCGCAATGCTGAGTTCCGGCTTTTCTTCGACAGGTTCGGGGCCGTGCCCCATCGCCACGCGGCCCATCTGGCGGAACATGGCCCCCGGACTCATCGACGGGATTTCGGATGCGTCTTTGCGCGGCGGCTCCTGCGGTTGGGAGGGCTGCGCGGCGGTTTTCGGCGGCACTTTGGCGGCAGACTGGGCGATAGCGTTGAGGTCGCGCAGAACACTGAGGAACCGGCGTTCGAGATCGGCGCTGCGCAGTTCGGATAACGAGGTGAACTGGCGGCCCGCGATTTCCACAATCAGGCGACCATCGGACACATCACGCCAGACGCGCAGCAGTTCCACGGCATCAGCGGGCGCGGCGGATGATTCGGAGTCCGAGAGGGGGAAATCTTCAAGTGATGGTTCGGTATGAACAGGCATAGGTTCCTCAGCAATAAGATCATCCGCGAACATGGCGGCTAAATCGGGTTGGGGGAGATCGCTGGTTAACAAATCAAGGTCAGGGGCCGGCACAGCCATCTGGGGAGGCGCGGCAGCGGGCGCGGCGTAAGTCCTGGCGCGCTCACTGAGAGCGGGAATGGATGACTGAGATGATTTAGCTGTCCCGCGAATCAGGTTCAAAACCTGGGTATGGATGCCGGGCAGAGGAGGCAAACCCTCCCGAACACGGCGGCGGCGTTCGCTGGCGCGCTGGGCGACCAGCGTCATCAAAACGATCCAGACGATGCCCGCGCCGCAGGTGAGTGCGACCAGGCCCCCAATCTGGCTGAAGAGATCAGAAAAATCGGAAGAAGATGTCATAATGGTCTGGCTTTCATATCGTCATACGCACAGTGTATTCAGGGTTCCTGTCTTTGGCAAGCCGGACAAAAGTGTGTACCCCGCTGTCCGACGACGATTTTTTCAATCGGATGGCCGCAGCGCGAACACGGCTCCCCGGTGCGGCCATAGGCTAAGAGGCTGTCCTGGGCCGAGCCGGGGGTGCCGTCGGGCTTCCGATACCAGTTGATGCTGGCCCCTTCGCGGTCAATTCCGGCCAGCAGGGCGCGGCGGATGGCAGCATAGAGGCGGGCGATGTCGGCGGGGGTGAGGGTATCGGCGCGGCGCAGGGGGTGAAGCTGGCTGTCGAAGAGGGCTTCATCGGCGTAGATATTGCCGATTCCCGCCACAAACGACTGGTTGAGCAGCAGCGGCTTGAGATGGCCGGAGCGGTGCCGCAGCCGTTCGGTGAAAAGTTCCAGCGTGAAATCCGCTTCGAGCGGTTCGGGGCCGAGCGCATGTGTCACCTGAAGTGGGTCAGCGACCAGATAGACGCGGCCAAACTTACGCGCATCGGAAAAACGAAGCTGGTGAGCGTTGTCGAGCTGGAACATAAAATGCACCCAGCGATCCGCCGGGGTTTGTTCGGCATCGGGCACAACATACAGCCGCCCGGTCATTTTGAGATGGATGATCAGCGTGTCGTGGGTAAGGCCGATCAAAATGTATTTGGCGCGGCGGGTGATCGCCTCGACGCGCTGGCCGGTGATGCGGGCGGTAAAAACCGGACCATCGGGCGTGACCAGGCCGCCGGGATAATCGTAGGTGGCGGCGGTGATAGTCCGGCCCAGCAGCGGGGCGCGCAGGCCGCGCACGACGGTTTCGACTTCGGGCAGTTCGGGCATGATGAATGTATCTCTTCTGTGACGGGCGATAGTGTGAGTTTAACTGATTCGCAGGGGTTTGGGGATAGGTCGGGCGGGCTATGGCATCGTCGCAGTGAGAAAGGGATTTGATCAGCATTGGTTAATCAGCGCCTTTTCAGAGGTTAACCATCCGTTTGATCCGGACGAACAAAGTTAAACTGCACCTATGCGCAGCAAAAAATGAGAGGAGTTTAACCATGATCAAGCGCTTACTGCTTATAGCGTCCGTACTCTTCATGATGCTTCCCTTCACACCGGCAGCGGCTGGCGATAGCCAGTGGTCTGTCTGGCTGTATGATCAGGAAAGTCACCAGCTCGTGCGGGTGTTCATGGATGGCACAACGCAGGAAGTTTCCCTGGTTCCGCCGGATGGATACGATTTTGGAGAAATGGAATTTTCACCCGATGGGAATGTGATGATGGCCTGTCTGTTTTCGGTCAGCGGAGAAGGGTTAATGCTCACCGCTTACGATATTCTCAGCGCCCATTATCGCTTTTCGTATCCCGTCCCGCCCCAGGAATCGTGTAAGGTTTCGGCAGGCCAGTTTAGCCCCGATGGGACTCAGTTTGCCCTCCCTTCAACGGTAGCCCAACAGGGCATACTGAGTAGTTGGGCGGTTAACGTCATCGATAGCGCGTCCGGCACATCCCTTTATCGCCTGGATTCGAGCCTGGACACGATAGCCAGTTATGCGAATTTTTCGCCGCGAGTGCGCCATTTTGGGGCGGATAAAATTGTATTGTCGCTGCAAGAATATCTGTCTGAAAGCGCGCTGGCTTTAATGCCGGTGATTAGCTGGCAGCCCTCAACCAATACGGTGGGCTTGATGGGAAATTATCCGGCAGATATGTTATCGATAGCGCCCAATGGTGAAATGGTGTGGTTAGCCGCCGATCCAGCATTCGGACACCCTGCCGCCGAAACGCTGCCCGGTGGTGATGCGAATGTGGTCATGTACCAGGATGCAGCAGGGGTCAGTTATCCTGTGTTTAACGATGCGACGGTCTATCTGTGGGGTGTGCAGTTTATAGATGCAGGGCGCAAAATAGCGGTGATGATCCAGGACCCGATCAGTTCCACATCATCTACGGTCTATCTGGATCGCTCCGGGATACAGTATCCCTTGCCGCAAGGCGAACAATTCAGCCTGATCCCGGCCCCGACGGGTTACGTAACCTGGTCGGTTACGTCCAGCAATACATTTGAGCTTACTGCAATGGAGTGGGGGCCGTCGGGCGAGGCCCAAGCGCCGCTGGTATTATGGAGCAGCCCGCGCACAACCTGGACTCCGGTCTGGTCCGGGCCGAATTCAGTAGCCGAGGGGCTTCCGGCCTTTCCGCCGATAGGCCAGTGATGCAGCGGAGAATCCGATAACAACGGTTTAGATCGAGGCGCGCAGCTTTTTTCACTGCGCGCCAGCTCCGGAATAAAGCTGCGCCACTATTTTCCTTACCCCATCCGGATGAATGAGATAATTATTTTCTGGGGGCGCTCCGTCTGCCAGATGCGTCTTCATGGTGATCATAGTCAGTGCCAAACCAGGATGAATGTCACTTCCCAGGGGTATGACGCGACAATTTTACCCTTCGGACGTAATTGTTTCTGGATGCAGGAGATGCAAGATATGATGACGCTCAATCAGGTAGTACCGACACAGAACGTTGATGAGAGTCTGGCGGCATTCATCACCAAAACAGCCAGCCAGCAGACCTATGACACGATCCGTTTTCTGGTTGATACGGATCGCGTGGGGGAAGCGTATCAGGCCTACGGCTATTTCCGCTGGGTGGATGATTGGCTGGACCAGGGAGCCACTGATCGGGCGGAACGAATCGCATTTGTGGAACGGCAGCAGGCGGTGATCGACAGTGTGTATCGCGGGGTATGGCCGCGTAACCTGTCCGTCGAAGAAGAAATGATCGCGGAACTGATCCGCGTCGATCAGGAACCGTACAGCGGTCTGCAAGCCTACATTCGGAATATGATGGCAGTGATGGCCTTTGACGCGAACCGCCGGGGGCGCTTGATCACGCACAGTGAACTAACCGGGTACTCGCATCATCTGGCGGTGGGTGTGACCGAAGCAATGCATTATTTCATCGGACATGATGAATACTGCGCACCCAGTGAGATCCGCTACCGCGCGGTGACGGCGGCGCATATCACGCACATGCTGCGCGACACCTGCGAGGACATCGCCGCCGGATACTATAATATTCCGCGCGAATACATTCAGAAATATGGGGCTGTCGCGCTGGACGTCGAAAGTGAAGTGTACCGGGAATGGGTCCAGAGCCAGGTACAACTGGCGCGATCCTACTTCCTGGCGGGGAAGGACTATCTGGCGCAGGTTCCGAACACCCGGTGCCGGATGGCGGGTTTGGCCTACTGCGCGCGCTTCGAGGCGCTGCTGGCGATCATTGAAGCGGATGATTACCGGCTGCGGGCGTATTATCCAGAGCAGGGTTCGACAGTAGTAAGCGGGGAAGAGTAGAGAAACCTCGATCCTCCGGGGACCGAACGACAGAAATTGAGCAGTAGAAGGAAGTGGAAGGCATGACATCCGCGATCATTATTGGGGCCGGAATCGGTGGACTTTCGGCGGCGGCACACCTCGCCCAGCGGGGCGTGAAGGTGACGGTGGTCGAGAAAAATCAACGCGCAGGCGGGCGGTGCGATCATTTCTGGCGCGAGGATCACCGGTTTGATACGGGGCCAACGCTGTTCGTGATGCCGCTGGTCTTTGAGAGTGAACTCGCCGCGCTGGGTGTCGATATGCAGGCAGCGCTGCACCTCAAGCGCGTCGATCCGACCTATCATCTGGTATTCGATGACGGGCAGCAGATGGCGCTCACCTCGGATATGGAGCGCATGTACGAACAACTGGAAGCGATAGAGGCCGGAAGCTTTCAGGGATTCCTGCGGTATGTGCGCGAAGGCCAGCGGCACTATGATCTTGCGATGAAAAAGCTGGTCAACCGCGATTTCCGCACGGCGGCCCAGTTCTTCCATGTGAAACACGTCCCGCTGGCCTACCAGCTCAAACCGCTGGCGCGGCACTACCATCACATGAACACGTATTTCAAAACCAACCGGCTAAAATCCGCGTTCACGTTTCAGGATGTGTATATGGGGCTGAGTCCCTTCGAGGCCCCGGCGACGTTTTCGCTGATGCCCTATTCAGAACTGGCGCACGGCGTCTGGTATCCTGAAGGCGGGATGTACCGCGTGGTGGAAACGCTGGTGGATGTGGCGCAAAAGGCCGGGGTGGAATTCCTTTTCGATTGGGAAGCCGAGCGGATCGAGGTGGACGGCACACAGGCGCGCGGCGTGCTGTTTAAGGGCGGCGAACGCCTGGAAGCGGACATTCTTATCGCCAACGCGGATTTGCCGTATGTGTACCAGGATTTGCTGCCGGATCAAGGCGCGGCGAAACGCATGGCGCACAAACGCTTCTCCTGCTCGACAGTCAGCTTTTTCTGGGGCGTGGATAAGGTCTATCCACAGGTCGGGCCGCATACGCTGTTTCTGGTGGACAACTACAAGGAAAACTTCGACAGCATCGAGCGGCGGGTGATGCCTGCGAATCCCTCCGTGTATCTGCATGCCCCAACGCGGCTGGACCCGACCACTGCGCCCGACGGTCAGGATACACTGATCGGGATCGTCCCGGTGGGACATTTGGGCGATCATGAGGAAAACGACTGGGCGCACAAAATCGACCAGGCACGGGATGCGCTCTTCAACAAGCTGAAACTGGTCGGGATCACCGATTTGGAATCCCACATCAAGTTTGAGGTCAACTACACGCCGATGTCGTGGCGGCATCGATACAACCTGCTGAAGGGATCGACGCACGGGTTAGCGCATACGCTGTTTCAACTGGGCTATTTCCGGCCCCACAACCGCCACGCGACCTATCGCAACCTGTATTTTGTCGGCGCGAGCACGCATCCGGGCACGGGCATGCCCACCGCGATGATCTCCGGGCGGCATGTGGCGAACCGGGTGCTGGACGAGATGGTGAATTAAACCCCGTAGGGCCATGCCCCTACGGAATTCGGTTACGTGCGGATCAACTTTCCGAACCATTCCAACGGGGCGTGGTGGTGCTGCCACCAGAGGTCCTCCCACAGATAATGCACGGCAAGCTGTTTGTACGGGCCGTACTGCTCAAAATGGTCGAGCAGGCGCTCCACCGGGACCGGGTTTTCGGGGTCCTGATCAAAAAACAGCTTGGAGTAAATCTTCTGCTCCCAGGGCGAAATGTGGTTGAAAAAGTCCCAGTGATGGAACACATCAAACAGTAAATACCAGACCGTTGCCGGGCCGACGCCGTAGAGCTTGAGCAGCGCTTTCATCTGCGTATCCCGATCCAGGGCGCGGAGGGCCATTTCATCGATCTCGCCGCGCGCGAAATAGTCATCGATGCGTTTGATCGATTTGGCGCGGTAGCCCATCTTCAGGGCGCGCAGTTCCTCTTCCGTGACAGGCGTGAGATCGCCGGGATTCCAGAAGCACCCTAACGTTTGACCGTCGAAATTAAGCGGCGTGCCGTAATGGTCGAGCAGCGCCGCGAACATCTGGATCGAGCGGCGCACCGTCGCATTTTGCAGCACGATGCCGATGATCAGGTATTCGTACAGCGAACTGGGATGACCGGGCCGCATGCCGCGCCAGCGCGTGATCACCGGGCCGAGCACCGGATCGGCGGCGAAGGCGGCATAAAAACCGGACAGATCGAGGTCGAAGTTGTAACGGTAGCGGAACTCGGCGGTGAACGAGGACAAAAACGCCTCATCCAGCGGCGCATCATGGTGAATATCGATCTGGACGGCGGGCTGATCAACGGTGCCCGCATTTTTGATCACCAGGCCCAGCGGCACCTGCTGCCAGGGGAACGTCTGCCAGCGGGTGCCGGGTTCCCAGGCATTATCGCCGGTGGTGAAATGATCGGGCTTGTGGAAGGTCGAATCAAAGTCGAACGGTGCGGTTGGAATCAGATTCAGAGTCGTGATGTGTTTCATACAGGGTCTGCCAAATCCAAAACAAGAGCCTCGGTGACACGAATCAAATCGGCGCGGTGGATGCGCAGGGTATGACAGGGAAGCCCACAGCCGCCGTAGACCACATCCGCCAGCCGGATGTCGATCAGGGTCGGGAGGCCGGGATTGATCAGCGACACGGAGCCGACTTCGGCCCCGGTGATCGCGTAGACCTGCTCCGGGCGGGCCAGCGCGATATTTTTCAGCCCCAACTGCTTTTTGATCTTCTTGCGTGAAAGGCGCGTCCCGCCGCTGAGAATCGCCGCGAAAAAGCCTTTTTCTGTTTCCAGAATCAGCGTCGGGGCGGTTTCGTCCAGGCGGCCTATACCCTGCTGCACGCCATCCTCAGCCGTAACGATGGTTTCAAGATGGGTAAAAATCTCATAGTCCGCGCCGGCTGCATCCAAAAGCTGGCGCAGTGTTAGTTCATTCATACTTTTTGTACTGCCAGTCCAATCCATTCGGAATACGGGGTGTAGGTTGTGCCGGTGAGATCGCTCCAGGTGTCGCGGACCACAAAACCCTGGTGTTCCAGAATGGGAAGCAGAGATTCCAGGGTGTAATTCTGGAACCAGTTACGATAGACGCTGAAAGTGCCATCTTCTTCGATCACAATATACTGGTCCACCACCACATCCTCATCAGGATAATCAAACTGGCGTTCCAGCACAAGATGGTTGCCGGGTTTCCAGAAGCCCGATTCGGCGGCATACCAGCCGGTGCGAAGCTGAGAACGCAGGCGGACATACCGCGTGGTCACGTCAAAAATGAAAAAGCCGCCTGGTTTGAGTGCGCGGTAAATGTTACGCAGCAAAATATCGCGCTTGTCGGGCGGGGATACACAAAAATCGCCGTAGATGAGAAAAGCAGCATCAAACTCGGCGGGGCGATCCAGGGTGAGATAATCCTGATCGTTGTATTCGATGGCTAAATTCTGCGCAGCGGCATACTGTTTGGCATAGGCAATCGAGCGGCTGGAATAGTCGATCCCGGTGACGCGCAAACCCGCCTGTGCCAGGCGCACGCAGTACAACCCAGGGCCGCAGCCGAGATCGATCACTTTGTCGCCGGGTTTGAGCTTGAGATAATCCAGCAGCCAGTTTACGGTGCGGTCGATGGCCTGGGGTGCGCGGCTGGCGGCATCGGTTTTGGCGTCGAGATGAGCGGCCAGCATTTGCTCAGAAATATGCTTATCGTTCCAGAATAGTTCTTCGCCCGGTTCAAAAAGCGGCGGCTTATGGCTGAGCTGCATCAGCAGATCGAGCCGCAGGTGATTATCGGCGATAAATTGAGTCATAGTTTTCCCCTCTGGCAAGAACGCAGTGCGTTACTAGTGTACCGTCAGGTACCCGCAAATAAAAATTATGATGTATAGTAGGGATAGAAAGGCGGGGAAATAAAGATGGGTACTGATTTAATACTGCCGCACAAGTGGATGCTGCGGGCTTACGATAAAAAAGTGGTCTTTCTCAAAGGTTTTAGTGAACGTCCTGAGCATGTAATTATGAAAGCGCTGCTGTGGGCGTTGTATCTGCCAGCCTACCCGAATTTGACCGTCGAGGTGGGCGTAGGGGATCGTTATAAGCCGGATGTCGTCGCGCTGGATGACGAGGGCAAGCCGGTGCTGTGGGCCGAAGCAGGGCAAGTCGGGGTGGAAAAAATCCGGTCATTGGTGCGGCGCTATCGTTCGACGCACTTTGTGATCGCCAAGTGGGCGATCCGGCTGGACCCGCTGATCGCACTGGTAGGCGATGCGCTGGACAGCACCGCCCATCGCGCGCCGTTTGATCTGATTAATTTTGCAGGTGACAGCGCCCAACGGTTTATCGATGCCGAGGGGAACGTACAGGTCCGGCTGGACGATGTAGATTGGGTCCGGTTCAACGAAGGCGGGTCGGCGGTGCGGTATACGCCAGTGCCGCCGCACGAGAGTAAGCGATAGAAGGGGGTGCCTAGATGGGTAACGGAAATGGATCGCACGGCCTCGCGCTGGAAGAAGATGATGATCTGGAGGTTCCTACCAACAAGCTGCCGGTGATCTTGTTGGTGGTTGCCCTGCTCCTGTTGGCGCTTTATGTCTGGCAGCAGAGCGCCAAAAAACAGGACAGCGAATAATGGCCGATTCGGACTGGATTGGCAACCGGCTGACAGCCAAAGATAACAGCGGCGTGGTCACGCAGGATACCGTAGGCGTGACCTTTATCGGGATTATCGCGCTGATGCTGCTAGTCCTGCTGATGCGCGAGCGGAAGTTTAACCGTGAATTGATCAAGCGGCTGGTTGACGCGCGGCAGCCCCAATAGGCCAACCCTGCGCGGCTTGAATTTCTACGGGACCACGTCCAGCGAGGCGATCAGGCGGTCCGTGTCGGCTTCGCGGTACACGCTGTCGGAGATCGTGAGAATCCACAGCGTGTACCGGTTTTCGGCTTCGATAGGAACGGCCAGCCGAATCTCATGGACGGCAGCGGGCGGGGTGATGCCGGGGAGCACGCCGGACGCGGCACTGGTCAGGCGGCGGTGGAACACCAGGGCGCAGTCGTCGCGGCCCTCGCGCTGGGCGATCAGTGAGCGTACGATTTCGGCCCCGGTGGGCAGCGGTTCGGCTTCCAGTTCCGACTGAAGAAGCTGCAACCGTTCGCAGGTATTCAAATCCTGATCGTTTTTGGGCAGCGGTTGAATTTCGAGCAGGGCGAGCGTCGAAACCATCCCCGCATCGTCTAACGTATCATGATCCGTTTCGACGATGGCGACGGGTTTAGGGCGAAGTTCGCCGTAAACCGGGTTACGCACCGTGTTACTGTACGAGGCTTCGATCTCAGTCCAGACCGATTCGGAGCCGGGGAAGGCCTGCTCCAACTCGCCGCGCGTATCGATCCAGGTCTGGCTGTCGGTATCGGCGGGCAGCCACGACGAGGGCACTTCCACGTAAAAACGATGCGCCAGACTCCCCTCCCCAACGGTAAATTCCACCGAGTGAACCACTTCATCTCTAGTCGAGAGGCGGTCCAGCGCATCTTCGGCCACACCAGACACGATCAGCGCGACGACTGCGCCCGCGCCGAGCAGCAAAAATAACAGGAGCAGAATAAACCGCCGCCTGCCGCGAGATCGCGGTGGGGTCTGCGTACCTATCCCCGGCATCCCGCGCGGCATGGTCTGGTTCATCTCGCCCAGCCGCATCAGGTCGTTTTGCATGCGCTGGGCCACCGGATGACGCGGATCAGTGCGAAGCGCCTGTTCCACACACAGCCGGTATTCTTCCAGATCATCGCTGGCCGCTGCCAGCCAGAGCCAGCCCTCCGCGTTCAGCGGTTCGGTGCGGGCGGCCTGCCGGAGATAGACCAGCGCTTCGGGCTTGCGTCCGGCCTGGGCGAGCGAGATTCCCTGAGCGAGATTAGGCGGCGGTTGGTTGTACATAGCATCCCTGATTCGTACGCGATCCCTATTCCTGATAGGGCGCGAACGTCTGCACCCATTTCAGCATGTTATCTAGATCGTACACGCCTTCGGGCCACATTGCCTGACGGGTAGGCGAGTATTGCCATACGCGCGGCGCAGGGGGTTCGTAGGCAAACGCCCCCAGACTGAAAAAGCCTAGCCGTCCAAAGGGCTGTCCAGTCTGCGGATAGGGCGGCGTGCTGCTGTGCGCCGCTAAGCGCGCCTGCCACGCGATCAGACGCGGCGAGAAAAACAGCAGCGGGTTAAACGGGGTGCGGCTGCCTAATTCGCGCTCCCCGGTGGTCACAAGATGCGTTTCCAGGTGAAGATGGGCGTTGTTGTGCTGGATGCCAAGCGTGCCATCGTCACGGGTGTAGACCGGCCAGCCGGACGTGCCGATAATATCCCCGGCGCGCACTTCGTCGCCCACGCGGACGATCTCGCTGGTCGGGTCGCCGGTCAGATGTCCGTAGGCCACGATGAGATTGGACAACACGCGCGATCCGTCCGGCTTGCGGACGGTGTCGGGCAGATAGGGGCGCAGAGCCAGCGAGCGCTCCGCCGAATTGCCGAGGAAGCGGAAATTGACGATTACCCCATCCGACACGGCGATCAGCGGCGAGCCTTCGGGCACGATGTAATCCACGCCGTTATGCAGACCGCGCGTATGGGTATAGTACAGTTCCCAGTTGTGGAAGGCGAAAGTGTCGGGGCCGAAGCCGTTAAATTCCATCTGCTCGATGCCCGACGGCGGCACAGTATGAACCGGGAGATACTCGAACAGATCAGGCAAGCCGAGCCGTTCCCGAATCTGCCAGAACTGGATCACCAGCGGCGGGATGGTCTGGCGGGTGAGCGTATCTTCCAGCTTGCGCAGCGCTTCCCCGGTCAGGCGTTCGGCCTGGGCGAGTTTGTCGGCGTCAGTGCCGCGCACGCGTAACATATCGCGCAGCAGGGCGCGGCGAAATTCGAGCACATCCGCCGCTTCATACCACGCCTCCACCACCTGATTGTAGGCCGCTGAGCGCGAAAAATCGGTATATTCGCCCGCCAGCCACCCGATCTGCTGTGTGGAGCGAGGTGTGGGCGTACTGAGCCAGGAATATTCGTCACGCCAGAGCAGACCGGTGACGGGTTGTTGGGTATTTTCGCGCAGACCCATGATCCGTTCCGCGTCTTTATCCGGCGCGGCCCGCACATTCACGCCGCCCGCGCGCACCGTCACGGTGACTTTGGACAGCGGCAGATAGCCGGTGGGATACGGGGTAGACGGTTCGGCGGCGGCTGTTTTCGTCGCCGGGAGTCCTTCCGCCAGACTGACAAACGTGCTGAGCGCTTCGTGCGGCGGCTTCGACTCCTCGCCCTCTCTTCAAGTCGGCGGCTGGATCAGGTTTTGGGCGGTTTCCGTGGCCTGATCCTTGAGCTTTTCGGCCTGATCGCGTAACGCTTCCTGCACGGCGAGCGTGGTCAGCGCTTTGACCTGTTCCAGATCGACGGTATCGCTGCCCCCGGCGGCGCGGCCCAGCAGCCCTTTGCCTTGAATCAACAGGCCGATCACCTGATGCACCCATTCGGTGCCGAGGCCCATCAACACGCCCGCCATCACAATATCAAATTTATCAAAAAGGTCCGCATCCACTGAGACGCCCAACGGCTGGAACAGACGCAGATCAGCGCTGAAGCCGAGGATGACACCGAGCAGCATACTGATCCAGCCCGCCGCCATCTTTTTACGCAGAATATACACTTTGGAATCCATCGCCGTTTTGACCGAGTCCTGCGCTTCGGCAAACAAACGCTGGGCATCAATCAGCCGCGCTTCGAGCAGTTCCAGCGGCCAGTGTTCCATGTCGGGACTATCCGCATCGGTGGACTGGGGGGCGGCGGCCTGCATCTGGCGCGTCAGTACGGCAGTGCGCAGCTTGTTGAGATTCTTCCAGGCCGTTTTGAGATCGACCTGAACCAACCCGGTCACGCGCGAGGCGATGCCGTGCAAATAGTGGGTCGCATCCAGGACCGCGCGCTCGGCCCAGTTGAACAGAAATTCAATGGTCCGCTCGATCAACGCCGCGCCCACCAGCAGCGGCGTTAATTTGACCGCAATATCATCTAAATCCTGGGGAGCGGAGTCGCTCTGGACTTCACCTTGAGGCGACAGGGTATCGCCGCCGTCCTGAGCCAGGGCTGGAGCCACAATCAGCAAAGCAAGGAGCAGCCAGACCGCCAACACACACAAACGCACTATCCGGTGTTTCATCGACACACCTCCACACGTTGAATGATCAGGGCTAGTATAGTACGATCCGTGTGAGGCGTAAAATGAGATGCTTGTGATTTTGAGAACGCACCAGTTGAAATTGTTACAATAACTGTAATATCAAATTTTATTGATATGTTGACAGGAAGGGAGCGGCGTTGTAAAGTTTAAATAGAACACAATAGCAGTTGGAGGTGGCGTATGGGAGGCGATGTATTTAGCGGTGAAAGCCTGTTCTGGCTGATTCATATCTTCTTTGGCATTGCAGTGCCGTTTATGATTTACTGGGCATGCTGCCGTGAAGATACCGGCGAGCAACCCGAGTCACATTCCAAACCCCAATAGCAACTCTGCCCACAGGCACCCCCAGCGGTGCCTGTTTTTTTTCTCATTTTTGCTACACAGAAACATCGACTATACTTGGCAAAAACGCTTCGGTTGCGAGGAGAAAAATAATATGAGATTGAGTCCAAACCCTATCGCGCTGGGGTTGGTTTTGTTTGGCGCTATCGCGGTCATTGCCGGGATGTTTCTGCCCGCCTATACGTGTGAAGAAACGGACAGCGGCGGCTGGGGCTACTGCGAAGAAGAGTCGGGTCGCCTGTTTCAGGATGACGTCTTTGATGAAAGCACCTCGGTTGGCCTCTTAGCCAATGTCGCTGAAATTACGATGATCGCGCTGGCGGTGCTGGCGATCTTCGGGGCGCTGACCCGCAGCGGGTTAACCCCATTAAGCCTGGCCCTGCTCGGTTTTATCGTCTTTGAAGGCTTTTTGTTGTGGAGCGATATTGACGACACCAACGATTATGCCGATGGCATCAAGCTGGCTTTCGGATGGGCCTGGCTGCTGCTGGGCAGCGGCACACTGCTGATTCTGATCGGCGCGGTGGCGAATCTGATCCCCGGCGCGCGCAGACCGTCCTATCCGCCGTCGAGTTATTACGGGCAGCCGCAACAGCCGCCAAGCTATACACCCTGGTCATAAGGAGGAAGTCATGCAACCGTCATCTGCTGCCCTGAATATTTTGCGCGTCATAGCGCTGGTGGGGATCGTCCTGCTGGGAATTGGCTTGTTTTTAGAAATCACCGCCGACGAGGACGATTCGCAGCTCATCCGTATGGATGAATTTAACGATTTTGAAGATCTGGCGTCGGTTCGCGATGGCCTGGAATATAACCAGTGGGGCATCTTTTTGG
Organism: uncultured Anaerolineaceae bacterium; assembly: GCA_964472565.1. Classification (GTDB taxonomy): domain Bacteria; phylum Chloroflexota; class Anaerolineae; order Aggregatilineales; family Aggregatilineaceae; genus DATAMF01. The sequence continues at coordinate 21,657 of CAYYNB010000095.1, forward strand.
CGATGCTGACCGGTGCATCGATTTTCGCTCTGGTGAATATCCGCGGGATGATTTTGATGGCGCTGGCGGTGCTGGTGTACGTCGGCATCCTGTTTTATTTCGTGGTGGATGAAGATGTCGAGCTGGGAATCGCGTGGGCGTTTTTGTTCGGCGGGCCAATAGTCATGTTGATTGTGGGCGTGGTGTCGCTGCTGGTCGGCGGTAGTAAACCCGCTGCGGCGGCCTACAGCTATGGAAGTTATTATGGTCAGCCCTACGGCCAACCGCAATCGTACGGCCAGCCGCCCTATGGATCACAACAGCCCTATGGACAACCGCCGCAATCGTACGGCCAACCACAGCCGCCCTATGGGGGACAACCGCAGTCACAACAGCCCTACGGCCAGCCGCCTTACGGCCAGCCACAGCAGCCGCCCTATGGGGGACAACCCTGGGACCAGCCAGCCGAGCAGCAGCCGCCGGATCAGCCGCAGCCGTAAGGGGGAGAAACCATGCAGCGCTCGGCCGTGGTTATGCCGACATTGATTCTCGTTGTGGTAGGAGCGGCTTTGGTGGGT